>UQSC01000018.1 GCA_900543615.1 uncultured Collinsella sp. | reverse complement strand
ATCTACACAAGGCTATTCGTCGGCAGCGTCAGATGTGTATAAGAGACAGGGCATCACCGATCTCGCTGGCGTCGTCGCGCACGACCACATGTGAGACGACCGTCCAGCCCTGCGCCTCGATAAGTTCCTCGAGTGCGGCTCCAGCCTCGTCCTGAGCAAGATCGCGCGTATCCGAGCACGTCACGATCGAAATCTTCAACTCCATAGTCTTCCTCCTACAACACCGTGCCCTCGGGCAGGTCGACACGCACGACATCCACGACGTCGCCCGCCTTGAGCTCGCACGGTCCTTCGTCAATACGCAGCAGGCAGTTGGACCGCTGCATCGTGCCGAGCAGCGCCGAATTCTGCGTCTTGGCCTCGGTCACCAACAGCTCACTGGTCTCGGGGTCGCGCAAAACCGTGGCGCGATCGAAGAAGCGTCGGTCCTGGCGCTTTTTCACGCCGTGCGTGAGCGTCGCCTGCTGCACGGGACGCACGCCCTCGGCAAAGCCGCGCATCTTGCGAATCGCCGGACGGGCGAGCATCTCAAAGCCCACATACGCCGCGGCCGGATTGCCTGAAAGCCCTAGGTAGGGCTTGCCCCCGAGCAAGCCAAACGTGATGGCCTTGCCCGGACGCATCGAGATGCGATCGAACAGCACCTCGCCCTCGCGCCAGACGAGCGCCGTCACGAAATCGTAATCGCCCGCCGAGGCGCCACCGCTCGTAATGACAAAATCGCACTCCTGCACGGCACGATGCACCAGCTCGGCAATCGCCTGCTCATCATCGGGCGCAATGCCGTAGAACACGGGCTCGGCGCCGGCATCGAGCGCTTCGGCCATCAACGCCGACGAGTTGGAATCACGAATCTGACCGCGCGCCGGTACCTTACTCGGTGCGACCAGTTCCGTGCCCAGCGAGATAATGCCCACACGTGGGGCGGCGTGCACCTTCACGCTCGCGTATCCGGCGCTTGCCAGCAGACCCGCGCCCGCCGGAGCCACGACCTCGCCGGCGTGCATCACAGCATCGCCGGCATGGGCTTCCTCGGCGGCAGAGCGAACGTTCTCCCCTACCTTGGTAGGCGCCGAGAAGCGAACGTGCGAGCCCTCGTTGCCATCGCCGTCGAGCACATCGACGATCTCGTATTTCACCACGGCGTCGGCACCTTCGGGCACCGGCGCGCCTGTCATAATGCGGACCGCCTCGCCCGCGCCGATAGCGCCCTCAAACACATGGCCCGCGGCCTCGTGTCCGATAACGTCGAGCGTCACCGGCGCCTCGCCAGATGCCTGCGCCAAGTCCGCCGAGCGCACGGCATATCCGTCCATAGCGCTGTTGGCAAACGGCGAGATGTCGATATCGGCCACCGCGTCCTCGGCCAAGGGAAGACCGGCGGCCTGCCACACGGGAATCTCGACGAGATCGGTCGGAGCAACGTGCGACAGAACAATCGACTGCGCGTCCACCAGCGGAATGAGTTTCTCTGCCATATGCACCTCTTAATGCCACGGCGCACAACGGGGCGCCGATTCTTTATGCTTGTCTAAGTATAATCCCCGACGCGCGACCGCGACTTGGCCTGTACCCGCAAATACACCTGTCGGTTGCAGGCCGCGAAACAGAATGGAAACCAACCCACCGGCTCGTCGCGTTTGCCGCGTTTTATAATGCATGCGTTGCAACCTAAAAGAGGAACGTATGGCTTTTACCGACAAACCCGAAAGCGCAAACGAAGCGCAGGATCATTCCCAGTCGCTCGACGACGGCGGCTTTTTCTCCCTGAACGACGTTATCATGGCCGGCAGGCAACAGCTCACCCGCTCCGAGCATCTCTTGGCTGCCGACACGCGCCGCAACGTCCGCAACCTACTCGCGAGCGCCAAGTTGCTCGTACTCGTCGTCATCGTCTCGCTCGCCATGGGCGTTGCCGCTTGGGCGTTTTTGGCCTCGCTGAATATCGCGACCGATTATCGCGAGCACCACGCGTGGATCTACGCCATGCTCCCCGTCGTGGGCGTGGCTACCGCATGGGTGTACAAGAACCACGGCCTTGCCGCCAAGCGCGGCAACAACCTGGTCATCGATTCCGCCCTGGGCACACGCCTCATCCATATGCGCATGGCCGTCCTCACCTTCGTCTGCTCCACGCTCACGCACCTCACGGGCGGATCGGCCGGTCGCGAGGGAGCCGCGGTGCAGATTGGCGGCACCATCGCCAGCAACATCTCGAGCCTCGCCCACCTCAAAAAGCATGACCACCACGACCTCATGCTCGCCGGCATCTCGTCGGCCTTTGGCGCCGTATTCGGTTCGCCCCTTGCCGGAGCTTTCTTTGGCATGGAGATGTGCTTTATTGGCAAAATCGACTACACCGCAGGCATCTACTGCCTGGTCGCCTCGTTTACCGGCTACTTTACGTCGCTTGCCTTGGGAACCGAGTACGAGGCGAATGTTATCGCCAGCGTTCCCAACATGACACCACGGACGGTTGTCATCGTTGTTATCAGCGCCATTATCTTCGGTTTGACGGCACGCCTCTTTGCCTGGTCGGTTCGAACCGTCAAGAGCCTGTACGGTCGCTTTATCACCAACTACCTTGCTCGCGCACTCGTGGGCGCGCTCGTGGTGCTCGCGGCCTACGCGATGCTCGACGCCTGGAAGTATGCCGGCCTTGCCACCTGGCTCTCAGGTGCCGGGTTCGCTGGTAACACAACCCTTGCCGACGCAGCCATCAAGCTCGTGGTGACGGCGCTCACCCTGGGTGCCGGCTTCCAAGGCGGCGAGGTCACGCCCCTGTTTGGTATCGGTGCGGCGCTCGGCGGCTGGATCGGTTGCCTCGTCGGAATCGACCCCAGCTTTCTGGCGGCGCTGGGCATGCTCGGCGTGTTCTGCGCCGGCCTTAACGTGCCCATCACCACCTGCATGATGGCCATCGACCTGTTCCACGGCACGGCCGCGGGCTTCTTTGTCATCGTGGCGTTTATCAGCTATCTCGTCGGCGGACACCGCGGCGTGTACCCCGCCCAGCGCATCATCTCGCCCAAGCGCCGTTCGCTTATTGTGGACGAGGGCGGTACGGTGGCGGATGCTATCGAGCGCCACAACGACCTGATAGAGTAGACATAAGTATTCGCCGTGCAGCCACAATCGGGGGCAATTCGACCTGAGCGCGACCGCACCGTCACGTCATACGCCGGGAGTCGCCCCATGCACGCAACTGATTTTGGTCGCACGCTCATCATCGCCAACCCCGCCGCCCAGTCGGGTGCGGCGCGCGAAGTTGCCGAGCGTCTGCAGCGCTTTTTGGACATGACCGCGCGCGCATCCCAGTTTGACTTGGTGCTGACCGAACGCGCGGGGCATGCCAAGGAGCTTGCCGCCCAGGCAACGGGCTATCGCACCGTTATCGCACTCGGCGGCGACGGCGTGATCCACGAGGTCGTCAATGGCTTGATGGCGCAAGAAGAGACGGTTCGACCGGCGCTTGCCGTCCTGCCCGTAGGCTCCGGCAACGATTTTGCCCAAACACTCGGCATCGACGATTTCTCTGGCAAGGATTTTGGCGCGCTGCTCACCTGCGAGCTGCAGCGTCAGGACATCGGGCGCATTCGCTCGTGGAGCCCTGCGAGCGGCAGCGGCGAGGCTGCCGTTGAGTACTACGACCAGACGCTTTCGGTCGGCATCGATGCCGCCATCGGCCTTGGCACCACCGAGCTGCGCAAAAAGACGGGCCTCGCCGGCGCTCCGCTCTACACTCTTTCGGGACTTGAGCAGTTTGGCCTGCGCTATCGCAACTATCCCATGACGGTGAGCTTAGATGGCGCGCCTGCCGAGCGCGTGCGGGCGATTATCATGGCCATCCAGCTGGGGCCCACCTATGGTTCGGGCTATCGCATCTGTCCCGATGCCGACCCCTGTGACGGTATACTCGACGTCTGCTACGCCTGCGGCCCCGTCCCCCGTGCGATTGCCCTGCCTATGTTTCTTTCGGCCAAGGACGGCCACCACACCAAGCTGCCGCCGGTACGCATGCGTCGCTGCCGTCATGCCGAGCTCACGTTCGAGGAGCCCGACTACCCCATCCAGGCCGACGGCGAGCCCGTTGTCGCCTCGCGCATCGAGGTCGACATCCTTGCCGGCGCCCTCCACGTCTGGCACCCCACCCACTAGCCCCACCTAAGTTGCGGTGAAATAGGGACTGTTTATGCAGCTAAAGCCGCAAAACAGTCTCTATTTCACCGCAACTTATGAGAAGGCTATTCGTCGCTGCCCGGTTTGCGACGGTTGGCCTTTTTAATGGCGTTGAAGTGCTTGTCATTGAGCCTGCGCTGACGAGAGCGCTGAGGCACCTTGGTCTTTACGCGTCGGCGCGGCGGACGGCCACGACGCTCAAGCTCTGCCCTCAGCTTACGCAGACAGCTTGCACGGTTCTGGAACTGGCTACGGCTCTCGCGCGCCGTCACGGTAATTCCCGAAGGGACATGTTTCATGCGCACCGCCGAGTCCGTCGTGTTGACGCCTTGTCCGCCCGGACCCGTCGCGCGAAACACCTGCACCTCGCAATCGCGCGCCAACTCCTCGGCCGACATCTCGGCATAGCGTGCATACTCGCGCCATCCCATCTTGTTCTCGTCCATATCAACACCTCCCCTCATACAAAAAATGTGACAAAGGGACAGTCCCTTTGTCACATCGCATACCAATCGCTTGTGTTGCGCGCCTAGGCGAAGGTGATCTCGCCGGTCTCGCAGTCCATATCGGCGATACGGGCCAGGCTCTCAACGCGGAAGCCGCGCTCGCGGAGCTTATCGCCACCGCCCTGGAAACCCTTCTCCACGGCGATGCCGATGCCGGCAACCTCGGCACCCGCAGCCTCACAAATCTTGATAAGACCCTCGAGCGCGCAGCCGTTGGCCAAAAAGTCGTCGATAATCAGGACCTTGTCGCCCTCGGACAGAAAGCGCTTGCCAACGATGACCGGATACTCCTTCTGCTTGGTAAAGGAGTAGATGGTCGTGGCATATTGCTCGCCGTCAAGGTTGATGGACTGGGCCTTCTTGGCAAAGACCACCGGCACGCCGCCAAAATGCTGAGCTGCGATGCAAGCCATGCCAATGCCCGAAGCCTCGATCGTCAAGATCTTGTTGATCTCGACACCCTCGAACAGACGGGCCCACTCGGCACCCATGTGGTCGAACAGCTCAACGTCGCACTGGTGGTTGAGGAAGGCATCAACCTTAAGGACGTTACCGGCCTTTACGATGCCGTCATGGCGAATACGATCCTCAAGCTCCTGCATGGCGCAACCCCTTCTCGCGGCAACGATACCGCGCGATTAATAAACGTTGTTCGATAGTCTACCACGGACCGACCCCCGCCCGCCCCACAAGCCACATCGCACCATAAAGCTGCAAGACCAGTAAATAGGCCCGATTCGTGGCAAGCCTGCCACCACAAGCTAATGGCGGGCGCGCATCCTCACCAAACGCACCATGGCGAGCGCAAAGCCCACAGCGGCCACAGCCATGAGCACGTAGAACACCGAGCGAAAACCAAACAAGAATACATCCGGACGGCCTGCAACGAAACTGGTCACGGCCTCGCCCATCGCCACGCTCATCTGCCCATACAGGATATTCGACGCCACCGTAATGCCGAGTGCCATGCCGGCATAGCGCGCCAAACTGCCCAAGCTGCCCGCAAAACCGAGCGCTTCGCGCGGAGCCGAGCCCATGTACAGGGAGTTATTGGGGCTTTGGAAAATCGACGTACCGCACGACATAAATGCGACGCAGCACACGATCACGGGGATGGAAGAGTGCTCGTCGAGCGTGCTTACCGCAAAAAGACCGCACACGTACACGCCCAGGCCGACCGCCGTGGGGCCCTCGCAGCCAACACGGTCCGAAAGCGTACCCGATAGCGGACCGATAAAGGCATTCACCATTGGTAGTGCCAAAAAGAGCAGGCCGGAAATATCAGAACCAAATCCGTGGGCGTCCTGAAAATAGAACGGAAGAATAAACTCGGATGCGCCAATGCCAACGAACACGATGAGCATGCAGGCAAGGTTGAAGGTGAAGGCCGAATTTGCAAAACAGCGACGAGCGGCCTCGATCAGGGACATGGGGCGCTCGCCAGCCTCCGGCTTAACATGCGGCAGCGTGTAGAGCCCCACGATAAACGAGATGACGCCAATGGGTAGGTTGATGAGGAAGATGCTCTCCCAGGGAAAGCTTGCCACCAGCATGCCGCCCAGCACGGGGCCACACATCATGCCGAGGGCCACGAAGGTCGCGAGAATACCCATGGCACGGCCTCGTTCGCGCGCCGGAAACGACTCGGTGATGATACCCATGTTGTTAGCCATGGCCGCCGCGCAACCGACGCCCTGAACAATGCGTGCCAGGATAAGAACCTCGAGCGAGGCCGAAAGGCCGCACAGCAGCGAACCGACCGAAAAGACGATGACGCCCAGCTGGAACACATTCACCTTGCCGCGCACGTCGCCCAGACGGCCAAACGGCAACATAGCCACGCAAGTCGCAAGCAGATACACCGAGCTTACCAGCTGAATGCGATCGAGGCCCACGCCCAGCTCCTTTTGCATCACGGGCAGCGCCACGGTCACGACGGTCGAATCCAGACACACCATAAACGTCATGATGAGCACGGTAAACAGAATCGCCCACTTGTTCTTGCCATGGGTATCGCCCTCTAGGGCAATGTGCTCGCGGCGCAGCTGCTCTGCAGTTTTCTCCATATCCATCCTTTCGAGTGGCCCAACGCAAAAACGGGGCCCCAATCGCCTGCAAACAGTCGCGATTGGGGTCCCGCCTACGGAATCGGAACTAAAGGTCACCAAAGCTTTCTGCCAGCATCGGCGCCTCGCACGAACGCTAGGCTAGCACTGCGCAAGCGCCTGCTCAAGGTCGGCAATCAGGTCGGCCGTATCCTCGAGGCCGCACGACAGGCGCACCATGTCGGCAGAGATGCCGCAGGCGATGAGCTCCTCATCGTTCATCTGACGATGCGTGGCATTAGCGGGATGCAGGCAGCAAGTGCGGGCGTCGGCCACGTGCGTGGCGATCTGGGCGAGCTTGAGGCTCTTCATAAAGGTCTCGGCCGCCGCGCGACCACCGTTAAAGCCAAAGCTCACAACGCCGCAGGTACCGTTGGGCATGTACTTCTGAGCCATGTCATAGTACTTATCGCCCTCCAGACCCGGATAGCTCACGAAGCGTACCTTGGGATGGCTCTGCAGGAACTTGGCAACGGCCAGGCCGTTCTCGCAATGACGCGGCATGCGCACATGAAGGCTCTCGAGCGAGCTGTTCAGGAAGAAGGCCGCCTGAGGGTTCTGCATGGGGCCGAGGTCACGCATGAGCTGCGCGGTTGCCTTGGTAATGAAGGCACCCTCGCGACCGAACTTCTCGGCATAGGTCACGCCGTGATAGCTCTCGTCGGGCGTGGTGAGACCCGGGAACTTGTCCGCATGGGCCATCCAGTCAAACTGGCCGTGATCGACGATCACGCCACCCAGGTAGGCCGCATGGCCATCCATGTACTTAGTGGTGGAGTGCGTGACGATGTCGGCGCCCCACTCAAAGGGACGGCACATCACGGGCGTCGGGAAGGTGTTGTCGACCATCAGCGGTACGCCGTGGTCGTGCGCGGCCTTGGCAAAGCGCTCAATATCGAGCACGGCAAGGGCGGGGTTGGCAATCGTCTCGCCAAAGACGAGCTTAGTATTGGGCTCAAAGGCTGCCTCGAGCTCCTCGTCGGAGCAGTCGGGGGCAACGAACGTGCAGGTCAGGCCCATGCGCTCCATAGTATGGGCGAGCAGGTTGTAGGTACCGCCGTAGATGGCAGAGCTCGCGACCACGTGATCGCCGGCACCGGCCACGTTAAAGATCGCGAGGAAGTTCGCTGCCATGCCCGAGCTCGTGAGCATCGCAGCGGTACCGCCCTCCATCTCGCAGATCTTGGCGGCAACCAGATCGCACGTGGGGTTCTGCAGACGGCTGTAGAAATAGCCCGACTCCTCCAGGTCAAACAGCTTGCCCATGTGCTCGGACGTGTCGTACTTCCACGTGGTGGACTGGTAGATGGGCACCTGGCGCGGCTCGGCATCTCCCGGGTGATAGCCGCCCTGAACACATGTGGTACCGATAGTCTGCTCGCTCATATCTAGCTCCCTTGCCTGGGTTACGTTTTTTTCGGTTCACGATACCGCTACCCTGCACCCCTCTCAACCCATCCCAAAGGTAGGTTATTGGATTAATTAATCAAGGTATTTATCTCAAGCCTTGGGCATTTGCTCGATAGATAAAAATGAGGCATCCATGAAGCTCTCGATGATTACACGCACCGTCACGGGTACCATAGGCGGGTACACCGTGACCAAGGAGACAACGATGAAGCAAATCGATACTGCCCAGCTCGACATCACCGCCTGTCAGGCTCAGGCTGCCGAATACCACGCCCGTGGCTTTAACTGCGCCCAGGCCGTCGCCTGCACGCTCGCGCCCGCCGTCGGGCTTGACCCCCAGGTCGCCTTTACCCTCACCGAGGGCTTTGGCGCCGGCATGGGCGGCATGACCGAAACCTGCGGCGCCATCTCGGGCGCCGTGGCCATCATGGGCTTCGTGATAAGCGACGGCATGGAAAACCCCAAGACCAAAGGCCAGACCTACAAGCTGTCGCGCGAAATCGCCAAGCGTTTTGGCGAGAAGAACACGACGACCGTCTGCGGCACGCTCAAGGGCATCGGATCAGATAAGGGTCCGCTCCGCAGCTGCCCCGGCTGCATCGACGATGCCGTCGAAATCGCCTGTGATGTGCTAAAGCAGCTCACCGAGTAAACGGCAGCAACAGAAAAACGACGGCCGGCGCGCTTGGGATCCATCCAAAAGCACGCCGGCCGTCGCCGTTAGAACTCCGCAAACTCGGGAGCGCCGACCTCAATCTCCTCGCGCCCTGCCATAAGCTCGCGCATCTTAGCGCAAAACGGTTCCTGCTCCCCCGCCTTAAACACCAAATGAATCGTCACGGCATCCGCGTAATCGGTATCCGAAACCTTGGCACCCGAATCCTGCGCCAAACGAAGCACCTGCTCATACTGCGGATAGGCCACATGCACGTCAACCGGCACGACGCTTGTCATCTCAACGATCTGCCCGGCCTCCTGAGCCGCGGCCACCGCCGCCTGCGTCGCCGCGGTATAGGCGCGTACCAAGCCACCAGGCCCCAACAGCGTGGCACCAAAATAGCGCGTCACTACGCAGCAAACATTTTTGAGCCCCGCACCGCGCAGCACCTCGAGCGTCGGCATACCGCTCGTGCGGCTCGGCTCGCCGTCATCGCTCTGACGCTCGCGTCCATCGACCAAAATCCACGCGGGAACATTGTGTCGAGCGTCGTAATGACGTTTGCGAACTGTCTCGATAAAGGCATTCGCCTCATCCTCGGACTCAATATGGACCAGCTGGGCAATAAACCGGCTCTTGCGGTCCACAAACTCGCCCGAAGCCTCAATATTCGATTGCAGAGTAAAATAGCTGTCCAACAAAGCCCCTCAACTACAAGCAAAGCAACAAACAGCCTCAATAATACGGCAAAGCCCGTACCGTTAACCCCGATAAATAGAACGGCAACGCCAATGACCAGCCAAAGACAGCGAGACGGCGTCAGCTGAGTCGATTTGGCCCGAAAGAGGAGGGAGCACGCCTTATGGCGGCAACCGACGAATGAGCGCCAAATCGGCCAGCTGACGCCGTCGAAGGCGAGAACCCGTCAGCGCGAGCAAGGTGCCTTGAAAGACGAGGGCATTGACCTTATGGTCATGCCCGAAGGCTTGAAAGGCAGATTGCCGCGCTGACGGGTTCGCAGCGTCAACAAAGTGCCGAGTGGGCCTATAAGCCGGGTTCTGTCGTGAACGGTCATTTATCTTGTCTGCACGTTACCGTGCAGCTCCACGCACGCTACCCGAACGCGGACCGGGCCGGCCCATAGCGTTCCTATTCGCGCTTGCTCCGGATGGGGCTTGCCAAGCCGCCGTGTTGCCACGACGCTGGTGGTCTCTTACACCACCGTTTCAGCTTTTCCCTTTACGCCTTGCGGCGCAGGTGGGAGTCTTCTTTTCTGCGGCGCTTTCCGTCGGATCACTCCGCCCGGCCGTTAGCCGGCATCCCGCCCTCTGGAGCCCGGACTTTCCTCACGCGTACTGCAAGCAGCACATCGCGCGACCGTCTGGCCCACTCAGCAGTGCAAGAGTGTAACACACCGTTGCCGCAGGCAATGGCACAACGCAAACGCTCGACACGATAAACCAAGAACCGCCATGCGCTACAATGGTCCTGTCGATGGGCAACGTCGTCAGTCGAGACGCGACCGCGCTCCACACCCCTCCGTCTACTCGGTGTGTTCCCGCCTCCTCCCCGAGGCGGGATGTCGGCATTTTTCATGCACCGACAACCCAATAGCAAACAGACAACCCGGGCAGCATTGCGCACGGGCAGCATCGCGTGCATCAGAAGCAAATGCAAAAAGGGACCCGTCCATTGCGGACGGATCCCTTAAACAAGTGATCGTCAAACCGATTTACTCGGCGTCGGTCTCCTCGTCCTTCTTCTCGGAAGGCAGCGGGGTAACCTCGATCTCGACGCCCAGAGTCTCAGCAGCGGACTTCATGGACAGGGAGATACGACGACGGTCGAGGTCGATCTCCATGACCTTGACCTGAACCTTGTCGCCCACGTGGGTGACCTGAGAAGGCTGATCGACGTGCTTGTTGGCCATCTCGGAGATGTGCACCAGACCCTCGATGCTCTCGCCCAGGTCGACGAAAGCGCCGAACGGGACAAGCTTGGTCACAGTGCCCTCGACGATAGCGCCGACGGGGTACTTCTTGACCAGTGCGCGCCACGGATCCTCGGTGGTCTGCTTGAGACCCAGGGAGATGCGCTCGCGGTTGAGATCGACGTCGAGAACCTCGACCTCGACCTCCTGGCCGACCTTGACAACCTCGGAAGGATGGTTGACGTGGTTCCAGGAGAGCTCGGAGATGTGGATGAGGCCGTCGATACCGCCGAGGTCGACGAAGGCGCCGAAGTCGACGATGGAGGAAACGGTGCCCTGGAGACGCATGCCAGACTTGAGCTTGGACAGGATCTCGGAGCGCTCGGCCTTACGGGACTCCTCGAGCACGACGCGACGGGAGAGGACGACGTTGTTGCGGTTGCGGTCCATCTCGATGACGCGGGCCTCGATGCGGGTGCCCATGTAGGAGGTGAGGTCCTTGACACGACGGAGGTCGACGAGGGAAGCGGGCAGGAAGCCACGCAGGCCGATGTCGAGGATCAGGCCGCCCTTGACAACCTCGATAACCTCGCCCTCAACGTTCTCGCCGGAGTTGAACTTCTCCTCGATGCGGTTCCAAGCACGCTCGTACTCGGCACGCTTCTTGGACAGGACCAGACGACCGTCCTTGTCCTCCTTCTGAAGAACCAGAGCCTCGATGGGATCACCGAGTGCAACGATGTCTGCAGGGTTAGCGTCCTTGCGGATGGACAGCTCGCGGACCGGGATAACGCCCTCGGACTTGAATCCGATGTCAACGAGCACCTCGTCATGCTCGATCTTAACGACAGTGCCGTTAACGAGATCGCCCTCATCAAAGTCGGTAATCGTACCGTCGATGAGGTTGTTCATCTCCTCCTCGTTGACATCGTCAAGAGAGAAAATGGACGAGTTCTGAATCTCACTCAAAGGTGGACCCCTTTCGAACTACGGGGCCCCGATTGCTAGGACCTACAGAAGGGTGCGACAAGCACACAACGTTTAGGAACACTCGGGAGCCGACAGATACTAATGTGACGCTTATGCAATCACGTTCGTATAGGTTACGGGGAAATGAGTTCGATTTCAAGCGTGAACTGCGATTTTTTACTCGTGTGGAGACTTTTTCGTAATCTTATGAACACACGTCTCCGCAACTTGACGATAACCAGCTAGGCATTCGGCTTTGGGGTAAAGTATCCGGAGCCAACGATTCTAGATCGATTTTTCGAGAAAGGTGCCCGCGTGCTCAAAGCAGTCGTTTTCGATATGGACGAGACGCTTCTCAGCATCAACCTCAACGCGTTCATCCTTCGCTATTTTAAGGATGTCTCTTCGATGCTCGCGGATATCGGGCGCCGCAGCCGCGGTGGCACGATGGCACGCCTCGGCACCATCCTGGTCGACCTCAACGCCAATCGCCGCAGCGGCACGGACAACCGCACCAATCTTGAGTTTTACCAAGAAGAGGTCGAACGCCGATGCGGGATCCGCCTCTCCGATCCCCTCATCTACGAGGCGTTTACCTACTACGACCGCGAAGTTCTTCCGTACAAGAACGACGATGTCATTAACGCCCACGCCATGCCGGGCGCACACGCCGCGCTCCAGGCCGTACAGGACGCAGGGCTGCGTTGCGCGCTCTTTACCAACCCCAGCTTTCCCCAGGGGGCCATCGAGTGCCGCATGGGTTGGGGCGACCTGGCCGACGCTCCCTTTGAGCTCGTCACGCACATGGGAAACACCACCCGCTGCAAGCCCGATGCCACCTACTATCTAGAGCAGCTTCAGGTGATGGGACTCGAGCCGCACGAGGTCCTTATGGTGGGCAACGATCCCAAACGCGACTTCCCGTCCCCCGATTGCGGCATCCAAACCGCCTTTGTGGGCCAAGGCAAGCCCAGCCGAGCCACCTGGCGCGGAACCATGGAAGACTTCGCCCACGACTTTAACGCCGTAGTAGAAGCCTTCTACGAGCACCAAATAGCCGACGAACTATCGTAGGCGCCAGAACATCTAGCGCAGTTGCGGTGAGATAGTTCCTGTTTGCCCCTCACCCGGGTAATTTTAGGAACTATCTCACCGCAACTTAATATCTAGCACACCTGGGTTTTGCCGATCATGATGTTGAGGATCTCGACGTCGGTATCTTTCATACCCACGCGGCCTACGTAGCCCATGCTAGCGATTGTCTGCTCGACGGTATCTTGGATCAGACCCTCGCCGGCACGGAAGCCGCGGCCCTGCATGGCCATATCATGGCCCAGAATCGCCGCATCGACGGCAGCCGAGATCTTGGCGGCACAGCTCGCCTTGGCGCCGTCGCACACGATGCCGCCCACGTTACCGAGCGTATTCGAGACCGTCGCGCCAATCTGCTCGCGCGTGCCACCGCACAGCCAGGTAATCGCAGCGCCGGCGCCGCACGCGGCGCAAATAGCACCGCAAAACGCCGAGAGCGCACCAATATAGCTCTTGATATGCACGGCGATAAGATCGGACAGCATCACGGCGCGCACCAGGCGCTCGTGGTCGCAACGCAGGTACTCGGCATACTCCATGACGGGCAATGCGCAGGTAATGCCCTGATTGCCCGAGCCGCACACAATGGCGACTGGCAGCGCGCAGCCGTTCATGCGGGCGTCGGACCCGGCGGCCGCACGGGCACGGGCACGGCAGGCGACGTCATCGGCACGAGCACTCAGCAGCGTACGACCCACCTCGGCGCCCCAAGCGTGCGCAAGGCCCTCGGCACTGATTGCACCATTCAGCTCAATCTGACGCTCAACGGCAGCGCGGGCGTCCTCAATGTCACCGTCCTCGATAAAGTCGATGATGGTCTCGATCGACATGGGCGTATCGGAGTTATCTGCCGCCCGCTCGGCCACGACGCGCTCGGCGCAGGCGGCACACTCCCCCGCCGACTTGCCGCACACCGGAATACCGTCGAGCGTATGGCACGTGACATTGGTGTGATGGTCGGTAATCTCGACGACCGCGGTATGGCCCCCGGCCGTCGCAGTCACCTTGATGTAGAGGTTGGGCACACCCTCGACAAGCGACACATCGCAGTAGCCGGCGTCGGCGAGGAGCTCGGCCACGCGAGCGCGGTCTTCATCGTTAACGCTCTCGAGCACCTCGAGCGCGCTCTTAGCGTCGCCGCCCACGGCACCCAGCACGGCCGCCGCTTCAATACCGTGCATGCCGCCCGAGTTGGGCACGGTCACGCTCTTAACGTTCTTGATGATATTGCCCGAGCAGGCAACATCCATATGATCGGGTTCGCAACCGAGCGTCTGACTCGCCAGCGCCGCTGCATAGGCAACGGCAATGGGCTCGGTACAGCCGAGCGCGCAGACAAGTTCGCGGTTCAAAACATCGCAAAACGCGGCATCACGAAGGGAATCAGTAGGCATAGGTATCTCCTGCTTGCATAACGGGCTGGGCTCTCAAAATAGTTAGCTCCTTTATTTGATAACAATGCATCAAAAACCGCAACCATGGTTCCGGCAGACGGCGCTCAAGCGCAAACTGACGACATTCATTCACGAGAAGCCAGTCTTGTTGCCTGCTAAAGCGTTTGACCAAAAAACGCTCGAGCGTTTACGCAAAAGTCGCGCTATCATGCAGTCGAACGCGGTAAACACCTTTAGCATTTGCGCCGCACAGACCAGAGAGGAACCATCCATGAAGATCGGTATCGGTAACGACCACGCCGCCGTCGAGCTCAAGAACATCATTTCCGAGCACCTGAAGGAGCGCGGCTGCGAGGTCGTGAACTTTGGCACCGACACCTCCGAGAGCTTTGACTACCCCATCGCCGGCTACAAGGTGGGTAAGGCCGTTGCCAACGGCGACGTCGATCTGGGCATCCTGATCTGCGGCACCGGCGTCGGGATTAGCCTGGCTGCCAACAAGGTCGAGGGCGTACGCGCCGTCGTGTGCTCCGAGCCCTTCAGCGCCAAGCTCTCCCGCATGCACAACAATACCAACGTGCTCGCTTTTGGCGCCCGCGTCGTGGGCTCCGAGCTCGCCAAGATGATCGTCGACGAGTGGCTCGACGCCGAGTTTGAGGGTGGTCGTCACGAGCGTCGCGTTAACCTCCTCAACGAGATCGATCACACGCGCGCCCTTAAGATCGTCGACGAAGCCTAAACTATTCAGTGCCACAAGCTAACAGCAGGGGCCCGCTCGGAACAAATGTCCGAGCGGGCCCCTGCATAGATTTTGGAATAAAAGGGCGCCGCGGATGGAGTTCCGCGGCGCCCAAGCCACACGCTAACAGCTTTAAGGAGTCAAAGCTGGTTTAGCCAAAGAAGCGCTTGATCTCAATCTCGGCGTTCTCCAGGCAGTCGGAGCCGTGGATCACGTTGGCGTTGACATCGACGGCAAAGTCGCCGCGGATGGTACCAGGAGCAGCCTCAAGCGGGTTGGTAGCGCCCATGAGGGTGCGCATCTTAGCAACAGCGGAGAGACCGGAAACGACCATCTTGACGACCGGACCGCTCGTCATAAAGTCGCAGAGACCGCCAAAGAAGGGCTTGTCGGCCAGATGGGCGTAGTGCTCCTCGACGGTAGCGCGCTCGAGCGTGGTCATCTCCATGCGCTCGATGACAAGGCCGCTGCGCTCAATGCGAGCAACGATCTCGCCGATCTTGCGGTCGCGCACGGCGTCGGGCTTAATCATGATGAAGGTCTTCTCGATAGCCATAAAAGTAGCCTTTCAAGTAGGTTCGCGCGTGCCCAAGTCCCATTCCGGCACCCGCCTGGACTGCATCGTAACAGAGTTTTAGCTGCAGTTAAACAAAAAGCTGTTTATTGAAACGTTGCAATTTATTGAAGCGTTCCATATGTGTCACTTCTGTTTCGAAGCCCGATTAGAGTACCATCCGACCGCCCATCAACCGCATCGAACAGAGCAGGCGGTCGGTTGCCGCCCGCGAACGTAACCCCTTCACAACCTGCCCAAAGGTCCTACAGAAGTTCTCGACAAGCCCCTCCCCCATAGCAACAAAATACGGGCGCCCACATCAGCAGGCGCCCGTAAAGTGAAAACGATTTATCAATAAATGGCCAAAACGGCTTCAGCCAAATCCCTACTTTACCCCGTGGCCCATCTCGACGACCTTGGTCAGCGATCCAAACACACCCTCGTCAGCCACGAGCTGTGCCTCGGCGCGATCAAGCTGCACGGCAACGGCGGCAGGGGCGGTGCCGCCCTCGGTCGTGCGCGCGGCGACAATCGACGGGATGTCGAGCGCCTCGGTAATGTCGCGCTCAAAGAGCGGGCTTGCCTCCTGGAACACCTCAAACGGCAGGTCCTCAAGATTGCAGCCACGCTTCTCACACATCAGGACCAGATGGCCCACCACGGCATGTGCCTCGCGGAACGGCAGACCACGCTTAGCCAGGTAATCGGCAACATCGGTGGCGGCAAGGTGACCCACGCCGCACTCGCGCGCCATGGCATCCTCGTTGACGGCCCAAGTCGAAATCATACCGGCCATAACCGACAGGCACTGCATGAGTGTATGGGCGGTATCGAGCGCGCCCTCCTTGTCCTCCTGCAAATCCTTGTTATAAGCAAGCGGCAGGCCCTTCATGGTCACGAGCAGCTGCACCAGGTTGCCGTACACGCGACCGCTCTTGCCGCGGATAAGCTCGGCAAAGTCGGGGTTCTTCTTCTGCGGCATGATAGACGAGCCGGTGGAGTAGGAGTCTGAAAGCGTGATAAAGCCAAATTCGGAGCTCGACCACAGCACGATCTCCTCGGAAAGACGCGACAGGTGCATGGCCATGACGGAGCCAGCGTAATGCAGATCGAGCAGGAAATCGCGGTCGGAAACCGCATCGAGCGAGTTGGGAATCACGCCCGCAAAGCCAAGCTCGGCAGCCGTCATCTGACGATCGAGCGGATAGCTCGTACCGGCAAGCGCGGCAGCACCCAGCGGGCAGTTGTCGGCGGCATCAAAGGCGGCCTTCAGGCGCGTAAAGTCGCGCGCGAACATCCAGGAATACGCCAGCAGATGATGCGACAGCAGCACGGGCTGAGCGTGCTGCATGTGCGTGTAGCCCGGCAGAATCACCTTGTCGTACTTCTTGGCCGCATTCACCAGCACATGGCGCAGCTCAAGATTGGCCTCCATGAGCTCCTTGGCCAGCGCCTTGACGCCCAGGCGCGTGTCGGTCGCCACCTGGTCGTTGCGCGAACGGCCGGTATGCAAGCGCTTACCGGCCTCGCCGATGCGACGCGTCAGCTCGCTCTCGATGGACATATGAATGTCCTCGTCGTTGATGTCGAAGGTGAAGCTGCCGGCATCGATATCCTGTTCGATTCCGGTCAGACCCTCGACAATCGCCTGCTCGTCCTCGGCACTGATGATGCCTTGGGTCGCCAGCATTTTGGCATGCGCCTTAGAGCCGGCGATATCCTGTTTATAGAGATGTTTGTCGACCGGCAGCGACGCGCCAAACTCCTGCGTGACCTCGGCCACGCCTGTCTCAAAACGACCACCCCAAAGAGCCATGGAACCGTCCCCTTTCTCCAAATACCAAAACAAGTGCCCAAAGCAATACGCCATATCGCTAAAGCGATTTTTCAACCGCTAGTTTTACACATTCCCCACCGTGTGCGGAGCCATGTAGCTAATTTGCAAAGAAGTGACGCGCCATGCACTTGGCGCCCAACGTCTCCCTCCGGATGTTGCCCTGCGAACCATCGATCCAGGCCTTCAGACTCATAGGGACGTCCTCGACCCTTGCGGCATCGAACTCGGGCGCGAGGGCAAGTAAAGCATGCGCGATAACATTGAACATAATGGATACTCCTCATATATAGGCGCAGAGCCGCCAAATTGATAGAAGGAGCCCCGCCGGACAACCCCGGCGGGGCTCGGACTCAGCCGCAGACGCGGCATCATATATGCGGGCGGAACGTAGGGGCCACCGATGTTAAGAAGTGTCAGCAAGCATAACGAAAGGTAGGGACCCCGTGCGCCCGTTATGTATCACGCGGATGGGCCGCGCGGATACCAAGGGAAGGAGGCGCTAGGCCTGGGCGGCAGCAGAGCTGGGGCCCTGGACCTTTGCCCACGTCTTGAGCGACAGCGTATCGATCTCGATAAAGCCGGCGCTGGCCTTCTCGTCAAACGTGGTGTCGCGGTCGTAGGTAGCCAGACCGTAGTCGTAGAGGCTGAAGGGGCTCTTGCGGCCGACGACATGGCAGTTGCCCTTAAAGAACTTCAGACGGACAGTGCCGGTCACGAACTTTTGCGTGTCGGCCATAAAGGCATCGAGCGCGTTTTTGAGCGGGCTGTACCACTGGCCGTTGTACACGGCGGTGGCCCAATCCTGCTCGAGCTTGATCTTGGTCTTGAGCAGGTCGCCCTCGACGCAGATGTCCTCGAGCGCCTTGTGGGCGGTGATGAGCGTCAGGGCGCCGGGAACCTCGTAGCACTCGCGGCTCTTAAGGCCCACCAGGCGATCCTCGACCAGATCGAGACGGCCAAAGCCATTGTCGCCGGAGATCTTGTTGAGGGCGATGACGATCTCAGAGAGCTTCATCTTCTTGCCGTCGACGGCGACGGGCTTGCCGGCCTCAAACTCAATCTCGGTGTAGGTCGGGGTGTCCGGGGTGTCCTCGGGATTCTTGGTCATAACCCAAGCGTCGTCGAGCGGCTCATTCCAGGGATCCTCCAGGTGACCGCACTCAATGGCACGACCCCACAGGTTGTCGTCGATGGAGTAGGGGTTGTCGTTGGCACCCTCGGGAACCGGCACGTTGTGGGCGTGGGCATAGGCGACCTCGTCGGGGCGACACTTCAGGTCCCACTCGCGAACCGGGGCGATAACCTTGAGCTCGGGGTCGAGGGCCTTGACGGCGGCCTCAAAACGGACCTGGTCGTTACCCTTGCCGGTGCAGCCGTGGGCGACGTAGGTCGCGCCAAACTCGTGGGCGACCTCAACAAGCTTCTTGGCAAGCAGCGGGCGAGACAGAGCGGAGAGCAGCGGATACTTGTTCTCGTACATGGAGTTTGCTGCAATGGCTTTGGTCAGGAACTCATCGGAGAACTCGTCGCGCAGGTCGAGCACCTGGCAATCGAGAACGCCCAGGTCGAGCGCCTTCTGCTTCTTGGCATCCAGTCCGGTCTCTTCCTGGCCCACGTTGCCGCAGACACAAACGACATCGAGATTCTTCTCGTCCTGGAGCCACTTGACACATACGGATGTATCAAGACCACCGGAATATGCGAGAACGACTTTTTCCTTGCTCATGGCTGTTTCCTTTCGCCCTTGGTAGCTAGTTAGAACATCGGTCAGTTGCAAGTCATTTCAAGGTCATATACCGTGCAATATCAGGTTAAATAGCAAAAATCAGCACATACATGCCCTAGAAACATGCAGCAATGTCGTGCTAAAACCCAACGACCTCAAAATGACTCTGTTGAGGCAATTCGCCCCATGCGGACAGAGACGATTGTTATCGTCGTCGGGAAATTGCGCGCTGGCGTCGGATGGCATTGTCTGCAGTGGTGATGATCTTTACGAACTGCATCTGCCTCTCCTTTCACGTATCGCCGGGCGCAATTCAAATATCGCAAACGGTACCTTTTCCTCGGTAAGCGGCTCTTTTGCCGTCTCCGTTTTCGATGTTCGCTATATTACGATAAAGTGCACGCTGCGCAAGCGGCAAATTCAAATTTCTGAAAAGTTTTTTCATTAGTTTGTGAATTGCAGTGCAAATACGCACCATTCCTGCGAAAATACGCTCGACTACTAGTTGATGGTTATAACGTCTGAAACAATCTCGAAACGAAAGGCGCATTTTTATGCAAACTTACGAATCGGACGCCAACATCGGCAACATTAAGATTCTCGCCGTCGACATGGACAAGACGCTGCTCACCGACGAGCGCGTGCTGCCCCAGGGTCTTGATGAGCGCCTGGACAAGCTCGCCGACGCCGGCATCGTATTCTGCCCCGCCAGCGGACGTCCCGCCCCCAAGCTCGAGGAGATGTTCGAGGGCATCAAGAACCGCCTCGCCTTTTGTCCCGACAACGGAGCGTGCGTGATCTATCGCGGCAGCTATATCTATAAGAGCAATATTGACGTGGAGCTGTATCAGCAGGTCTTGAGCCGTGCCTCGGAGGATCCTCGCGCTGTCCCCGTCCTGTGCTGCTTCGACGAGTTCTACGTGCTTGCCCGCGACCATCAATACCACGACGAGATCAGCGTCTACTACAACACAATCAACTACGTCGACAGCTTTGATGGCATTGATTTCGAGTCCAACAAGATTTCGGTCTTCTTCCCCGGCTACGACGCCGAGCCCGCTTTCCGCGAGACCTATAGTCCCGAGTTCTCGGACAAGCTCTACGTCACCAACGCCGGGCGCGAGTGGATCGACTTTATGAACCTGGGCGTCGACAAGGGCGCCGGCGTCGCTCACCTGTGCGAGCACCTGGGCATCGATATTACGGATGCCGCCGCTGTGGGCGATACCTACAACGACATCCCCATGCTCGAGCGCGTCGGCCACAGCTTTATCGTGGACAATGCCGAGGAGCACATGAACGCGCATGCCAAGTGGCGCATTCCGAGCAACAACGACAGGGGCGTACTGACGCTCATCGACGCCATCCTGGCGGCTCGTTAAACTCGCCGCCATGCCCGGGGCCGGCCGTTTGATTTTTGTTCGGTCAGGTCCTGGGCTCGCTCGAAGAGCACATTAAGTGCTCTTCGGCTCGTGCGGAATCTACAAAAATCAAACGGCCGGCCCCGGGCATGGCTACGTTGACTTGCTTGCCGCCTGAATGGCGTCTTGGCGTCTAGATACTTGGCTGATTATTTGGAATGAAGGGGCTCCTTGTTGGTAAGGAGCCCCTTCTGGTTTTGGTTACTTTGGAGTTGTGGGTGTACCCTTACTTGGCGTCGGCCCAGGTTATGCCGGTGCTGGCTTCGGCGATTAGGGGGACGCGGAGGTCTACTACGTGTTCCATGACGTCGCGGACCATGGTGGTCAGGCGCTCGACTTCATCGGTGGGGCACTCAAAGTCCAGTTCGTCGTGCACTTGCAGGATCATGTGGGCGGCAAAGCCTTCCTCTTCCAGGCGGCGGCTTACGCGGGCCATCGCGATCTTGATGATGTCGGCGGCGGTTCCCTGCATGGGATGGTTCATGGCCGTGCGTTCGCCAAAGCCGCGGAGTTGCGGGTTTTTGGCCTTGAGCTCGGGAATATGGCGTCTGCGGCCATACATGGTCTCGGCATAGCCCGTCTGCTTGGCACGTGCCACCACGTTGTCGAGGAACGTGCGCACGCCCGGGTAGGCCTCGTAGTAGCGATCGATCATGTCGCGCGCCTCGGCCATCGAGATATGCAGCGACTGCGACAGACCGTAGGCCTGCTGGCCGTACACGATGCCAAAGTTCACGGCCTTGGCGCGGCTGCGCAGGTCGGGCGTCACCTCGGACACCGGCACACCAAACACGCGCGCCGCCGTCTCGGCATGGAAGTCCTCGCCCTCGTTAAAGGCGCGCACCAGGTGCTCGTCACCCGAAAGATGCGCCAGCAGACGCAGCTCGATCTGCGAGTAGTCCACCGCCAAAAAGACACTTCCCTCGCCTGCCGAAAACGCCGTTTTGACGGTGCGGCCCAGCTCCGAGCGCGTCGGGATGTTCTGCAGGTTCGGGTCGCTCGAGGACAGACGCCCCGTTGCCGTGATGGTCTGGTTGTACGTAGTGTGTACGCGACCGTCACCACGGCGTAGCGGGCCCAGGGTGTCCAGATACGTGGACTTGATCTTAGACTTCTCACGCCAGTCCAAAATCAGACGCACAATTTCGTGGTCACGCGCAAGGTCGCTCAACACCTTGGCGTTGGTCGAATAATAGCCGCGCTTAGTCTTCTTGAGGCCCTTGGTCGGAAGCCCCATCACATCAAAAAGCACATGCGACAGCTGCATGGGACTGCCAATATTAAAGGTCTCGTCACCCGCCAGGTCGCGAATACTGCGCTCAACCTCGGTAATCTGGGTCGCCAGACCCTCAGACAGACTGTGCAGACGGTCGGGGTCCACGAGCATGCCCGCGCGCTCCATCTTGGCAAGTACCGGAACGAGCGGCATCTCGATGCCATCGAACACGTTGGCGGCATTCTCACGGGCCATGCACTCGCGCAACGGCGCCACGAGCGCCAGCGTCAGAGCCGCAGTACGGGCGGCAGGCGCCGGAACGTCCTCACCAGCACCCTCTGCGCCGCGCGCCGCAGGCAGCGCCATCTGCAGATAGGTATCGGCCAGATACGCCTCGTCAAACTCGGAGCGGTCGGAATCCAGCAGGTAGGCGGCAACCACGGTGTCGAAGATGCGCGTGGAATCGACTGCCAGCGGATCCATAAGCTCGGGCTCGGAAGAATCGATGGGCGAAAGCTCATGCAGCAGCGCTTTCATATCCGGGCTCGCCACGCGGCCCTCCATAAACAGGCGCGCGAGCACGCCGGAAATCACGCCGTGAGCGAAGTTGAAGCCATCGACTACGGCAGTGGAGGCGCCGTCGCCCTCCTCGAGCGCGAACAGGCCCTTGGACGTCGCCAACCACAGCGTGCGCGTCAGTCCAAAGAGCGCACCCTCTTCCTTGTCGTCGTCCACCACGGCGGCGACCCACTCGCCGGCATCAATCGCGCGGGAGACCTCAGCCGCAACGGCGCCAAGCGCGTCGGCATCGCCGGCAGCTGCGCGAACCATCGCAGGTATCTCAAACACACTGGAGGCAACAGCAGCCCCGCCCTCGCCGCCGATCAGCGCCAAGAAACGGTTCTGCATGGCGGTGATACCAAGCGTACCTAGCGCCGCGGAAACCTCATCGGCAGAAAACGCCGGGAAGGACGTCGCCTCAAAGTCGAGCTCGACAGGCGCATCGGTGCGAATGGTCGCAACCTTGCGGCTCAGCAGCGCATCGTCGATGTGCGCACGCAGGTTCTCGCCCATCTTGCCCTTGACCTCGTCGGCATGCGCGATGACCTCGTCCAGGCTACCGTACTGCGCAATGAGCGCGCTCGCCTTTTTGGGGCCGATGCCCGGCACGCCGGGGATGTTATCGGACGTGTCGCCCTTCAGACCATAAAAGTCGGGCACGAGCGCCGGCGTGATGCCGTGATACAGATCGTCCACGCTCTCGGGCGTCATAATCGCCACGTCGGACAGGCCCTTGCGGGTCGAGACCACGTTGACGTGCTCGGTCACAAGCTGATACATGTCGCGGTCGCCAGTCACCAGCAGCATGTCGCAGCCGGCCTCCTCACCCAGGCGCGCCATGGTTCCCAGGATATCGTCGCCTTCCCAGCCCTCAGACTGCAGAATCGGCACGTTGAGCGCGGTGAGCAGCTCCTTGATCATAGGGAACTGCACGTGCAGATCGGGGTCCATGGGCGGGCGCTGCGCCTTATACTGCGGCAGCATCTCCATGCGCACGCGCGGCTTGCCCTTATCAAACGCCACGACCACGCCGTCGGGGTTAAAGGCGTCGATCATCTTAAGAAACATGTTCAGAAAGCCAAAGATCGCGTTGGTGGGGCGACCGTCCGGCGCGTTCATGGTCGGCGGCACGGCGTGGAAGGCGCGATGCATGAGCGAGTTGCCGTCGATAACGGCAAAGGTGCGGCGCTTGTCAGACATATTGAATACCTCGCTTTAGGCTGGGCACGGTTTGCTCACTCCAGTTTACACGCTCCCCGCCCCGCGGCC
>UQSC01000017.1 GCA_900543615.1 uncultured Collinsella sp. | reverse complement strand
CACGGGCTTGATTACTATGGGAATCGAGGTCGCGACGGTCAACAACGAAATGCTCCGCGACATGGAAGCGATGGAAGCGCTCGCATGGCGCATCCACCAGCGTATGGGTAAGCGATATCAGAATCGCGTAGAGGCTCGTCGAAAGAGGCAAGATGCTCTGCTGAATACGCTCCGAGCGTGCTTTGGGCTCAAGCCAGCGTAAAACTATGGCTTTATAGGGGGTCTGTTATATGCTCTGTGCAAAAAACGGCAAATATGAGTACTGTTACTAGATTAGTGACAGCAAAAACAAAGAAACTTGGGCCGAAAATCTGGATTCAGCGAAGAGATAATAAACGAATGTGGAATATCTTGGCGCCAAGCAGGCTGTGCGGAACTCAAAAAGGGCTCGTGAGGCGGTAATACGCTGCTACTAAATTGGTGACAGTACTCATATTTGCCGTTTTTTGCACACGGCACCCTGAGACGGGTGCCCCGGAGCTCCCCGTGGGGGAGCTCCGGGCTTCATGGGGGCACGAATAGCCCGCTCCGACCTGCGAAATCTGTACTCGCGATGCGAATAACGCCCCTAACCTTAAACTTTAGCTTGAACTTAGCTATAATGCGCTTCGTTCCTACCAGGCTGTGGTTGCGGACGGACGAAATGCCCGTCCTAGTCCAAGACAGACGCGGTCAAAGGGATCCACGTAAGCGACCGCGTGCGCGCGGCGCGATCATGGCGCGTCCTAGATGTAAGCCGCACCGTCCGTTCTACTTTCTTTGGGGCAATACCGCCTCGCGGGCGAGCGGGCCAGTCGTGAAGGTGGCTGCGGCCTCCCGAGCAAACACCCCGGTGCGCAAGTGTGGGGTCAAATACCAGGTCAGCTGGTGGGAACAATCTGATATTCCGCGCAACGCACGGATCGTATACGACACAGAAGGCAGGGTAGTGGACATGGTGAGGGGCAGCTTGATGCACACGGCTCGGTTAGGTGCTGGGACCGCAGCGGTCATCGCCGTTTTGGGCCTGAGCGGATGCGCGTTCAACCCGCTGTCTACGTTCACAACTCCCACGATCGACCAGATCGAGTACGAGACCGTCACGCCCACGGTGTCGGATGATGCCCTGGTCACCCCTGGTACCCTGACGGTCGCCCTCGATACTTCCGATGCGCCGCAGGCCATGCAGGGCGCCGACGGCGAGCTCACGGGGTATGCGGTCGACGCCGCCCGCGCCCTCGCAAGCCGTATGGGCCTTAAGGTCGCCTTTGTCGATGCGTCCTCGGCAGGTTCCGCGCTCGGCGACAAAAAGGCTGATATCTTTATCGGCGAGATCAGCTCCACTGACGGGGACGTTAGCTCGCTCGGCACCTGCCTGTACGATGCCGCTTCCGTGTTCGGTAAAACCGGCGATGGTGGGTCGCTAAGCGTTTCCACCGATACCCTTAACACGTCTACTCTGGGTGTCCAGATGTCCTCGGCCTCGCAGGAGGCGCTTGCTAAGCAGAGCATCACCGCCAACCAAAAGACTTACTCCAACATCAACGAGTGCTTTGAGGCGCTCGAGTCCGGCGAGGTCGACTATGTGATCTGCGACTCCACGGCTGGCGGTTACCTTGCGCGCCTGATGAGCGAGATCTCCTATGTCGGTGCGCTCGAGGCGCCCTCGACGCTTGGTGTTGCGGGCCTCTCGTCCAATGACGAACTGTGCCGTGCCGTGAGCGATGCCCTCGACGGTATTACGGCCGACGGCACGCTCGAGGCGGTCCACTGCGTCTGGTACGGCACGATGCCCTACGACCTCACCACTAAGACGGTTTCGGGCGCTAACGTGCAGCCGGGCGACTCTGAGTCCAGTGAGACCACGTCTTCCGGCAGCGAGTCCTCCGATTCCAACAATGAGACCGCATCCTCCGAGGACAAGTCGTCCAGCCAGGAAGGCACCATCACCGACGACGACATTAACAAACTCAATAGCTAGTTATTGCTAGGGGTGGTGTCTCCTATACGTTGGAAAGGACACCTCTTCACGGTTTCAACACGCACTGCCGGGCTTCCCCAATAGGGGAGCCCGGCTTTTTCATCCCAATAAAACCAGCAGGTCAAAGCCAATTTTCAGGACCAAATACAAAGTCGCCGGCTCCCTCCTATAGCGCACTTTGCCACAGAAAAGTGCGAGACTTCGGTATGCGGTATCAAGCAATCGTTATTCGGGTCTTTGAGAATCCGCGTGATTAAATGCACGGCAATGGGTACATAGCCAGTACAGTAAGTCCCCGAGGCAGATTGGAGCCACGTATGGATATCAAGGTTTCTGGACGCAAGACGACGGTAACCGATGCTCTGCGTGCGCATGTGGATGAGAAGATCGGCGAGGCGCTCAAGGTTTTCGATATCGAGCCCATGACGGTCGACGTTGTACTTCGCTATGAGAAGAACCCCTCGAACCCCAACCCGGCAATCGTCGAGGTTACGGTTCGCGCCCGCGGTTCGGTGATTCGCGTTGCCGAGCACGGTGCAGATATGTACGCCGCCATCGACCTCTCCGCCGATAAGGTCACCCGCCAGCTGCGCAAGTTCAAGACCAAGGTCGTGGACAACCGCCAGGGTGGTGCCAGCGCAGCGGATGTTGCACCGGTCGAGCGCGTCGAGGATCTGGCCGACCTGCTGCTGCCCGAGGAGGAGGATGACCTGCTCGTCCGCGAGAAGGTTATCGACGTCACCCCGATGACTGAGGAGCAGGCGCTGGTGCAGACCGATCTGCTGGGCCACGACTTCTACGTGTTCGAGAACGCGACGACCGGTCTCATCAATGTGGTGTATCACCGTAAGAATGGTGGATATGGCATCATCAAGCCCCGCATCGAAACACTTGACGAGTAAAATACGTTAACTTGCATGAGTTAACGGTTGGCGGCCATCCCATGCGGGTGGCCGCCTTTTTACGTAAGGAGTCGCTTTGATGGACAAGGCCGTATCCGCCGGTCATTCGGACCGTTGCCGCATCGTCGTCGATACCTGCTGCGACTTTAGCCCCGAGGTCGCCGCGAACCTCGATGTCGATATCTTGGGTTTCCCCTTCATTATCGATGGCGAGGAGCGCACGGATGACATCTGGTCGAGCATCACACCCAAGGAGTTCTACGACCGCATGCGCGCCGGTGCCCGCGTGTCCACCTCGGCTGTGTCGCTCGGTCGCTATATCGAGTTCTTTACCGAGTGCGCCAAAGAGGGTACGCCCACGGTCTACCTGTGCTTTACCTCGGCGCTGTCGTCGAGCTACAACTCCGCGTGCCAGGCGGCGGACGCCGTGCGCGCCGAGTATCCCAACTTTGAGCTGTACGTGGTCGACAACGCTCTGCCCTGTGCGACCGGCGAGCTCTTGGCGCTTGAGGCCGTGCGCCAGCGTTCGGCGGGACTGACCGCCAAGCAGCTGGTCGACTGGGCAAACGAGGCCAAGACCTATGTCCACGGTTACTTTACGCTCGAGAGCTTTGACGCGCTGGCTGCCGGCGGCCGCATTCCGCCCGCGGCGGCACAGCTCACGGCAAAGCTCGACGTCAAACCCGAGCTGTCCTACGACCTGGCCGGCTCGCTGTCGCTGATCGGCGTCAACCGCGGTCGCAAGAAGGCGCTCAAGTCCATCCTCAAGTCGTTCCGCGAGAACTATGTGCCCGATCGCACCATGCCCATCGCCATTATGACGGCCGATGCCGAAAAGGACGGCGACTGGCTCGAAGCCGCCATCCGCAAGGAGGAGGGCTGCGCCGACGTCACGATCATTCGCAGCTCCGTGGGTCCCACCATCGGCTCGCACGTGGGCCCCGGCATGGTGGCCTGTGCGTTTTGGGGCAAGAACCGCGCCGACAAGGCGTCGCTTTCCGACCTCATCGCCCGCCGCGTGCGCGGTCAGTAGGCAAGTAACGCGGCCGTAATCGATCCCAACTCACAGCCCAAACGCTGGCACCGAGTATTCAACCTGGTAATAACACCCAACCCAAAAGGAAAGGTTTCATGGCAAACAAGCTCTCTGTCGCATTTATCGGCACCGGAATCATGGGTGCCCCCATTGCCGGCCACATCCTGGATGCCGGCTATCCCGTCACGGTCAACAACCGCACCAAGTCCAAGGCGGCGGCGCTTATCGAGCGCGGCGCCGTCTGGGCAGATACGCCGGCAGATGCCGTGGCGAACGCCGACGTCGTCTTTACCATGGTGGGTTATCCCTCCGAGGTCGAGGAGCTCTACCTGGCGGGCGACGGCCTGTTGGCCTGCACTAAGCCCGGCGCGGTGCTGATCGACCTCACCACGAGCTCGCCCGAGCTCGCCCGTGACATTGCCGAGGCCGCCCAGGTTTCCGGCCGCATGGCGTTTGACTGCCCCGTCACCGGCGGCGAGTCGGGTGCTATCGCCGGCACGCTTACGGCTATCGTTGGCGCTACCGAAAACGACATCGCTCCGGTCCGCGATATCCTTTCCACCTTTGCGGCCAACATCTGCTGCTTCGACGGTGCCGGCAAGGGCCAGGCTGCCAAGCTCGCCAACCAGGTGTCGCTGGGCGCCTGCATGGTCGGCATGGCAGACGCCATGGCATTTGCCGAGCTGAGCGGCCTTGATCTGGAGAAGACCCGTCAGATGATTCTGGGCGGCACCGGCAAGTCCGGCGCCATGGAGAGCCTGGCGCCCAAGGCGCTCGATGGCGACTACAAGCCCGGCTTTATGGTCGAGCACTTCATTAAGGACCTGCGCTTGGCGCTCGCCTATGCCGACGACCGCGAGCTTGCGCTGCCCGGTGCCGACGTGGCCTTTACGCTCTACGACATGCTCGACGCCATCGGTGGTGCCAAGCTGGGTACCCAGGCCGTCACGGTCCTCTATAAGGAGGAGGCCGACGCCATCGCCGCCGGTCTGGACTGGTCGCAGTATCGTCCCGAGGAGCATGGCGCTCACGAGGAAGGCTGCGGTTGCGGCGAGCATGGCGACGATCACGAGTGCGGTTGTGGCCACCACCACGACGAGGGCCACGAGTGCTGCGGCGGCCACGGCCATGATGACGGCCACGAGTGCTGCTGCGGCCACCATCACGGGGAGTAGCGCCCATGAGCTGGACGTTCGTGGTGCTTGCGCTGGCGCTCTTTCTCTTTGCGATCTACATTGGCTTTTTGTGCGGCCAGTGGGCGTGCGAAAAGCGCGTCATCACCAAGCGCGACTACTGGATTGCCAACTTTGCGGGAGCGGCGGCAGTCGTCCTGCTGACCTGGGTGTTCTCACTGTTCCCGCTGGTGCAGTTTGCGCCGATCGGCTGGCTCGGCGGCTTTATTGCCGGCCTTAAGATGAGCTTTGGCGAGTCCGTCGGTCCGTGGCGCAAGCACGACGAGGTCTTTAACGTCAACAAGGCTCACCGTGCCGCCGCCGACGCGGGCGACGCCGAGGAACGCCGCCGTGCGCGTCGCAATGGCGCGGCCGATCGACAGCTCATCTCGGTCACCGATGACAGCAAGGGTGCTGGCAAGCACGCTAAGAAATAGTAAGAAGAGGTAACTATGGCAGAAAACAAAGACGAACAGCTCACCGACGAGGAGCTGGCACAGCTTCAGCTGGCAGAGGAGAACGAGAACGCCGTCGACCGTCTGGTCAAGGAACTCGGCTGCCCCACGCGCCGCATCCGCCAGTTTGCCGCCCGCGTGCTGCACCTGCTTGCCGAGCGCGATCCGCAGCGCGTCGTGCCCTGCGTGCCCGCGCTGATCGAGGCGCTCGACCGCCCCGAGGCTCAGACCCGCTGGGAGGCCCTCGATGCCCTGACGGCGCTCGCCACCACCTGCCCCGAGCAGCTGGGCGATGCCTTTGAGGGTGCCGAGACCGCACTGTTCGACGAGATCTCCTCCACGCTGCGCTATGCTGCCTTCCGCCTGCTGTGCGTGTGGGGCGCCACGAGCGTCGAGCGTTCGCGCGAGGCTTGGCCCATCCTGGACGAGGCCATCCAGTGCTACCACGGCGACCTCGAGTATCGCGACATGCTCGGTTGCCTGTACGAGTTTGGCCAGGGCGAGATTGACGCCGAGGTCGCCGAGAAGCTCGCGCTGCGCCTTAAGTTCGACGCCGAGAACGGCAAGGGCAGCTATCTCAAAGCCCGTTCGAGCGAGATTTGCGAAATGCTTGTTAAACGCTTTGACCTTGATCTCTCCAAAAAGAAGAAGCGTGCTAGCGTTAAAAAATCTGACGACGCCGAAAACGAGGAGTAACAGATTATGGCGCACGATGTAGTCCTGATTCCCGGTGACGGTATCGGTCCCGAGATTACGCAGGCCATGCGCCGCGTGGTCGAGGCCACCGGTGTCCAGATCAACTGGAACGTCCAGGAGGCCGGCGCCGGCGTCATGGACGAGTTTGGCACGCCGCTGCCCCAGCACGTGCTCGATGCGGTCGCCGAGACCAAGGTTGCCATCAAGGGTCCCATCACCACACCGGTCGGCACGGGTTTCCGCAGCGTTAACGTGGCCCTGCGCAAGCACTTCGACCTGTACGCCTGCGTGCGTCCCTGCCTGTCGCAGCCGGGCGACGGCTCGCGCTTCCGCGATGTCGACCTGGTTATCGTGCGCGAGAACACCGAGGACCTCTACGCCGGCATCGAGTTCGATGAGGGCGCTGCCGAGGTCGAGGAGCTCTCGCAGCTTGTCGAGCGCTCGGGTCAGAAGGCCTTCGCCGCGGATTCCGCGATCTCGATCAAGCCCATCTCTATCGCCAAGAGCCGCCGTATTGTGGAGTATGCCTTTGAGTATGCCCGCCGCTGCGGCCGCAAAAAGGTGACGGCCGTGCACAAGGCCAACATCATGAAGGCGACCGACGGCCTTTTCCTGCGCGTGGCGCGCGAGGTGGCCGCCAACTATCCCGATATCGAGTTCAACGACAAGATTGTCGACGCCACCTGCATGGGCCTGGTCCAGAACCCCAACGACTTCGATGTCCTGGTGCTGCCCAACCTGTACGGCGACATCGTGAGCGACCTGTGCGCCGGCCTGGTGGGCGGTCTGGGCATGGCTCCCGGCTCCAACATCGGTGCCGACTGCGCCATCTTCGAGGCAACGCACGGCTCCGCGCCCGATATCGCGGGCAAGGATATCGCCAACCCCACGGCCGAGATCCTCTCTGCTGCGATGATGCTCGATCACCTGGGCGAGAACGACGCTGCCAATCGCATTCGTGCCGCCGTATCTGCCACGCTCGACGAGGGCGAGCAGGTTACCGGTGACGTGCGTCGTGCCCAGACCGGCTCCGTCGAGGGCGCTGTGGGCACGCAGACCTTTGCCGATGCCGTTATCGCGCACCTGGCCTAAGGTATGCACACTGCAAACGCCTAAATAGTACTTAAGTGTTTGCGTATAACCTAAGAATCAATACGCCCGGCGCTCTGTCGGGCGTATTCTATTGCGGACTATGTTTCCTAACAAGGAGTAACTGATATGGGTCTGATTCAAAAGAAGGACGAGAAGGACGAGATCGACGGTATCCAGATCATCGAGCGCGGCGAAGGCCCCGACGGTGATGAGGAGGAGAAGATCGATCTGGTCGCCGGTACGTCTGCCGAGCACATTGCCGCCGGCACGACCGCCGAGGAGGAGGACGCCCGCCTGGAGGCTCAGATTGCCGCGGATGCCGCTGACGAGAACCTGATGCCCGAGGAGCAAGACGAGGACGACTCCGACGAAGACGACCATGCATCCAAGCACAAGAAGACGATGATTGCCGCCTTTGTGGTTGCTATCGTGATTGCTGCCGTGATTGGCTTCTTTATTGGCAATGGCGGCTTTGGCGGCAAGGGTGTCGGCTCGTCGACCCTGACCGAGGACCAGCTCGATTCCACCGTGGCAAGCTACAGCTACAACGGCAAGAAGAGCGACATCACCGCGCGCGAGGCCATCGAGAGCCAGTACAGCCTCGACACCGTCAAGAACGACGACGGCAACTACACCGCTCCGTCTGCCGACGTTATCCTGTCCTACGTGCGCAACCAGATTCTGCTGGACGCTGCCGAGGACGAGGGCATCACCGTCTCTTCCAAGGAGATGAAGAAGTACGCCGAGGATTCCATCGGCACTTCGGACTACAAGACCATGGCCACGCAGTATGGCGTGTCCAAGGATCAGGCCAAGCAGATCGTCCGTCAGTCCGCGACGCTGCAGAAGCTCTACAAGAAGAAGGTGGGCGATAGCTCCGCAAGCATGCCGACCGCCCCGACCGAGCCTTCTGACGGCAACGAGGAGACCGCGAGCAAGGACTACGCCGACTACATCATCAACCTTGCCGGCGACGAGTGGGATAGCGAAAAGGGTACCTGGAAGGACGCCGATAGCACCTATGCCAAGGCCTTCGCTGACGATGCCTTTACGGCCGATAGCGCCACCTACAAGCAGGCCATGACCGCCTATTACACCGCCTACCAGCAGTATTCCTCGCAGGCTTCGAGCGCCAGCTCCAAGTGGACCGAGTACGCTAACGGCCTCTATGCCAAGGCCAACATCAGCATCTACGGCCTGTTTGCGTAAGGTTTGCCTGCACTACTGCGCGTTAACCGATCACCTGATTAAGCCCGCTAGAACGGACAACGTTCTAGCGGGCTATTTGCGTTGAGGGCGTGATTGGCGGCTTAATTATGGCTATTCATCTTTAAGCCCAAAAAGGCCATCGGCTTCATCGTCGGATATATATTCCAGCACATCGCCCGGTTGGCAGTCGAGTGCCCGGCAAATCGCGTCAAGAGTTGAAAAACGTATGGCAGAAACCTTGCCCGTCTTAATGCGTGACATATTGACCTGGGAGATGCCCACACGTTCCGCAAGCTCTTTGGATGAGATCTTGCGTTCGGCGAGCATGCGGTCAAGCCGCAGAATAATCATGGATTCCCCCTAGAGCAACTCGTCATCTTGTTTTTGCAGGATATACCCGTAGCGGAAGATGCTGGCAATCAGGCAAATAATCAGGCCTGCAAAGAGCATGGAGGGCTCGAATAGCTGGCCGACGAACGCATCCGTAAAGCTGCCGCCAAATCCTGAGAGTATCATTCCCGTGATAACGGCACCAAGAAGCCTCACGGCAACGCCGCCGATAAGGAATAAATGTCCTACTCGACGAAGTGTCTGGTTACATTCAAGGTCAAAGGGCCTGCCTTCCTTTTCAATGTTGAAGAAAAGCCTGCGCACGCTTATCGCGATGGTAAGCGCGAGGCATGTCATCAAGAGGCTCCCTATGGCAGTGTGACCATCGTGTGCGACGAGCATAAGTGGGGCCTGCGCATCGGTACCGACGATAGCAAGGCATGGCCCCTCGCCGGCTTGAAGTTCTACGGATTGGAGACACGACCCTTGGGAGAGGCCAGGCAATATGAGTAGAAGGTCAATCGCAATGACTGCGAGGAGTCCCAGAGCGAGCGCTGCGGTAATGCAGATTGTGGCCCATTTGCAGATGCGAGCGAGCTTCCTCAGTTTGGCTACCGTCTGTTCGCGGCTGATGGTTTCATTCGATATAGATGCGTTTCGATGGACCATAACCCCTCCAATCGGCGTTTTGGATGATACTTGCATCTTATCAGAATTAATGACAAACGATAAATAATTACGGATACTGAGTATGTAATGATTGAAAACGATTAGCGTGAGCTATTAGCTCATTTTGGATGCCGGAGTTTGGCGCGTGGGGGATAAGGACAAATGCCAAAATTTCCTGTGATCGCGCAAGCGCTCCATTGTGTTTCCCTAATTCATCTGGGAAAACAACTGCAAACGATTGCAAGTAACCGGTGAGCGGTCGAAAACTACCGTTCACCGATAATCTCAAAACTGGTTCTAACTGGTATTAAGTCAAAAAGACCAATTCACACATCTTCACAATGACCTGCAATTTTTCTTCACGCTATTTTTAGCCGCCCTGCGTTGTTTAGGGACAGGAAAAGATCCGATCTTTTGCCAAAGCATTTCGAAACGGTTTCAAAACCGCAGGTAGAAGTGTTAACGACCGGTAAACGGTCGATTTATCACCGTGAACGGTGCAAAAACGTTTTACCGTATGAATCAACGGAAGCGGCCTCTTCTGGGGTGATATAGTGACAACAACACGTCACGTGGTTACTACCAGTTTAGAAACCACTGGTCTTTAAAGAACGCTTTCCAAGAAGCTTTAAGGGCGAGCGCCCGCTGGCTTCCGAAAATCATCGGACTCAGATTGTACACACCTTCGGAAGGGAAATTTGAATGGTTGGCTTTATTCTTACCGGTCATGGACAGTTCGCACCCGGCCTTGCAAGCGCTATCGCTATGGTTGCCGGCGACCAGCCCGCTTTTACCGTCGTTCCTTTTGAGGGCGACCAGGCTGCTTCCTACGGTGAGGATCTCCGCGCCGCTATTACCGCCATGCGCGAGGAGTGCGATGGCGTGCTCGTCTTTACCGACCTGCTCGGTGGCACCCCGTTCAACCAGTCGATGATGATTGCCCAGGATGTCGACAATGTCGAGGTTCTGACCGGCACTAACCTTCCCATGGTTATTGAGCTTCTGTTCCTCCGCGGCAACGCCACGCTCGCCGAGCTTGGCGAGCAGGCCGTGACCGTTGGCCAGACGGGCATCACCGCCCAGACGGTCGCATCCGTTGCCGGCTCCGAGGAAGAGGATATCTTCGGCGACGAGGACGGCATCTAATGGCCGATTTCGGAGCCAACGTCCTGAGCTCCTCGGTCGCCCTTTTAGGCCTGCTCGCCATCATGGGCTTGATTTACACCATCTGGTCGCAAATCAACATGAAGAAGAAGCAAAAGTACTTCAAGGAGCTGCACACCGAGCTCAAGCCGGGTCAGGAGGTTCTTTTCGCCGGCGGTATCTACGGAACCGTCAAAGGCATCGAAGGCGAGAAGGTCCAGATCAAAGTCCGATCCGGAGCCGTCGTAGATGTTTCGCGTTACGCGATTCAGGAGATCAAGTAACTGTCGTCAGCAAATAACGAAAGGAAGCTGTTCAACATGGCAGAACCCAACATTCTTCTTACCCGCATCGATAACCGACTGGTTCATGGTCAGGTTGCCACTCAGTGGAACTCCACTCTGGGCTCCAACCTCATCCTCGTCGCCAACGACGACGTGGCGACCAACACCATGCGCCAGAACCTCATGAAGATGGCCGCTCCCGCCGGCGTCGCTACGCGTTTCTTCTCCCTGCAGAAGACCATCGACGTCATTGGCAAGGCGAGCCCGCGCCAGAAGATCTTCATCGTGGCCGAAACACCGGAAGACGTGCTTACGCTCGTCAAGGGCGGTGTGCCTATAAAGAAGGTAAACATCGGCAACATGCACATGTCGGAAGGAAAGCGCCAAGTCGCCACCTCCGTCGCAGTTAACGACGAGGATGTCGCTGCGTTTAAAGAGCTGCAGGAATTGGGGGTGGAGTTGGAGATCAGGCGCGTTCCGAGCACGCCTGTTGAGGACACGAGCAAGCTCTTCTCGTAATCCTCGTGATCCACGTTGTCAGGAGTGAAACCCTGACGTTCTGTACGTGATATCCAAAGTGCGTACATTCATTTTGAAAGGAGGAGCAAGATGGAATACTCGATCATCCAGATCGCTCTGGTCTTCGTCGTCACGTTCATCGCGGCAATCGACCAGTTTGACTTCCTCGAGTCTCTCTATCAGCCCATCGTCACCGGCGCCGTCATCGGTCTTATCCTTGGCGACCTCAACACCGGTCTTCTCGTGGGTGGTACTTATCAGCTCATGACGATCGGCAACATGCCGATCGGAGGCGCTCAGCCGCCTAACGCCGTCATCGGCGGCATCATGGCAGCCATTCTCGCTATCGCCACGGGCCTCGAGCCCAACGCGGCAGTCGGCCTCGCCATTCCGTTCGCTCTGCTTGGCCAGCTTGGCGTTACCCTGGTCTTCACGCTTATGTCCCCGCTTATGTCCACGGCCGATAACATGGCTCACAACGCGGACACCAAGGGCATCGAGCGCCTGAACTACTTCGCCATGGCTCTGCTCGGCCTGATCTTCGCTGTCGTCGTCACCCTGTTCTTCATCGCTGGCGCTACCATCGGTCAGACCATCGCTTCTGCCATCCCGACGTGGCTGCAGACCGGTCTGTCCGCTGCAGGCGGCATGATGCGCTTCGTCGGCTTCGCCGTCCTGCTCAAGGTTATGATGAACCGCGATATGTGGGGCTTCTTCCTCATGGGCTTCGGCCTCGCGCTCATCACCGTTGCCAACGATTCGCTGGCAACCCCTGCTCTGCTCATCCTCGCTCTCATCGGCTTCGGCATCGCTTTCTGGGACTTCCAGCAGCAGACCGAGCTGAAGGGTGCAGCTGTTTCTGACGGAGGTGACTTCGAAGATGGCATCTAATGAGTATGTGATCCCGGAGCACTACGAGGATCTCACTCCTGCTCCGCAGCTCGACCAGAAGACCCTCAACAAGATGGCTTGGCGCTCCTGCTTCCTGCAGGCCTCGTTCAACTACGAGCGTATGCAGGCCGCTGGCTGGCTCTACTCCATCATCCCCGGTCTGGAGAAGATCCACACCAACAAGAACGACCTCGCGGCTTCCATGAGCCACAACCTGGAGTTCTTCAACACCCACCCGTTCCTCGTCACCTTTGTTATGGGCATCGTGCTTTCGCTCGAGCAGAACAAGGTTGACATCCCCACGATCCGCGCCGTCCGCGTCGCCGCAATGGGCCCGCTCGGTGGTATCGGTGACGCCCTGTTCTGGCTGACGCTCGTGCCTATCACGGCCGGCATCACCTCCAACATGGCCATCAACGGCAACGCCGCTGCGCCGATCATCTTCCTGGTGATCTTCAACGCCGTCCAGTTCGCTCTGCGCTTCTGGCTCATGAACTGGTCCTACAAGCTTGGCACCAGCGCTATTGACGCTCTGACCGCCAACATGCAGGCCTTCACGCGTGCCGCTTCCATCATGGGCGTCTTCGTCGTCGGTTGCCTGGTCGTCACCATGGGTGGCACCCAGATCAACCTCCAGATCCCCAACGGCACCACCCGTGGCCTTGCCCCTACTACCGTGATCGTCTCCGAGAAGGAGGCCGAGAACTTCACCGGTATGGAGGGCATCGATACCGAGACCGCTGAGGCCGGTACCATCGCCATGACCGATGAGGACGGCAACGCCCTCACCGCCACCGATGCCGACGGCAACGAGGTCAAGTGCGGCGTCGCCGATCTGGGCAACGGCATGGAGTCCGTGACCTACGCTACCGTTACCGAGGATCCGGTCAACTTCTCTGTTGCCGACACCCTCAACACCATCGTCCCGAAGCTCGTCCCGCTTATGCTTACGCTGCTGCTTTACTACATGTTCGCTAAGCACAGCTGGACCCCGACCAAGGGCATTCTCCTGCTCTTCGTCCTTGGCATCCTGGGCGCTGGCCCGCTTGGTCTCTGGCCGAGCATCTGGTAAGGCTCTAGCTTGAGGGGTGTGTCCCTACGCGGCTCACACCCCGACCCCTTAAGCCATGTGTATGTTAAAAGCCGCGCGCTCGAAAGAGCGCGCGGCTTTTGTTTTCTTGATGATTCGGGTGTGGCAGACAGATAATGCTAAACACCCTAGGTAGTTAGCCGAATTCGAGCAAAAGGGAGGATAGGATGGCGATCGGAGCGCGTAAGCAACCGCTGTACGATCAGCTGGTCGATATTCTGACCGAAAAGATCGACCATGAATATCGCGCCGGTGACATGATTCCTTCCGAGCGCGAACTTTCGGAGCGCTATGGTCTCTCGCGCACCACGGTGCGCCTGGCTTTGCAGGAACTGGAGCGTTTAGGACTGGTGGTTCGGCAGCACGGTCGCGGTACCTTTGTGACCGACCGTTCGGCAAAAGCAACCAATCTTATGCAGTCCTACAGCTTTACCGAGCAGATGCGCGCGATGGGTCGCGACCCCGAGACCACGATTCTCGAGTTTTGCGAGATGGAGGCCGATAAAAATCTGGCCGAGCATATGGGATTGCGTATCGGTGATCGCATTTTTAAGCTTAAGCGCCTTCGTTCTGCCGACAACATGCCCATGATGGTCGAACGCAGCTATCTACCAGTTCGTCAATTTCTGTCCCTAAAGCGACCGCTGCTGGAGCGTAAGCCGCTTTACGATGTGATTGAGCAAGACTTTCAGCAAAAGATACGCGTGGCCGAAGAGGAGTTCTATGCGAGCATAGCCCGTCCCACCGACGCCCACCTTTTGGGAATTGTCGAGGGCTCGCCTGTGCTCGATTTGGTCAGGACTACGTATAACGAGTCAAACGAGGTTGTGGAGTACACACTCTCGGTTGCTCGTGCCGATCAGTTTAAATACAAGGTTTACCACCAGCGTAGCGATTAGTGTCCGCATCGTTTCCATATGATGATTCTTTGCATTTAACTGGTTACTACCAGATAACCAACCGAAGTGTATAATTGCACGTCAGAGGATTACTTCTAGAGAGAGGTATTAAAAATGTTCGAGAAGAGTGTCGAGGAGCTCACCGAGCTCGGCGCCCAGATCACCACGGCCGAGATTGCTCAGCAGCCCGAGCTTTGGCGTGATACGCTCAACATCTATCGCGAGAACAAGGAGGCCATCGAGGCCTTCCTGGCCGAGGCTCGCGCTATGGGCGAGGGTCGTCTGTCCGTTGTCTTCACCGGTGCCGGTACGTCCGACTACGTTGGCGATACCTGCGCCCCGTACCTGCGTCACGCTGGCAACACTGATCTCTACGACTTTAAGCCCATCGCCACGACCGACATCGTGAGCGCCCCGCGCGACTTCCTGCGCGCCGAGGATCCCACGCTCGTGGTTTCCTTCGCCCGCTCTGGCAACAGCCCCGAGAGCCTTGCCGCCGTTGCCGTTGCCAAGGAGCTCGTCCACAACGTCAAGTTCCTCAACATCACCTGCGCTCCCGAGGGCAAGCTCGCCGTCGAATCTGCCGATGATCCCAACGCGCTGACGCTGCTCATTCCGCGCGCCAACGACAAGGGCTTCGCCATGACCGGTTCTTATTCCTGCATGACCCTGCTCTCTACCCTTATTTTCGACACTGCCTCTGACGAGCAGAAGGCCGAGTGGGTCGAGACGATTGCCAAGATGGGCGAGGAGGTCATCTCCCGTGAGCCCGAGATCGCCGATTACCTGGCTGGCGACTTCAACCGCGTGACCTACTTGGGTTCTGGCTCCTTCGGTGGCCTTGCCCAGGAGAGCCAGCTCAAGATCCTCGAGCTCGCTCACGGTCTGGTCGCTACTTCCTACGACACCTCCATGGGCTATCGTCACGGACCTAAGTCCTTCGTCGACGATAAGACGCTCGTCTTCGTGTTCGTCAACAACGACGCCTACACCCGTCAGTACGACATCGACATCCTCAACGAGATCGGTGGCGACGAAATCGCTCAGCACACCATCGCCGTTCAGCAGGAAGGTGCCACCGTCTATGAGGGTGAGTCCTTCACCTTTAAGGGCTACGAGGCACTTCCCGAGGGCTACCTTGCTCTGCCGTTCGTGATGTTTGCCCAGGCTATCAGCCTGCTCAACTCCGTGCGCGTGGGCAACACGCCCGATACGCCGAGCCCCACCGGCACGGTCAACCGCGTGGTTAAGGGCGTGACGATTCACCCCTTCACCGCTTAATCGCGTCCCCCTGTAAGGGCGCCCGTCCGCTCATAACGGCGGGCGGGCGCTTTTTGTTTTCCGTGAGCTGGGTATAAGCATCACTACAGTCAACTGCTTTAGAAGCAAGGAGTGCATATGAGCACGTACGCAATTAAGGCTGACAAGTTCTTCTTGCCGGCAGGCCCGCAACTGGGCGGCTATCTTATGGTCGAGGATGGCGTCTTTGGCGCCTGGCAGGCCGACGAGCCCTCTTGCGAGATTAAGGACTACACGGGATCGTGGATCGCACCGGGTATGGTCGATACTCACATCCATGGCTTCTACAACCACTCAACTACCGATAACGATCCCGAGGGCATCGATATCAGCTCGACCGAGCTCGCCCGTCGCGGCACCACCAGCTGGCTGCCCACGACGTTCACCGATGGCGTCGAGCAGATCAAGGACGCCTGCGCCGCCATCGCTCAGGCGGACGAGGGTCGCGGCCCCGACTTCTGCGGTGCTCGCATTCAGGGCATCTACCTGGAGGGCCCCTTCTTTACCATGAAGCACGTGGGCGCGCAGAACCCCGCTTACCTGATCGATCCCTCCGAGGAGGTCTTCGATCAGTGGCAGGAGGCTGCGGGTGGTCGCATCGTCAAGAGCGCCATGGCGGCCGAGCGCGACGGTGCCGCTGCTTATGCGGCTGCTCTGAACGCCAAGGGTGTGGTGACCAGCATCGGTCACTCCGACGCCACCTACGATGAGTGCATCGCCGCCATCAACGCCGGTGCCAGCTGCTTTACGCATACCTATAACGGTCAGCGCGGGCTGCATCACCGTGAGCCCGGTGTCGTGGGCGCTGCCATGTCCACGCCCGAGACCTACGCCGAGATCATCTGTGACGGCAAGCACGTAAACCCTGCCGCCATCAAGGCACTGCTGCAGGCAAAGGGCTGGCAGCACACGGTGCTCATCACCGACTGCCTGGGTTGCGGCGGCATGCCCGAGGGCAGCTACACCAGTGGTGGCATGGACGTCATCATGAAGGACAACCTGTGCTGGCTCGCTGACGGCAAGAGCATTGCCGGCTCGGTGCTCACGCTTGCCCAGGGCGTCAAGAACATCGTCGACTGGGGCATCGCCAGCGCCGATATCGCCATTCGCATGGCAACCGAGGTGCCGGCACGCTCCGCGCACATCGAGGATAAGTGCGGCAGCATCATGCCGGGTCGCGACGCCGACTTTGTCGTGTTCGACCATGAGCTCACCCTCGTCGAGACGTATGTTGGCGGCCAGAGCGTCGGCAACGCCTTTACCGAGTAACGATAGAAAAAGACGGCGGGCCCGAATCTGCTCGGACCCGCCGTATGGGTTAAACGCTCAAAAGCACCTTCACAGTTACAGCTTGTTAGCGATCTTCTTTGCCGTGCGCTTGACGCCGGCCACAAGACCTCCCGCAGGATGCTCCTTTTCGTAGGCTAGACGCTTCTCACGCTTGGCGTACTCTTCGACGATGATGTCGCCATACTCGTCTTCGATCTTGTCGAAGAAGTCGACGGCGCCCTTAATTTCCTCGGCGGTCGGGTGTCCCTTTTGGACACCGCCGGCGAGCTTGAACGGCCCCCACGTATCAAAGCCGGGGCAGCCGTAGACACCCATAAAGATGGCCTGCCTCATGCGGCAGATGCCATCGATATCCTTGCCGTACCACTTGTTTTTGCCACCGTAGGTCATAAGGCCAAACACCTTGTCCTGCGGCTGCAGCACGTTCGTGAGCACGCGTGCCATGTCCTTGTCGATCTCGGAGTAATAGATTCCCGTGGCGACACCGATCAGATGATATTCGTGCAGGTTGGGATACTCGTTTTTGCCAAGCGCCTTGACGTCGAGGGTATCGATCTCGGGGTGTGCCTCGACGATGGCGTCCACGAGCTTTTTCGTATTGCCGTGATGGCGCGAGGCGTAGAGGATGATGGTTCGCATAAGAAGGCCTTTCAGCTGTAATTGCATCAATGTCTGTATGGTACCCCGTTACATGGCTGGGATACCGGACGCGTCGATGAACGTGCGGGTTTGTCCTTTGGTCAGGGCCGAGACGGGTTCTTGCGAGCAAAAAAGCAGTTGTTCGAAAGGATGGGCAATGGAATACGCTCTCTCCAACGATTCGATTTCTATTAAGGTGTCCACGGCTGGCGGTTCGTTTACCTCGATTGAGGCCGGAGGTCGCGAGTATCTGTGGCAGGGCGATTCCGCCGTGTGGTCTGGCCAGGCACCGATTTGCTTCCCGATTTGCGGAGGCTTGCGCGACAACAGCGCCATGACGTTTGCCGGGCATCATGTAAAGCTCGCTCGCCACGGGTTTGCGCGCAAACAGGAGTGGAAGCTGCTGAGCCAAGGCGAGAACGAGCTGGCGATGTGCCTGGCTTCGGAGGATAACGCCGCGCTGCTGAGCGATTATCCGTACCCGTTTAAGCTTGTCGCCCGCTATGCGCTCGAGGACGCCGCCGTGCGTGTCGCCTACGAGGTGACCAACGAAGGCACCGAGGACATGCCGTTCTTTATTGGTGGTCATCCCGGCTTTAGGTGCCCACTCGATGAGGGCGAGGTCTATACGGACTACGAGCTGCGCTTTGAGAAGGACGAGGCTGCGGAGCTCTGCACCGCCGTACCCTCGACCGGATTGATTGATGTGACTAATCGTTCAAAGAACCCCATGGTGGGAAAGACGCTGCCTCTGTCGCACGAGCTCTTCGATTTTGCGGAGACCATCTTTGACGTGCTCGAGAGCCGTCAGGTCACGCTTTCCAAGAAGGGCGAGGACAAGGGTGTTCGCCTGAGCTTTGAGGGCTTCCCGTATCTCATTGTGTGGAGTAAGCCCGAGGGCGATTTTGTGGCAGTTGAGCCCTGGGGCGGCCTTTCGACCTGCTCCGATGAGGACGACGTGCTTGAGCATAAGCGCGGCTGCCTTGTCGCCAAGCCCAAGGAGACCGTCGTTCGCTCGTTCACGATTGAGATTCTGTAATTCCGTTTTGCTGACTCGTATCGCGAGGCACAAGGAGCCTGCGAGATAAGGAGCTAAAAATGATCCTCACCGTTACGATGAACCCGTCTGTCGATACGCGCTATCAGCTCGATGAGCTCATTATCGACGACGTCAACCGTGTGACGCCCGAAAAGACCGCCGGCGGCAAGGGCCTTAACGTAGCCCGCGTCCTTGGTCAGTTGGGCGACGATGTTGTGGCAACCGGCCTGCTTGGTGGCCATATGGGCGCCTATATGGCCGAGCTCATGGACGCTAACGGCATTAAGAATGATTTTGTGCCCATCAAGGGCGAGACTCGCATTTGCCTCAACATCCTCCACGCCGGCAACCAGACCGAGCTGCTCGAGAGCGGCCCGACGATTGCCCCCGAGGAGCTCGATGCCTTTACCGCCAAGTTTACCGAGCTTGCGAGCAAGGCCGACGTCGTCACCATCTCGGGTTCGTTGCCCCGCGGTGTCGAGGCAGACTACTATGCCAAGATCACGGGCATTGCCGAGAACGCCGGCGCCAAGGTGCTGCTCGATACCTCGGGTGCTTCGCTCGAGGCCGCCCTTAAGTCCGAAATTAAGCCCGAGCTGGTCAAGCCTAACCTGACCGAGATCAACGGCCTTTTGGGTACGAGCTTTACCACCGACGATGTGGACGAGCTCCGCGCCGCGCTCGCCTCTGATGCCCGCTTCTCCGATATCCCCTGGGTCGTCGTGTCCATGGGCGCTGCCGGCTCCGTTGGCTTCCACAATGGCCGTGCGTTCCGCGCAAAGACGCCCGATATCCCTGCCGTTAACGCCACGGGCTCTGGTGACTCCACTATCGCTGGCTTCGCGCATGCCATTGCTGCTGGCGCGGACGACGAGACGGTGCTGCGTACCGCCAACACCTGCGGCAAGCTCAATGCCATGGATCCTATGACTGGCCACTTGGTCATGGATCGTTGGGACGAGGTCTACAACGGCGTTGCCGTGACCGAGCTGTAGGAGCTTGTGCTGCGGCCCCGGCATCGCTTGCTAGCTCATGTCGACGACAAGTGCAGTAGCATTATGCCGGGGCACGACTCCGACTTTGTCGTGTTCAGTCCCGACCTTACCCTGGTCGAGACGTATGTGGGCGGCAACAGCTTTGGTAATGCGTTTGCCGAGTAGCCGCCAAGGAAACGATCCGAGAGGGGATTTAGATGATTTACGGTGCATTGGGCGATATCGAGGAGTATCGCGGAATGCTCAAGGGCCTCGACGTGCTGATCGACTGGCTCGAGGAGAACGACCCGGCGCAGCTCGAGGTCGGCAGCCATCCGATTCTGGGCGACAAGGTCTATGCGAACGTCATGGCTCCCACGACGCGTCCCGAGGCCGAGGCTCACTATGAGACGCATCAGCGCTATCACGACCTGCAGATCGATGTCGAGGGTCGCGAGGCCTTTAAGGTTGCCACGGGCAGCCTGACGTTGGTTCAGGAGTTTGACGAGAAGGACGACTACGATCTGGTCGATTCCGACGCTTCGATCGCCGGCGATCTTGCCGACGACAAGTTCGCGCTGTTTGTTGCCGGCGAGCCTCACATGCCCACGCTCGAGTTCCCGGGCGATGGCGCACAGCCGGTCAAGAAGATCTGCTTTAAGCTGCTTGCAGATGCTTACTGGGAAGAGTAACGAACTGCTCGTGAGCTAGCGTGATTTCCCTTGGGGAACGCGTTTGAGCCCCGCTGATCGCGGTTCCTTTGAGGATTGCGGTTGGCGGGGCTTTTCGTTGAGTAGGGGAGTTGCCGACGGCGTTGTGCTTGGTTTGGCGGATGTTCGCAAGAAATCGGCAACAAAAAAGCCGCCCGAAGGCGGCTATCTTGTGCAATGGAGCCAGCGACCGGGCTCGAACCGGTGACCCCCGCTTTACGAGAGCGGTGCTCTACCAACTGAGCTACGCTGGCGGCCATGTAGTGACGCAACTGAGGCGTCAACGGCTGTCTATGATACGGGACATCGCACATCCGCGCAAGGGTTCTGACGGCTTTTCTCACTTTAAATGCACTAATATTGGAGACGTGATGTCTCGCTCTTACGGGTCTCAAACAGAATGGGGCAGCCATGGCTCAACCCAAGATCCTACTCACGCGTATCGATGACCGTTTCATTTACGGTCAAGACGTTGAGCTGTGGAACGAAGCCGTGGGTTCCAACCTTGTCTTAATCGTCAACGATGAGATCGCGGCGGACGCTCGCAAGTGGGCCCCTATGAGGGCGGCGACGCCAGAAGGCGTTTGGACGCGCTTTTTCTCGGTGCAAAGGACCATCGACATCATTCATACCGCAACGTCGCGCCAATTGATTCTGATCATGGTGTCCTCACCCGCCGATGTGCTCGCGCTGGTTAAGGGCGGTGTGCCGATCACCAAGATCAGCATTGGCCATATGCGGGCGGGGGAGGGCAAGCGCCCCATAACGCCCGCGGTTGCCATAGACGATGCAGACGTCGCCGCCTTTAAAGAGCTGCAAAAGCTCGGCATAGAACTAGAAATCCGCTATCTCCCCAGCTCGAATCCCGACCCCATCGGCAATCTGTTCAACTGATCCCTTGGGGACGGAGAAAAACGAATCATTTTGCCCTTGCGAGGGACGCGCGCGATGCTGCCTGTCAAAAACAATGCCCATTTACTACGTTTGATCGGCTATCGCCGAGCATGTCGAATTTGAGAAAAACAAAACCGCAGGTAGACGGCTCGTGAATCTAACAAAAACCGGTGCATGGTCGAGCATCCCGGGCTAAACGTAGTAAATGGGCATACTTTTGATACGTCACTCATACACTCACAGCGAAAATGAGCCCAAAAGATGAAAAAGCGCCCGTCGGCGGTGGTGCCGGCGGGCGCTGCTGTGCGATATGTCGCGTTGCGGGCTTAGTGCCTCATAAAGTGGTATTCGATCACATTGCTATAGGGGTGACCCGGGCCCACAATGCCCTGCGGGAACAGCGGCTGGTGCGGCGTGTCGGGGTACATCTCTGCCTCGAGGGCAAAGCCGGCGCCCCAGCCATAGTTGGCATCGTCCTTGGCGTGCTCGTCGCCCAGCCAGTTGCCGGTGTAGAGCTGCACACCCGGGGCGGTGGTGTAGTAGTCCAGCTCGCGGCCGGTCCACATCTCCTCGACGTGCATCGCGCGGCGCAGGTTGCGACCGTACTGATAGCCATCGATACACAAGCAGTGGTCGTAGCCGCGTGCCTGCTTAATCTGCGGATCGTCGGCCTCCATGCCAGGCGCGACGGGGCGCAGCTCACGGAAGTCAAACGGCGTGCCCTCGACCGGAGCAATCTCGCCGGTGGGGATGTTCTGCTCGTTGATGGGCAGGTAGTGGGCAGCGTTAGCAACAAAGAAGTGCTCACAGTCCATACCGGCGTTGTGACCGGCAAGGTTAAAGTACGTGTGGTTGGTCATGGACACGTACGTGGCGCGGTCGCTCTCACAGCCATATTCGATACGGAAGCAGCCGGTGCGCGTCACGGTAAACACGGCCGTAAAGGTGCGGTTGCCGGGAAGGCCCAGTTCACCGTCCTCAAGCGAGGTGGTCATGCGTACGGCATTGTGGACCTCGTCGAGCTCAACGTCCCATACGCGCTTGTGCAGACCATGTTCAAGATCGCTGTGCAGGTTGTTGGTGCCCTCGTTGGCGGGCATATGCCAGTCCGTGCCGGCGATGGTGATCGTGGCACCTGCAGTGCGGTTGGCCACAGGTCCGATGGTCGCGCCAAAGCAGGCGGGGTTGTCAAAGTAATCCTCGAGCTTATCGAAGCCCAGCACCACATCGCGCACGTTGCCGGGGATGTCGGGCACGTCGATGCCCAACACGGTGGCACCATAGTCCATAATGCGAACGCAGATCTCGGGCCCGTTGAGGGTGTAACGATGAACGGGGGTACCGCACGGCGCGGTGCCGAAAAGCTCGGAAGTGATCATTTGGTTCCTAACATCGAGGTATTTCCGACAAACTGTAGCGCGAACAGGCGAGATTATCACTACACCCCACTAAAGCAGGGGGTATTTTTCTCAAAAAAGTGATGATTGGAGCTGTGCGGGCGTTCATTTCTGACGCGCGCGAGTCTGATACAATTTGTTCGTTATTGTTTGAATTGACGTGAGCGTGGAACAGCGAGGACTCATCGTGATTAAAGCGGAGCGACAGGATAAGGTTCGGCAGCTGCTCGAAGAGCAGGGCACGGTCTCGGTCAAGGAGATTTCGGATGCGTTAGGTGTCTCAGATATGACGATCCGCCGTGACCTTGAGGAGCTTGCGAGCCTGGGCGAGATCGAGCGCGTGCACGGCGGAGCCCGCAGTGCGCAGGGCCGTCCACACGCTATGCTGCGCCATGAGTATTCGCACAGCGAAAAGCGCACGAAGCATGCCGAGGAAAAGTTGCAGATTGCGCGCCGTTCTGTGGAGCTTATCGAGGAAGGCTCGACCATCTTTTTGGGGACAGGCACCACGGTTGAGCAGATGGCCTCGATGTTGCCGGCGTTTCGTCTGCGCATTGTGACCAATTCGCTTTCGGTGTTTAACCTGCTCGAGGCGCGCGAGGACTGCGACCTGTGCCTCGTGGGCGGTATGTACCGTCGCCGCACTGCCGCTTTTGTGGGGCCAACGGCCGAGGATACCCTGCGTGCGCTGGGCATCGACGCGGCGTTTATCGGTGCCAACGGCATCTTGGACGGTGACGTATCTACGTCCAACATGGACGAGGGCCGTATCCAGCAGCTCGCCTTTAGCAAGGCCGACTCGCGCTATCTGATCGCCGACTCCAGCAAGATCGGCAAGCGCGACTTCTACACCTTCTGTCGTCTGGACAATTTGGACGCCGTGGTGTGCGAGCCGAGTATCGCCGCCGAGGATCGCGCCGCCATCGAGGAGCATACGCAGGTCATTTGCTAGCTAGCGCTGCGGGAGATCGGACCAAGTATTCAGTTTGTGGGCTAGACCAGGCGGCCGTAGTCCTGTGACTGATGAAAGACATGGGCGATATAGATCGTATCGCGCTCAAACTTGTAAAGACACACGTATTTGTTGACGGTAAACGATCGATAATTGCGTGCCGCCAGCTCTCGTATGTGGGAGAGGGGCCGTAGGAGCGGCTGCTCGCGAAGCAGGTCAAGCTGATATTCAAACTCAGCAACAAAATTGCCTGCTGCACGTGGGTTCATAAGGATTTGAGCAAGGTATCTGACAATAGCCTCGTATTCATATTGTGCGCTTTCGAGTATTACGACGTTATAGGCCATATTTGTCTCGTATCGCGGTCGCGAAGGAGTCGTAGTCGCTGTAGTCGCCTTGCGATATCTCGTCTTCTGCCAACATCATACGAGACAGCAGCTTGGCTTTGGCGATTTCGTCTTGCATGAGACGATACTGGTCGCTGCTGATGCAGTGCATGGCCTCATAGCCGTTCTTAGTTACGGTGACGTCGCGCTCGGACTCAACAAGCGCGGTAAATGCAGCGGTGTCCTTCATGTCTCGGACGGGCACACAGGTGGGCATAGGTACCTCCTTTGCGTTGGGACACAATTGTACCACGCCTTGACAAGAATTCGGTACCGTCAAATTGTCTCAATCTGTAACGGGTGGGTGTGATCGGAGAGTCTGAGGGTCTTTATGGGTGGAGCAAACGGCGTGACATGCGCTGTTGAATCCGTACGCCCGCTTGCGTTTTCGAGTGAAGAGGCAGCAAAGTTGATTGGCGTAAGCGCGAAGACCCTTGCAAATTGGCGCTGTCCTAGTAAGGGGCCGGAGTACATTCGCCTCGGCAAATCCTCGCGATCCCATGTTCTTTATTGTTACGATGATCATGAGGCTTGGCTGCACTCTCTGCGCCAGCAGGCCAAGGTACATTGATTGATAGCTGTTGGGCGCGGACAATATCGTTTGGACTGTCTCTTATACACATCTGACGCTGCCGACGAATAGCCTTGTGTA
>UQSC01000016.1 GCA_900543615.1 uncultured Collinsella sp. | reverse complement strand
ATCTACACAAGGCTATTCGTCGGCAGCGTCAGATGTGTATAAGAGACAGGTCTTTACCAAGGCGAGCGCCAGCGCTTCGCGTATCAACGAGGTGCTCGACTGTGTGCCGAGTATCACGGACGGGGGCAACCAAAAGCTGGATCTTTTTGCGATCGGAAATGCCTGCATGCTTAAAGAAGACCGGTGTTCTCCCAGTGCTTACATGGCCGACAAGCATCCGCTCGTCGATGTCGTGCCGCCTGCCATCGAGTTTGACCATGTGAGCTTTTCGTTTGGCGCCGGAGCCGTTAACGCCGTTGACAACGTGTCGTTTTCTGTTTCTGTGGGCGGAACGCTCGGCATTATCGGTGGCACGGGTTCGGGAAAATCGACGCTCGTTTCGCTGATTCCGCGCCTGTACGATGCCTCGACGGGAACGGTTCGCGTTTTCGGCCGCGACGTGCGCGCGTGGAATCTCGACCAGCTGAGGGAGGTTATCGGCATGGTCCCCCAGCGGGCGAGTCTCATGAGCGGAACGATTCGCTCCAATCTGGCATGGCGTCAAAGGACGTGCTTTATGGATGATGTGCTTTGGGATGCGCTCGAGACGGCCCAGGCGGACGATTTTGTACGGAACCTGCCGGACGCCCTCGATGCTCCCGTCGAGGCAGGCGGCAAAAATTTTAGCGGCGGACAACGTCAGCGCCTGACAATCGCGCGTGCTCTGGTGGAATACCCGCAGATTCTCGTTATGGACGATTCGGCATCGGCGCTCGACGTAAAGACGGATGCGGCTCTGCGCCGTGCCGTGCGCGAACTCGCAGGAAGAGCTCCGGTGTTTTCGAGGGGCATCCCCATGACAACCGTGATCGTAAGCCAGCGCGTCTCGACCGTGCGCGATGCCGACATGATCTGCGTGCTCGATCACGGCTCGGTCGCGGGCCTGGGCGCGCATGACGAGCTGTATGCGACCTGCCAGCTCTATCGCGAGATTTGTCAGTCGCAGCTTCGTCGCGAGGAGCTCGAGGGCCAGCAGGGGAGCGCGACGCCCGCGTCCGTCCCAAGTCTCGCGTTCGTCCCGGCTGCCCCGGCATCCACTTGCGCAAAGGGGGGCTGCTAAATGAATCCGTATACTTCTTCCGGTTCGGTCGCCACGATGACGGCCAACGTGTCCGGCAACGATAACCTTAACGACCTGGGCGACGGCCCGCGCCAGCCCGGCGATCCCGAGCGCTACCCCGTGGGCGCGGTGACTCGCCGTCTGCTGGGCTACGTCCGTCCGCATCGCATTTCGTTTACGGCGTCGTTTGTGAGCGCCGCCATCTCCGTGATTCTGCAGCTCTACACGCCCATTCTCATCGGCGAGGGCATCGACCTTATCGTTGCCGCCGGGCAGGTGGACTTTGACGTGTTGCTGCCGCTCGTTACCAAGCTCGCGATTGTCGTGGTGGGCGCGGCGGCCTTCCAGTGGCTGCAGGGCTACTGCGTCAACCGTCTGTCCTACGAGACGGTGCGCGACATGCGCGTGGAGGCGAGCGACAAGCTCAGCCGCATGCCGCTCAGCTTTATCGACGGCCATGCCCACGGCGACCTTATGAGCCGCGTGGTCAACGACGTCGATCAGGTGGGTGACGGCCTGCTACAGGGCTTTACGCAGCTCTTTACCGGTGTCATCACCATCGTTGGCACGCTCGCGTTTATGCTCTCCATCAACCTGACCATGACGCTTGTGGTGGTGCTCGTCACTCCGCTTTCCATCTTTGCGGCCGGTGCCATCGCCAAGCTTTCCAATAAGAGCTTCACTGCTCAACAGCGCATCCAGGGCCAACTCGGCGGTCATATCGAGGAGTATGTGGGTGAGCAAAAGCTCGTGGACGCTTTCGCCTACGGCCCGCACGCTCAGCAGCGCTTTGATGCCCTTAACGCCGAGCTCTATACGGCGGGCGAGCGCGCGCAGTTTATGGGTTCGCTCTCCAACCCCGGTACGCGCTTTATCAATAACATCATCTACGCCGTGGTCGCCGTGATCGGCTGCGCGGGCGTGATCACGGGCGTGCCTGCGGCGCTCACGGTGGGCGGCGTGCAGATCTTCCTGTCCTACGCCAACCAGTACACTAAGCCGTTCAACGAGGTTACGAACGTCATCACGCAGATCCAGACCGCGTACGCCTCGGCACGCCGCATGTTCGCGTTGCTCGATGCGCGCGAGCAGGAGCCCGACGCTGTGGATGCCATTGAGCTCGCCGCCCCGAAGGGCGAGGTTTCGTTTGAGCATGTGGACTTTAGCTATGTGCCCGGCCGCAAACTGCTGCAGGATATCTGCATCGATGCCAAGCCCGGTATGCGCTTTGCCCTGGTCGGTCCCACGGGCTGTGGCAAGACGACGCTCATCAACCTGCTGCTGCGCTTTTACGATATCGATGCTGGGCGCATCGTGGTCGATGGTCGCTCCTCGCGTGACTACACGCGTGCGAGCCTGCGCCGCGCCTTTGGCATGGTGCTGCAGGACACCTGGCTGTTCGAGGGCACGGTGGCCCAGAATATTGCCTACGGTTGCCCCGATGCCACGCGCGAGCAGATTGTCGAGGCCGCCAAGCGCGCTCATGCGCATAAGTTTATCGTGCAGCTGCCAGGCGGCTACGATACGGTGATCGGCGAGGACGGCGGCACGTTTAGCCAGGGTCAAAAACAGCTGCTGTGCATCGCGCGCGTCATGCTCACCGATCCGGCGATTCTGCTGCTGGACGAGGCAACGTCGAGCATCGATACGCGTACCGAGCTGCAGGTGCAGGCGGCATTCGACGAGCTCATGGCTGGCCGCACGAGCTTTGTGGTGGCGCACCGCCTGTCGACGATTCGCAACGCCGACTGCATTCTGGTCATGCGCGACGGCCAGATTATCGAGCGCGGCACGCACGATGAACTGCTCGCGGCAGGCGGCTTCTACGCCGAACTCTACCGCAGCCAATTCGCCCAGTAAGCAAGGCGTGGGGCAAATGAATCAGGTTTGTTTGTCCCACGTCTTGAGTATTGGGGGGCTTGCGCTGCGGACGTTTTGCCTCCATCGGTGTCGCCCATGTCGCCAATCGGCAGAAGGTGGTTTACATCTGTCACGTTAGTACTAAGATATTCATCTAATAAATTGCATTAGTGGCTTTAGTTTTGGGGGAAACGAGCAACGTGACTATGACATGCTCTTTGGTGGTCAACAGCAAGAGCGGTAATACCAGGATGGTTTCGGGCGCAATCAAGCGTGCCCTACAGGCTGCAGGCGTCGAGTTTATTCACGCTGCCGCGCTGAGCGATGATGTGGATGCAGATCAAGTTGCGCGCGAGGCGCAGGGTGCCTGCGCTGCCGATACGGTGCTCGTTGGCTTTTGGTGCGACAAGGGCGCATGCACGCCTTCGGTCGCGGCGTTGCTCTCCGCCTTGCACGGCAAGCGCGTCTTTCTGTTTGGTACCTGCGGTTTTGGTGCTGATCAGAGCTATTACCAGCAGATTATCGATCGCGTGACCTCCAATTTGGCCGATGATGCCGAGCTGGTGGGCTGGGCAATGTGCCAGGGCAAGATGGGCCCCGCGGTCAAGCAGCGCTACGAGGCCATGCTCGAGCAAGATCCCGACAACGCCCGCGCTAAGTTGCTACTCGACAACTGGGTTGCCGCAAAGGATCACCCCACCAAGGAAGATCTGGACAACATGGCTGCAGCCGCCAAAAAGGCCGTGCTGGGGGAGTAGCTCCCATCGCTGACGGCGGTCGGTTCATCTTTCTAAATGAAACGTCCTCCCGGGCGTCGGGGCACGAAGTTCCCTGCTCTACAGTCCTGCGCAAGACGAAGGTCACATTAAGTGGCCTTCTTTGCGTGCGGAACTCGCGATGAACTTCGTGCCCCGCCGTCCGGGAGGACGCCTCTTTATTGATGGGAGGCCTGATAGGTCGATGGTTCCGTGCCCGGATGCGTCCAAAGTGGGACGGGCTTTCCGGATGGGCAGGCTTTCGAAAAATGCGTCCCGGAATTTGCCTTTGGAATGGGACGTAGTTTCCCGTTGAGGTGCTTTGCGGAAAATGCATCCCGGAATTTGCGCTCAAAGTGGGATGCGGTTTCCGGTTGAGGGTCTAAGGGGAAAGCGCGTCCCAGAATCGACGCTTGAAATGGGATGCAGTTTCCCGATGAGGCACTCGACGGAAAATACATCCCAGAAATGGCCTTTGAGCTGGGATAAGATTTCCGCGGCATCTCGGATTCTCAAAAATGAGACACGCCGTTGGCGAAAATAAGACACGTGATATCGGGCATCGGATGTATCATTTGCAAAAATGAGTCCACTCCACTCGAATAAAGCGAGGTCCCTCATGTACGTTCCACACCCCCGTATCCATAGGCTGTCGAAAATCCCGCTTGTTGGGACGGCGGCGCTTGCTGCGTTGATCGCCACGAGCGTCGCCTGCTTCACGGCCACGCCCCAGGTTGCCCAGGCGGCAGACGCGCCCGCAATCACCGATATGACCGAGCAGGATTATCAAGCCCTGGGTCTGGGCACGAGCGAGGACATTCCGGCCGATACCGTTGGCCCCTATTCCACTGATACCCCCACGACGTTTGCCACGCGCAGCGAGGTCTATATGGCAGCTAACGGTAGCCATGGCAATCGCTACACTCTGCGCGACAAGCTCGAGAACGTCGAGCGCGGTGACATTGGCGGCAGCAGCAAACTCACCGATGGCTATGGAAGTGTGTGGGGCGCCGCAAAGTTCTGGCAAAACGTCAACAACTTCGATACGAACAGCGATCTCTACAAGCATAGCGACTACGGTGGCGGCACCTGGTCGTACCTAAGCAACAATGAGTCCTCAACAGTACTCGCCAACGACAACAACGGTTTCTCGGGCATTCACGCCACGAGTGTTGAGTTCTGCAGCGACGCCAGCACGGGCAAAAAGAGCCGCGTTGCCGAGCTCCGTGCCTACGGCGACAGTTCCTCCACGACGATTGACGGCAAGTTATACGCCGGAAAGGTTGAGCTGGCCCTCTACTCGTTTAGCAACGGGCGTACGCGCACTCTCGACACACACCTGCCGGTGACGGTCAACACTAATATGATGTACGAAGGCCGTTTTAAGTACCTGGATGCCGGTTACCTGCAAGAGCACGACGCCGTCTTTGATGTCGAGGCGGGCGATGTCGATGGCGACGGCGTCGACGAGCTTTTTGTCTACGCGGGCTGCTATGTCGACGAGAACGGCGTGCGCAAGGCTGTAGTCGACATGTATGACTTGGAGGGCGGCAACTGGAAGCAAAGCGTCGTCAAGATCGATGCCGGTAACGCCGCGGACTACACCACGCACAACAAGGGCGGGAACGACTCCTGGACGCAGCTTCAGTCAGCTCCTGTCGTTTCGCTAGCGGCCGGCGACCTCGATCGCGATTTTTGCGATGACCTCGCCATCGTGGTCTCGGCACCCTACGGCAAGAAGAATATTGATAAGTCGACGCATTGCGAGCTGTTTTCGTGGGATGCATCCAAGGGTGCGCTCGTCCATGTCGATGCTCTGGGCGACGCGGGCGCAATCTCCCTCTCCGCGAACGGCAAGACCATGGTCGCTGCGAATGCGACGTTCGGCACGTTTGCCGCCTACGATGAAGAAGGAAAGAAGACGGGTGAAACCGTCACGGGCCTTATTCTTGCGGGCTATGACTGGCAACGCAGCGCTTTTGATTACGGCGCTTCTGACGGCAGCAAGGGGCTGTACGGCGCGCTGTACCGCTACGCGTATTTTGACTCGGAGTCTGGCGAGTTCAAGCTTTCCGATTGCAAGGAATACAGAGACGGGCTCCTCGCCTCCTATGGGCTGATGCATGTGCCCAACAGCGCATGGAAGGATAGCGCTCAGGATAAGCGCTATCCGTGCACCTTGGTGCCTATTGCCCTTGCCACTGCCAACCTTGACGGCCTGTCCGAGCAGCTGGCGGTCGACGAGGTGCTCGTGGGCGGCGATGTGTTCCGCGACTTTGCCTGCAACACGGCACAGAGCGGGGCTCAGGGCTTGGGGTTCATGGTCGGAACCATGAGCATGAGCGGTCAGCAATACAACAGCAGCAACAAGCATGACCACAAGGGTATAGAGCAGGTGTGGATCAGCGACGTCAAGGCGGGCAGCGTCTCGGGTTCGGACCGCTATAACGAGAGCTTTATCGCCGTGGTGGGCAAGCACCGCGACGAGGACCTGCGCAAGAACGATGACTACTATTGGATGACCGCCTCGCATTTTTCGCTCGACGAGAACGGAAAGGTGCGCCGCGGCGAGGAGCAGGTGATTAGCGAGAGCAACCGTCGCGGCACTACCTACGGCACATTTATCTCGCTCGCGCTGCCCGATGTCGACAACGACAGCGTCAAGATCACGTACAAGGACCGCTACAAGGTCTATACCAACCCGCGCGTGCTTGCCGTGCTGCAGGATGCGCCCTATGTGGAGGATCTGGAGCAGGCATACGGCTATCTGGTGTTGGGCGGCACGTCATACGGAGAGGAAAAGGGCACGGGGACATCCCAGGGCTATACCATTGGCGCCGAGTTGGGCGTTGCCGTCGAGGTGCAGACCGGTCCGCCCCTGGTCGCGATGAATGCTTCAGTCGATTTTGCCGCCGAGGGATGCTATGACTACCGGAGCGAGCGCACGGTCAGCGCAAGCGTAAGCTATGAGTCGCATGCCGGCGAGGGTGACAAGACCGTGCTCTACACGATTCCGATGGTCTATTACGAGTATGAGATCGAAAATGAGGAAACTGGTGGTAAGGGCGTGATGGCGGCGCCCGTGTCGCTCGGCGCGCAGACCTCGGTCGTTAATGTCGAGGCCTATGACCGCATTGCCAAACAGCACAATATGACGCCGCTCAGCTACTTTTTGACCAACCGGTCGGGAGAACCCGGAACCTATCAAACGACGCTCAACGGCGAGACTCCTGTTGGGGATTCCTTTGGTCTGGGCAAGCCTGGCGTAACGCGCGCCTACACGCACGATGGGTTTAACGGCGCCGCCGCGCAGTCGGGGGCGAGCATTGAGCAGACCATCGAAGTCGAGGAGGGCAAGGAGCAGGAGCTCGAGCTCGGCTTGACGCTGAACGGCAGCGTTGTCATGGGCGCGAAGCTCGCAAAGCACGAGTTGTTTGGCGGCCTGTGCTTTGGTGCCAACGCCGGCTTTACTACGGGTAACTCCTCGAGTGAATCGACCGAATACGGCGGCACCGTCGACAACCTGCCCGAGGCCGCGCAGGGCAAGTACGGCTTTGCGTGGCGCCTGGGCGTCAACGCGGTGGATGTCAACAAGTTCGAGGACGGCTCGGGCGACAAGCTCGGCACCAAGGACACCGACCAGTTCTGGATCGTGGGCTATGACGTTAAGGACGTCGAGATGCCCGACGCGCCGGCTGTGACGGGCTTTACGGCAAACGCCGTCGATTCGACCAGCGTTACGTTTAGCTGGGACGATGCACTCGCAAACAAGAGTGGCTTTAGCTACGGCGTGGGCATGCTGCAGAGCAATGCGGCGGATGCGGTCGTCAATAGCTGGAAGATTGCCGACAACACGCAGACCTCGCTCAAGTGGGATGGGCTGCAGCCCAATACGGAGTATCGATTCGCCATCGCCGCCGTTAAGAATGATTCAACGGCCGAAACGGGTATTCGCTCGGCGATCATCACGGTCAAGACCATGCCCGATGGCATGACGATGACCGTGAGCGGACCTGCGGCGGATACAGCGGAGAGGTCGGCCCTCGAGTATGACTCTTCGGTCGAGTGCTCGGCGGGAGACAAGCTGACACTCTCGGCGATCGGCCATGTGACGCAGCGCAATGCCGACGGCAGTGAAACGGAGCTGGCGCCGTCATATATCTGGTACCGCAAGGGCCGTGGCGAGACCGCGTTCCAGCGCGTGGGTGCCGATGGCAACCTCCCAGCCGGAACGGCCTCAACGCTTGAGCTTGACCTGACTACAAACGATGACGGCGCGCAGTACTACTGCCACGTGGGATACAACAACGTCGGCCTCGATACCGGTGTGACACTGGTGAACATCGCGGCCGAGGAGAAGGCTCCTGAGACGGTGAACGCCGCTCCGATCCGCACACGCCGCCTGTTCTCGCAGGCAAGCGCGGGCGCCAAGAAGTTCCTGGACCATACCCTGGTGAACACCGCCGGCCCAACCGATTCCGAAGGCTCAAAGGACCCCGAGACTCCTGAGACCCCGACGAACCCGGACAAGCCCAAGTCCGACAACGGAGCTAAGACCGACACCAAGGTCAAGACTACGACCACAGCGAAGAACCTCGCAAACACCGGCGACCAAACATTCGCCCTAGTCGCCACCGCAGCAGCAGCGGGAGCAACGCTCGTAGTGATAGCCCTCATCATGCTGATCAAGCGCCGCAAGACCCACTAGTAGCCAGTCGAACATATCGACAACCCAAAAACCCGGGTAGCCAAAAAACAGGCCACCCGGGTTTTCTGTTGAGTGGAGACTCCGCAAGCGGAAACTGCATCCCACAATTAGCGCCCGGAACGGGACACATTTTCCGTCAAGCCCTCATCCGGAAAATCCATCCCAGTTTGAGCGCCCAGACCGGGACGCACTTTCCCAAAGGGTCCTCAACGGGAAACTGCGTCCCATAATTAGGCCGAGAAATGGGATGAACTTTCCCAATGAGAGCCAACCGGAAACCACGTCCCAGAATCAGCCCCCAAAGTGGGACGCACTTTCCCAACGAGCCTCAACCGGAAAATACATCCCGGAATCCAGCTGAATAGTGGGACACACTTTCCCAATCGGGTCCCAAGCGGAAACTGCATCCCATTCCAGACAAGAATTCCGGGACACACTTTCCGCAAACAAAGAAGGCCACTTAATGTGGCCTCCGTCTTGCGCAGGACTGTCCGAGCAGGGAACCTTATATGCCTCCGCCCGGACAGACGTTTCAGTTATGAACTCGCAGCTAGTCGCTATTTGATCTTGGTCGTACCCGGTGCCAAGTTGGGGTCGGTCTCGTTGGCCTCGGTCTGGAAGTGCTCCGTATAGACGTTCTTGCCGTCGCGGAACATCTCGTAGTATTGCATCTTGGCGTAATCCTCGCGCGCCTTGGTGGCGGCTGCTGCGGCGGCGTCGTCGCCGGTGACGTTGGAGGAGAGCGCCCAGCGCAGGCTGGCGTCCTCGTAGCCCACGGAGTTGATAGCAGGCAGCGACTCGCGCAGCGTCATGTGCGCCTTCTGGTAGTCGGAGAGGGGTGCGCCGATCAGCTGCATGAGTTGCGTGGACAGGTAGTTGGTGGACAGGTCGTCGACCTCGCTCGTCTGGTCGCAGCCGGCAACGTCGTAGTTGGCCCAGATGATGTAGTCAGTCTGCCACAGGCGCTCTTGATGCGTGGCGTCGTCCTCGCCGGTAAACCACTTGTCGTTGAACTTGGACGGGAAGAACGGCTGGTGATCGCCCCAGAACACCACGACCACCTTGCGGTCGAGTTTGCTCAAGGCGTTGAGGAAGTAGCGAAGCGCCTGGTCGGACTGCTCGATGCACGAGACATACTCGTCGACATCGGAGAGCGTGCCGTCCTCGACGGTCTTGGCGTCCAGATCGGTCGTGTCGATGTTCAGGTGCATCTGCTTGTCGACCGGCAGCAGGCCCGTGTCGTAGCCCGAGTGGTTCTGCATGGTCACGTCGAAGATAAACTGCGGATCGGCGTTCTGATCGAGCAGCTCAAGAATCTTGTCATAGGTAGCCTGGTCGGTCACCATGCCGCGCAGGGTATCGGCACCCTGGAAATCGTTGATGGACAGGAACCGGTCAAAGCCAAAATCCTTGTAGACGTTCTCGCGGTTCCAGTTGGTGGCGTGGTTGGGGTGCATGGCCGTGGTGGAATATCCGAGCGACTTGAACTGCTCTGCCAGGTTCCCGGTCGTCTCCATGTTGTAAATGGTGTACGGATACACGCCCGAGCCCAGGTTGGCCATGGAGTTGCCGGTCATAAACTCAAACTCGGTATTGGCGGTGCCGCCGCCGTAGGCGCTCACGTAGAGCTTGCCGCGGCTGAGGCAGTTGGACAGGTTCTTAAAGTACTGCGGGCCTTCGTAGCCGGCGCGCATGTTCTGGTAGATCGAAAGATCCGAGAAGGTCTCGTTCATGATGGCGATGACCGTGGGCTTCTCGCTATCGAACTGCTCCTTTGCGGCGGCGCGCTCGTCGCTCTTGGCTGCGTCGGACTTGTCGTAGGCCTTGGCGTACTTTTTGAGCGTGGCCTTGGCATCGTCGACGGAGTAGTCGGCGGGTTTGGGCGGCTTGATGGACTGCGCTGCGCTAATGAAAGCGGGCAGGTAGCCCTCGCGCCAGTAGCTCTCGAGCGGGCGCCAGGTGTAGACGGTGATGCCGAGGGTGTTGTAGTAGTCGATGAGCGTGACGTGTGCGGTCACGCCGCCCAGGCACAGCACCGCCACGAGCAGGTTGGTGAGCAGCATGCGCTTGGCGTTGGCGGCGCCCTTCTGACGGTGCGGTGCCACCAGGCCGGCGTACTCGCACAGCAGCATGGCGATGGCGGTAAAGCCCATGGACAGCACGCAGAACAGCGAGATCGAGAAGGTGTAGCCGGTGCCGGCGACCGCAGCGGCGGTGGAGATGGCCGAAAGGTCGCCCGGCTGGATGGGCATGGATTTAAACGTGATGACGAAGAACTCGGCAATGCCCAGGACAAAGAGGGCAAAGGCCAGGACCGCGGGAGCTGCGCCGTGGCGCTGGAACAGGAAGAACAGGCCGACCATGAGCGTGGTGATGATGGCCCACTCGAGCAGGATGCACAGGGGGTAGACCCAGGTAAAGTCGTGGTTGGACGAGACCTCCATGCCCAGCAGCGCAAAGACGCCGGCGAGCAGCAGGCACAAGACGGCGGCGACGAGCGGTTTGCCCACAAAGGCGCCGCGCAGGCGGGCGAGCTTGCCGGTGGGGGCGGGGGCGTCGGGCCCGGCGAACGCAAAGACGCGCGGGGCGATGCGGTCGCGGGCGATACTGGCCCAGGCGCAGCCGGTGAGGATGGCATTGGTCAGGATGAGCATCACAAAGGCGAGCGGCTCGTTTTGCGCGACGAGGCCAATAGCGCCCCAGACGGTCAAAAAGAGCTGGAACAGGCCGAAGGCGACGCTCCAGGCGAAGGCGCCCTTGGTGACGGTGCCCGACTGAGCGCGAATGGCCTTGGCCTCGCGCAAAACAAGGTAGACGGTCGCCGCAAGACCGACGAGCGAGATGGCGGCAGCGAACATGCTGAGACTCCTCACAAACTTAAAACCTACGAAAGCGGGGGTTTACCCGATTGTTACCTAAATATGCGCTGCATTTGCGGGCTGCGCACAACAACCAGCCATATTAACGCGCATGTGCGGCGGTGTGGCGCAATGTAGTGGCGGCCTGCGCGATAATGGACGGGAATTACACGGAAACGTAAAGGCTTCTTAAAGAATTGGCGAGGATAGAGCTATGGGCGAGCAGGTTTGTATGACGGGCGCCGAGTACTGCGGCGGAGCTGCGGGCGTGGATGCGAACGGTTATCCGGTCGAGACTACGGGTAACGCGGTGCTGGACATCTTGGAGCACCGCTCGTCCACGCGTGCCTTCGCGCGTGATGACGACGACCGCCCCGTGGCGGTGACCGACGAGCAGCGGGCGGCAATCTTGCATGCGGCGAGTCGCGCACCGTCGGCGGGCGCCATGATGATGTATTCCATCGTGAGCATCCGCGAGCAGGCTACGCTCGACCGCCTGGCCGACCTGTGCGACCACCAGCCCATGATCGCCAAGGCGCCCTGGGCACTCATATTTGTGGTCGATTATGCCAAGTGGATCGATCTGTTTGAGCACGTGGGCTGCTTTGAGCCCGAGTTTGTCGAGCGCACGGGCAAGGCGCCCCGCCGCGCGCCGGGTTTGGGCGACTTTGCCATCGCGGCCCAGGACGCCGTGATCGCCGCGCAAAACGCCGTGGTTGCCGCCGAGGCCCTGGGGCTGGGAAGCTGCTACATTGGCGACATCGTGGAGAACGCCGAGGAAGTTGCCGAGCTGCTCGATCTGCCGCCCTATACCATGCCGCTGTCGATGCTCATCATCGGCACGCCCCGTAAGGAGCGTCCGGCCATTGCGCACCCCGTGGTGAACCTGGTGCACGAGGGGCGCTACTGCCGCGCGGATGCCGCGACCATGGACGCGCAGGTGGCCGAGATGGACGCAATGTTCCGTCCGCATGCCCGCGAGGTGGGGGAGCGCGTCGTGGACATCTATACCCGCAAGCACACGAGTCCCTTTATGGTCGAGATGAGCCGATCCATGGAATGGTGGTTCAAAAACTGGCTTGGAAAATGACGAATGTGACAAAGGGGCAGTCCCTTTGTCACATTTCATATCGCCGCGGTGGCCTAAAGGCCGTATAAATGTTTATTTAGCTGGGAAAACAGTGCCATTCAAACATGGGCCGATTGCCTATAATCCCTTCGAACATTAAAGTTGGGAGGAAACCGGCTTATGGAACAAAAGGCCAAGGAAGCAGCCTCGCACGCTGCGATTCCTGTGAGCATCTCGGCGATGCTCGTCACGCTGGGCGTGGTGTATGGCGATATCGGCACCAGCCCTATGTATGTAACCAAGGCGCTCGTTGCCGGCAACGGCGGCATCGGAAGCGTGACGGAGGAGTTCGTGCTCGGCGCGCTCTCCCTTGTCGTGTGGACGGTCACGCTGCTGACCACCATCAAGTACGTGCTGATCTCGCTGCGCGCCGACAACCATGGCGAGGGCGGTATCTTTGCCCTGTACAGCCTGGTCAAGCGCTGCGGCAAGTGGCTCATCATCCCCGCCATGCTGGGCGGCGCCGCATTGCTCGCCGACGGCATCCTGACGCCGGCCGTTACCGTTACCACGGCCATCGAGGGCCTGCGCACCATCCCGGCGGTCCATGCCGTGCTGGGCGATGACCAGGGCCGCGTCGTCGCCATTACGCTCGCCATCATCATCGCGCTCTTTTTGGTGCAACGCATCGGTACGGCCAAGATCGGTCACGCCTTTGGCCCCATCATGACGCTGTGGTTCCTGTTCCTGGGCGGCACGGGTCTGTTTTTTGTCTTCCAGCACCCCGCCGTGCTGCTGTGCCTCAACCCGGTGCGCGGCATCGCCTTTTTGCTGAGCCCCAACAACCACGCGGGTATCATGATTCTGGGCAGCTGCTTCCTCGCCACCACCGGTGCCGAGGCGCTCTACTCCGACATGGGCCACGTCGGCCGCGGCAACATCTACGCCACCTGGCCGTTCGTTAAGTGCTGCCTGCTGCTTTCCTATATGGGCCAGGGCGCTTGGCTTATGAACAACGCTGCCAACCCCGAGCTCATGGGCATTGCCGACCTCAACCCGTTCTACCAGATGCTCGCCCCGGGCCTGCGCCCGTTTGCCGTAGGCCTTTCCACCGTTGCGGCCATCATCGCCTCGCAGGCGCTTATCACCGGCGCATTCTCGCTGGTGTCCGAGGCCAGCCGTCTGGACCTTATGCCGCACATGCAGGTCTTCTACCCTGCCGAGACCAAGGGCCAGCTCTACATCCCCATGGTCAACAACGTCATGCTCGTGGGCTGCGTCATCGTGGTGCTGCTGTTCCAGAACTCGGCGCATATGGAAGCCGCCTACGGCCTTGCCATTACGCTGACTATGATGTGCACCACGCTGCTGCTCTTCTTCTACCTGCACGAGGAGCGCAAGCTCAAGGTTGCTCCGTGGATCTTCGCGGCCTTCTTCCTTTTGCTCGAAGGCTTCTTCTTCGTGAGCTCGCTCACCAAGTTCTTCCACGGCGGCTACTTCACCATCCTCATGGCTGCACTCATCATGGGCATTATGGTGTGCTGGTACAACGGCACGGCGGTCGAGCAGCGCCAGTTTACGCTGCTGCCGCTGCGCAGCTATCTGCCGCAGCTCAAGCGCCTGCGCGACGACGACCGTTACGAGCGCATGAGCGACAACGTCGTGTACCTGACCAAGGACACCCATACCGACTACATCGACCGCGATATTGTCTACTCGATCTTGGACAAGCATCCCAAGCGTGCCCACGCCTGGTGGTTTGTGAACGTCGAGACCATGGACGAACCGCATACCTTTGCCTATTCGGTCGAGACGTTCGGCACCGACTACGTGTTTCGCGTGCATCTGTACCTGGGCTACAAGATCAACCAGCGTGTCAATGCCTACCTGCGTCAGGTTGTTCAGGACCTGGCTGCCACCGGCGAGCTGCCGCCGCAGACGCATGACTACTCGGTCTACAAGGATCCGGGTAACATCGGCACGTTCAAGTTCGTCCTGATCCGTAAGCTTCTGGCGCCCGAAAGCGATGTGGAGCCCAGCGAGCGTACGGCCATCACGCTCAAGTACATCATCCGCCGCGCCGCCGGCACGCCCGCGCGTTGGTACGGCCTGGAGAACTCCAACGTGAGCTTTGAGTACGTGCCGCTGTTCACCAAGTTCAAGGCCGTGAACAAGATGCAGCGCCTGGCTCCCAACGAGCGGCCGTAGTCGACGCTCGAGATTTGTCTGCGAACGGGCGGGCTTGTAATGACGGGGATTGAGTCCTGGGAGGAAACCATGGATGCAAAGGTGCTTGACGGTTGCGATCTTGCTGCCGAGCTGGTGCGTGAGGCGCGCGTCGACGCCGCCGAAGATCGGTTCTTTACGAATCGTGCCAACATGGACATGGCCGACCGTGTGATCTCGATCGTGGTGACGCTGCTTGTCGCGGCGTGCGTGTGCGCACTGCTCGCGCACGTGCTGTTTGTCTAACGACCGCAGGTTGCAAAGGCTATACACTTGGAACCGCCACAAGGGGAAACCACCACAAAGGTGCCTGTCCCCTTTGTGGTGGTTTTTGTTTTTGAGAGAGGGGCGGGGCGCTGATGGACGTCCGTACGGACGGCGATATTGCCGATAGCTTTTGGTGGCGGCGCACAACGCTGACGCGCCGCACTCCTCTGTATGACGCCTGCGTATCGGTGGGGCTGCTGGTCGCGGCGACGATTGTGGGCGCGCTGCTCGACCATCCGGGTCTCGCGCCGAGCATCATGATCGTCTATGTGTTCGCCGTTCAGCTGTGCGCATTCTTTACCTGGAGTCGCCTGTATTGCTTGCTGAGCTCGGCTGCCGCCGTGGCGCTCTACAACTTCTTGTTTGTCGACCCGCGCTACTCGCTGTCGCTTATCGACCGCGGCTATCCCGGCATGTTCTTCATCATGTTCGTGGTCTCGCTTGTGTCGAGCTCGATTGCGTTGGCCCTGCGCCGCGCCTTGGCACAGGCTGCCGCCAGCGACCGCCGCACGCATATGGTGCTCGAGACCAACCGCATGCTGCAGCGGTGCGCCGATCAGCATCAGATCGTTCACGCCATGGCCACGCAGCTGGCGCGTCTTTCGGGCTGTCCGGTTGTGTGGTACAGCGCCGACGCCGAGGGCGATGACCTGCTGCCGCGTGCGACGTACACGGCCGTGGGCGATGCCGCCCCGGTGCACGAGCTGGCGCCGCAGATGCCGCCGCGGCTCTCGGCGTCCGCCTATGTGGGAACGCCGCTCGATGCCACCTATGGTGGCTCAGCGTTTTATGGCATCTACCTGACGGTTCGCACGGGCGACGGCTTGGTGCGCTCGGGCGACCCCGCCTCGGTGGTGGGCGTGCTGGCCATCGTTGCCGAGCCCGACGTGCTGACGCATGAGGAACGGACACTTGCCGATGCCATCGTGAGCGAAGGCGAGCTGGCGCTCGACCGCGCCCGCGCCATGGAGGCCCGCGAGGAGGCGGCGGTACTCGCCAAAAACGAACAGCTGCGCGCCAACCTGCTGCGCTCCATCTCGCACGATCTGCGCACGCCGCTCACTAGTATTTCGGGTAATGCCGACGTGCTGCTCGACCAGGGCTCGACCGGCACCGCCGTGCTCGATGCCCAGACGCGCCGCGGCCTGCTTCTATCCATTCGCTCGGATGCGCTGTGGCTCAACGCCACCGTCGAGAATCTGCTCGCCATCACAAAACTCGAGGGTGGCGGCATGCGCCTGTCGACCACGCTCGAGCTCATGGACGATATCGTCGAGGAGGCACTGCGCCACGTGAACCCTGCCGTGCGCGAGCACGACCTTAAGGTGGTGGCGTGCGATGAGCCGGCGCTCGTTAACGTCGACGCGCGTCTGATGGTACAGCTCGTGGTGAACCTGGTGAACAACGCCGTCACCTATACGCCCGCAGGCTCGCATATCATGATTTCGATTGGCGTTGACGATGGGCACGTGACGTGCTCGGTGGCCGATGACGGGCCGGGCATTGCGCCCGAGGACCGCGAGCGGATCTTTGAGTCGTTCTACACCGCCAACCACGGTTTGGCCGACAGCCACCGCAGCGTGGGCCTGGGACTTTCGCTCTGCCGTTCCATTGCGTTAGCGCATGGCGGTAGCATAGAGGTTGCCGCGGCGGACCCGCACGGCTCGGTCTTTACGATTGAGCTTCCCGTCGCCGACGTTTCGTTTGATAAGGAGTAGCGCTGTGCCGAACTCTGCCGTAAAACCGCTCATCTTGGTCGTTGAGGACGACCCCGCCGTTCGCAACTTAATCGTTGCCGCGCTCGAGGCGCACGGCTTGCGTCATATGGCCGTGGAGACCGCCCATGCTGCCATCGCCGCCGCCTCATCGCAGGCGCCGAGCATTGTGCTGCTCGATCTGGGCCTACCCGATATGGATGGCGTCAAGGTGGTGGAGTCGGTGCGCGCATGGTCGGGCATGCCGATTATTGTGGTCTCGGCGCGCAGCGAGGATGCGGACAAGATTCGCGCGCTCGATGCTGGCGCCGACGACTACCTGACCAAGCCGTTTTCGGTCGAGGAGCTGCTCGCGCGCATTCGCACGACGCTCAGGCGTCTCTCGTATGCGCAAACGGGCGGCGTTGCCTCCGAGGGCTCGTTCGATACCGGCGAGTTGCATATCGATTTTGATGCCGGCATCGCCACGATGGATGGCGAGGAACTGCATCTGACGCCGATTGAGTATAAGCTCCTGTGCCTGCTGGCGCATAACGCCGACAAGGTGCTGACGCACCAGTTTATCCTGCACGAGATTTGGGGCACGGCAACTAAGAGCGACCTGGCGAGCCTGCGTGTCTTTATGGGCACGTTGCGTAAGAAGATCGAGTCCGACCCCGCGCATCCGCGCTATATCCAAACGCACGTGGGTATCGGCTATCGCCTGGTCACCCAAGGCTAGATCGCCAACCACCATCCCAATATGAGTTGCGGTGAAATAGTTCCTGTTTGGGCCTTTACCAGGCTTTTTTAGGAACTATTCCACCGCAACTTTGTCTATTTGCCCTTGGGCTTGCTGGCGTAGAACTTCTTCTTTTTGGGCTTGCCGGCAGGAGAGGGTTTGCCGGCAAAGTTCGACTTGCCGTTGCCGGCCTGTGCGTGCGCGGGTGCTGCCGCGCGAGGCTTGCGGGCTTCGGGGTTGCGCAGCTCCTCGACGCGCTCGGCAATTTCCTCGGCGTTAAAGCCGACCTCTGCCATGGCGTCCTCGATGGGCAGGCGGCGCACGATGTAGCAGTGGTGCACCTTCTGGTTGCGCGCGAAGTCCTCGGGGATGGTCTGTGCCGTAATGTCCTCCAGCACCACGCCCGCGCGCGCGAGTTTGCGCGTCTCGGGGCGGAAGCCGCGCAGGTTGCAGCTAAAAATGGCATGGCCGCCCTGCGCGAGCAGGCGCGATACGCCGGCCAAAAGCTCAACATGGTCGCGCTGGACATCCCAGGTGCGGCGGCCCATCTTGGACGAGTTCGAGAACGTGGGCGGGTCGACAAAGATCAGGTCCCAGCGGTTGCGTGTCTGGCGCTGGTCGCGAATCCAGGCAAGCACGTCGTCGCGCACAAAATGATGTTGAGGCCCCACAAAGCCGTTCTGGCGCATGTTGCGCTCGGCCCAGTCCAGATAGGTGTTGGAGAGGTCGACCGTCACGGTCTCCTCGACGCCGCCATCGGCCGCGTAGCAGGTGGCAGTGCCGGTGTAGGCAAACAGGTTGAGGAAGCGGCGCGCCTGCTTGGCGTGCTCGCGCACTAGGTTGCGGGTGACGCGGTGATCCAGGAAGATGCCAACGTCCAGGTAGTCGTCAAAGTTGACGGCAAAGGTAAGGCCGCCCTCTTCGATAAGCGGCAGACGACGGCGTGCGATATTGGCGCGCTCGCCCGAGCCGCCCTTGCCGGCGCCCTGCTTGCCGTACTGCGAGCCGCCGCGCGAACGCATGCGGGCCTTGGCGTGCACGTGTTCGGCCGGAACATCCAGGATGCGCGGCGCGATGGCCAAGATGTCGAGCATGCGGGCCTGGGCCAGTGCGGGGTCGATGGTCTTGGGCGCGGCGTATTCGGCGATGACGAGCCAGCGGCCCGGCGTCTGCGGGCAGCCCTCGTACAGGTCGATGGCGGCGGAGTAATCGGGCAGGTCGGCATCGTAGACGCGGTAGCAGCTCACGCCCTCGCGCTTGGCCCACTTGCGGCGCAGACGGGCATTCTTGCGCAGGCGGTTGGCGAACTGCTCCGACTCGGGGATGAGCACGGGCAGCGGCTTGCCGTCGCCCAGGTCGAGTGCGGCGGCAGGCTCGGGCATGGGGGTGTCGGCGGCTTTGTCGTTGACTTCGTCGGCATCCGTGACCTCGGCCTCGGTATCCGCACTGGTCGCAGCCTCAAACGCTGCGGCGGCGTGGTCGAGCGAAGGCCAGACTTCGACGGTCGCTTCCTCGTTGTTGGGCATGACGGCGATCGAGCGCTCGGGCTCGGCGTGGAGCGCGCGGGCCAGCAATCCGTCGCGGGTGAGCGCGGCGACCGGCGCCGCGGCAAGCTCGGGCGCGCGGCGCAGCTCACCGACCAGCGTCATGGCGTCGTGCATGAGCGAAAGCGGTGTCTCGGTCGTATCTGCGACCACGGCGGCACCGGCGACGGCGCCCGCATGGTCCAGCACGGTGGCGGACTTGGCGGCGCAAAAATCGACAAAGCGCTTGTAGCCGGCGCACTTGACCATGCGCTCAGCGGTCTTGCGGGCGGCGGGGTCAACATCCACGGCCACGATGCGTGCCTGGCGCTCGCGTGCTGCCGCCTCGCGCTCGCGCGCCTCGGCAAGCAGCTGCTCCCACAGAGCGGCGTCGTGCAGCTGCCAGCCCTCAAAGCCCCAGCGCTCGCGTGCGGCGCCCGGGGCGCGGTCAGTCAGAATGTTCACGGCCTCCAGCAGCAGGCCGCCGCCGGCGCACGAGGCGTCGACCAGCGTGGGCAGGGCTTCGTTCTCGTAATCATCGGCCGTCAGCTCGCGCTCGCACAGTGCAGTCCAGCCGACCTGCGCCAGCACCAGGGCGGCATAGTCGGGGCGCAGCACGTGCGCGCCCTCGCCGGCACGGGTCGCCGCGGGCGGCAGGCGCTTGAACAGCGGGTCGCCCGAAAGGTCCAGGCTAATGCTCGCGCGGCGCTGACGCAGCGAAAGCAGCAGGTGAACATCGGGATCGGCGGCATCGACGTCGGCGCGACGGCCCGTGGTCTCGGCCAGACGGTCGCACAGCGCGTCCTTGGCGCGCAGGGACGAGAAGCGCGTGTTGCGCAGCTGCTCGGTCACGCCGCGGGCGGTGATGGCGATGGTGGCGCCGGGGCGGATGATGGTCTCCCAGGTGATGTCGTAAACGCTATCGTACAGCTCGTCGGCATCCTGCGCCTCAAAGCGCCCGAGCACCGCAAACACGCGGCTCGCTAGGCGCGACCACAGACAGGCGCGGTAGCCTTCTTCGAGCTCGCCCTCAAATGTAGCGCGGCCCTTCAGCCGGCGAACATGCGAAAGCCCGAGGCGTTTAAGCTCATCGGCGAGTGCGGACTCAAAGCCCTCGGGGCAGCTTGCGTAAAATTCCATGGGTGACCTCTCTGGTTGCGTCGCTCCATTATATGATGGATACTTCGTTTACTCTCGCCCCCGAAAGGAACCCATATGATTGATGCGTGCCCCGATTCCGCCGTGCTCTTTTTTGACGTGGACGGCACGCTGACGTCGTTCGATCCCGACAACATGACCGACAAGGACTTTTCGGCGGTTCACCCCTCGCAGACGGTCGTCGAGGCGTTTCATCGTCTGCGCGACGCGGGACACCAGGCATTTATCTGCACGGGTCGTCCCCTGTGGCTCATCGCGGACAGCTTGCGTGCGCTCGACCCCGCGGGCATCGTTGCCATGGCAGGCGCCACGCTCGAGGTCGAGGGCCGCGTGGTGCATGAGGACTGCTTTGACGAAGACATTGTTGCGGAGCTCGCTCGCCGTATGGTCGCGGCAGGGATTGAAGCCTTTTTCGAGACCAACGTGGCTACTTTTGCCCTGGAACCCGCGGGCGTTGAGCAGTCGTCTCTGATCGGCACTTCTGTGGTGCACAGCACCGAGGAAATGCGCGTCGACGGCCGTCTGCGCGTGGGCAAGGTAGGCATCGTCGCGAGCGACCTGGCTCGCGTAGCCAACGATGATGGCTTTATCGATCGCGAGTTTGAGCTGTGCAACACCGGTGGTCAGAATCGCGAGCTGAGCCCCAAGGGCATCGACAAGGGCGTGGGCGTGGCGCGAGCGCTGGAATACCTGGGTCGCACCGGCAACGCGCGCACCTTTGGCTTCGGCGATTCGGGTAACGACCTGGGCATGCTCGCTGCGGTCGAGACGGCTGTCGCCATGGGCAACGCCATGCCCGAGGTCAAGGCGGTCGCCGACTACGTGACCGACGATGTCGCACACGACGGCACCGTCACAGCGATGCAGCATTTCGGCCTCATCTAATGAATCCCGCGTTCTGACGTTTGCTCAAACTGCGACTCTTTGCTTTTGCATGCTCAATCGATTTATCAATCCAAACACTGAGGTGTTTATACCGTTCGCCGAGAAGATAAAAACCCGCAGCTCACGCCCTGATAAACATAGGTAAAGTGTTTAGCAGTTTATCGGCCGCATGCAAACGAAAGGAATCAGGCAGATGGCAATCAAGGTGTTCGCTGACGGTGCAAACCTCGAGGGCATGCTCGACATGTACGAGAACGGCAACGTTCAGGGTTTCACGACCAACCCGTCCCTTATGAAGAAGGGCGGCGTGACGGACTACCGCGCGTTTGCCAAGGAGGTCCTGACCCACATCACCGATGTGTCCGTCTCGTTTGAGGTCTTTGCCGATGACGTCGAGACCATGGAGGTCGAGGCTCGCGAGATCGCTACCTGGGCCGACAACGTCTACGTCAAGATTCCGTGCGTGACTACCAAGGGCGAGTCCACCGCCGAGCTGGTCCGCAAGCTTTCGGCCGATGGCATCAAGGTCAACGTCACCACCATCTTTACGCCCGAGCAGGTCGACGAGATGGTCGAGGCCGTTGACGCCGAGACGCCGTCCATCATCTCGCTCTTTGCCGGCCGTATCGCCGATACCGGCGTCGACCCCATTCCGTTTGTGACGGAGTCGGTTAAGAAGGCCGCCGCCAAGCCCAACTGCGAGGTCCTGTGGGCGTCCACGCGCGAGCTCATCAACATTTACCAGGCCGAGGCCTGCGGTTGCCAGATCATCACGGTGCCCAACAGCATCCTGGCCAAGCGCAAGAACATCGGCCGTGATCCGTACGAGGTCTCGCTCGACACCGTGCGCGGCTTTGCCAAGGATATCGCCTCGCTCGGGTTCCATATCCTGCCGTAGGGTGAACACTGGCTGTGTCGCGGGTTGTTCGCCCCGGTCTTTCCTTTCCCTATCGCTCACGCGCTTCGCGAGAGTCGCGCTAGGCAAAGGAAAAGCCGGGGCTGCCGACACGAGCTTGCCGGTAGGTTGGTAATCGGCTTCCATATCCTGCCGTGGGCAAAGGTACCCCCGCCCGCGACGTGCAAAATTGAGAGTATTCAGCAAGGTAAAGGCTTTTACCAGCTAGCTGAAGCACGGAATAGCCCCCGTTTTGGCTCTGACGACGCTAAAACGGGGGCTATTTTTGACTTTATTGCTCCTGAGGGGCGTCCGGAACGGCGGAGTTTGCAGAATACTCGCGATTTTGCACGTCGCTACAGGGGGTACCCTTGCTCTGGCGGTTTACTTTCCCTGCACAAGACCTGACTGATGTCGTCTCGATCGCGCTCCCGCTCGCACAGATTTTTCTCCTCCGGGACATGTTGCGCAACAAGTTTGGTTGCTTTGGGCCTAGCCTTAACGTGTGAAAAGCGAAAGGAAGGAGATCCTATGTTCTGTCCTAAATGCGGTACCAAGAACGTTGACGAAGCTAAGTTTTGCTGCGCCTGCGGCAACCCGTTTCCCACGGCATCTGTGACCCCCCCCTCAGATGAAACCGGTAATCCAGTTGTAGCCCCAGACATGGCACCTGGCGTCGCGCCCATGCCGCAAGCTGCAAAGGTGCAGTCTACCAATGTAGCTGGCAGCAAAAAGAAGCTGCCGCTTATCATCGGAGGGGCGGCGGCCGGCGTCGTTGCTCTCGTGTTGATTGCCATCTTCGTCGTTGTCCCCGCGTTCAACAAGAACCCCTTCAAGGGCTGCCAGGTGGGCGACGTGGTCGAGTTTGGCTCCTACGAGCAGGACGGCGACACCTCGAACGGCAAGGAACCCATCGAGTGGCGCGTCTTGGCAGTCGAAGGCAACCGTGCCTATGTCGTGAGCGAGAAGGGCCTCGATGCTCATGCATTCAACGAAGATGCGGGTGACGGTAACGACTGGAGCTCCTCCGACCTCAAGAAGTGGCTCGAGAACGATTTTGTTTCCCAGGCCTTTGCAGGCAACGAGGTGAAGGAAATTGACGGCACTCCTACGCTACTTTCCGTCGATGAGGTCAGCAAATATTTCAAGTCTGACAACGATCGCATTTGCATGCCGACCCTGCAGGCTGTGAACGACGGTGCTTGGATATTGGACGAAGACAATGGCGCGTCCACCTGGTGGCTTCGCTCGCCGGGTCGCCGCTCGGACTTCGCGGCCCGCGTCCTCGACGACGGCGTGGTGCGCTCCGGCGGCGACTACGTGGACGCCGCGGGCATCGCCGTTCGCCCCGCTTTATGGGTTAATCTGTAATCTAATAATCCTCTAATTTAATCTTCCAAAAAAGAGGGGCCCGGACGTCCGTTGGGACATCCGGGCCCTCTGCTCGTGGCATGTCTTGTGCGTGCTACTTTCCCTGCACCATGGTGAGCGAGATCTTCTTGCGGTCGCGATCGACCTTTTCCACCCACACCTTTACCGTGTCGCCGACGCGCACCACGTCGCTCGGGTGCTTGACGAAGCGGTTGGCGAGCTTGGAGATGTGCACGAGGCCGTCCTGGTGCACACCCACGTCGACGAAGGCGCCAAAGTCGACGACGTTGCGCACCGTGCCCTTGAGTTCCATGCCGGGTTCCAGGTCGTCGATGGAAAGCGCCGAGCGGCTAAAGACCACCTCGGGCGCGTCGTCGCGCGGGTCGCGACCAGGCTTCTTGAGCTCGTTGACAATGTCGATGAGCGTCAGGGTGCCGCAGTCCAGGTCGCTTGCCAGCGTCGAGATGCTGCCCAGACGGCGCTCGATGTCGGGTACGCCGCCGCGGCTGAGCTCGCTGGCTTTAACGCCTGCGCGCTCCAAGACGGATGTGGCCACCTCGTAGCTCTCGGGGTGGACGCTTGTCGCGTCGAGCGGGTTCTTGCCGCCGCTGATGCGCAGGAAGCCCGCGGCGTTGAGGTATGCCTTGGGTCCCAGCTTGGGGACCTTCTTGAGCTGGCGGCGATCGGTGAAGGCGCCGTTTTCCTCGCGGTAGGCCACGATGTTTTTGGCCACGCTCGGCGTGATGCCCGATACATATCCCAGCAGGCTCGCGCTCGCGGTGTTTACGTCGACGCCCACGCGGTTGACGACGTCTTCCACCACATGGCCCAACGTGCGCGAAAGCTCGGCCTGGTCAAGGTCGTGCTGGTACTGACCCACGCCGATGGACTGGGGCGGAATCTTAACGAGCTCTGCCAACGGATCCTGCAGGCGGCGGCCCAGGCTCATGGCGCCACGCACGGTGACGTCCAGGTCGGGGTATTCCTGACTGGCGAGCTCGGAGGCGGAGTACACCGACGCGCCGGCCTCATTGACGATGGTGTATCGCAGCTCAGGCGCCTGCTCGGCGATGAACTCCGAGACGACTTCCTCGGTCTCGCGGCTGGCGGTGCCGTTGCCGATGACGATGGTGTTGACGCCATCCTTCTTGACGAGGCGGGCGAGCTCGCGCTTGGTGCCGGCGACGTCGTGGCGCGGCTTGGTGGGGTAGACCACGCCGTGGTCGAGTAGCTTGCCGGTCTCGTCCATGACGGCGACCTTGCAGCCGGTGCGGTAGCCCGGGTCGAGCGCGAGCACGCGTGCGCCGCGCACGGGACGTGCCGAGAGCAGGCCCTCGAGATTCTTGGCAAAGACGTTGATGGCCTCGGTCTGCGCGCGAACGGTGAGCTTGGCGCGGGCTTCGCGCTCCAGCGAGGGGGCCATGAGGCGCTTGTAACCGTCAGCGATGGCGGCGTCAAAGACGGGAGCAAACACGCCCTGACGGCGGGGCCAACGGCTGCCGAGGCGTGCCGTGGCGGCAGCACCGTCGACGTTCACGCGCACGCGGAGCTTGCCCTCGCGCTCACCGCGGTCGATAGCCAGCACGCGGTGGTTGGGTATACGGCGCAGCGGCTCATCATAGCTGTAGTACGGCTCGTAGGGGGTCTTCTCGGCGGGGTCGGTGGCCTCGACGACGATATCGGCGGTGTTTTGCGTAAAAGCGCGCAGGTCGGCGACGTTCTCGGGGTCCTCGGCCACCGTCTCGGCCACGATGTCCGCCGCGCCGGCGAGCGCCTTCTCGGGCGTGTCGAAGCCGGCTTCCTCGTTGACGTAGGCCGCGGCGGCATCGAGTGCGCTGCCCTTGGCCGAGGCCTGCATGATGATCATGTTGGCAAGCGGCTCCAGGCCTGCCTCGCGGGCCTTCTGCGCGCGGGTCATGCGCTTTTTGCGGTAGGGCTTGTAGAGGTCCTCGACACGCTGGAGCTGCGTGGCCTCGCGAATCTGCTGCTCGAGCTCGGGCGTGAGCTTGCCCTGGGCGTCGATGAGCAGAATGACGTCCTCTTTGCGCTGTTCAAGATTGCGCAGGTAGGACAGGCGCTCGTCGAGTGCGCGCAGGGCGACGTCGTCCATGCCGCCCGTTGCTTCTTTGCGGTAGCGCGAGATAAAGGGGATGGTGTTGCCCTCGTCGATGAGCTTGACGGCTGCCTCGATGTTGGCGGCCTTAAGGTTGAGCTCGTGGGCGAGCTGGGCGATAAGATCCATGGGACTCCTTGCGTTTAAGGTGCGTTTGCAGCACAGGGCTACCAAGGATACCACCCGTTTCAAAAGACTGTTTTGGGCCCTCGCCACGAAAACGACCTATCTACTACGTTTGAACCGTATGGGTCGACCATCCCCCGGTTTTCAGAAAATACGCAAGCCGTCTACCTGCGCTTTTGATTTTAGGAAATATGGCATGGTTGAGGGTGATTGGCTAAACGTAGTAGATAGGCGCATTTCGTGGCGAACGAATCAAGCCGAGGTACAAAATAGCCCCCGCCCCAGAAAAATCGTCGGCAAGGTAGCAAAAAGCCCCGCGGGCAGGAGGCTGCTCGCGGGGCAAAGAAGAGGGGCTTGTTGGTGGCGGACCGAGGGGCTCGGCATGGGGTTTCTGCCGCGGTCGCTCTTAAGGCATTACAGCTCGACGAGCTGGCCGGTCTCGGCGGCCTCCTTGATAGCGTTGAGAAGCGTGAGCGTCTTGACGTTATCGGCGGGGGTTACGACGGGCTCGACCTCGCGGCGGACAACCTTCACAAAGTGCTTGAGCTGCATCTTGTGCGGCAGTGCCGGGTCGACGGCCGGAATCTCCATCTGCAGCGGCTTGTGCCAGTTGGAGGCGCCGTCGTAGGAGAACTGGTGCAGGCGGGGCAGCGACAGGGCACCCTTAGTGCCGCCGATAAAGTAGGCGTCGGCGTCGAAGGGGCGGTACTGCGGATCCTCGCGAGCGGTGGCCTCCCAGTTCCAGGGGCTGGCGGTGGCGTCGGAGATGGTCATGCTCGCAAGCGCGCCATCGGCAAAACGGACGTTGACCACGGCGGAGTCCTCGGTCTCAAAACCGCGGGCGGCGCTGGACTGCATACCCTGGACGGCAACGGGCTCGCCCAGCAGGTAGCGGAGCAGGTCGACGTCGTGCACCAGGTTGACCAGGATCGGGCCGGCACCCTTCTTGCGACGCCACTCGACATCAAAGTACTCGTCATTCTTATAGATCATGTAGTGGAAGCTCGACACGGTGAGCTTGCCCAGCTCGCCGGACTCGATGATCTCCTTGGCCTTGTTGACGAAGGGGTTGTGGCGACGGTGCTGACCCACGAGCACGGGCACGCCGGCGGTCTCGGCCTCGGCAGCGAAAGCCTGGGCATCCTCCAGGTCGTTGGAGATCGGCTTTTCGACCAGCGGCACGATATTGCGCTTCACAGCCTCGCGGGCAACGCCCAGGTGCAGGTCGTTGGGCGTGGCGATGATGACGGCCTCGGGCTTAACCTCGTCCATCATCTGGGCGGGATCGGTGAAGAACGGCACGCCGGCGGCCTCAGCCGTGGCGCGGGCGCCCTCAAAGGCGTCAGCGATGGCGACGACCTCGGCCTCGGGCTCCTCGGTGACAAAGCGGATGTGGTTGCGGCCCATGGCGCCGGCGCCGATAACGGCAATGCGGACGGGGTTGAGCTCAGACATTTTCGACTCCTTAAATACTGGTGACCGGTGGAATGCGACAAAGGGGCTGTTCCTTTGTCGCATCGGTAAAACTAGGCGGACTTCTTCTTGCTGTCGGAGACCATCATGTAGACGGTGAGCACGACGGCGATGGCGGCGATCACAATGGCGCCGTAGAAGGACTGCTGGTAGGCGGCGCTGCCGGCCTCGGCGTGATACAGCACGGCGGTGATGGGCTGGCTGATCCAGGTGGAAGCGGCATAGCCCAAAAACATGATGCCGTAGTTGACACCGATGTTGCTGGTGCCAAAGGCGCCACCGGTGAGCGGCGGGTAGATGACGAGCAGGGCGCCAAAGCTAAAGCCGAGCAGGGCGAGCGCAACAAAGAACATGGCCTGCGTAAAGCTCATCGACATGATGACGAGGGCGACGATGGTGACGACAAGGCTGATGAGCAGCGACTTATAGGCGCCGAGCTTGTCGATGATCTGGCCAAAGGACAGACGGCCAACCAGGTTGGCGCAGGTGTTGACGGAGACCACCACACCGCCGAGGGCGACGGCCGCGGCGCTCGTGGGGTCGGCGAAGAGCTGAACGGCGGCGATGGAGGCAACCTTGCCCACGAGCAGGGTGCCCGCGGTGGCGGCAAAGGCGAAGGTGACGATGAGGACCCAGAAGCGCGGGGTCTTGACCATCTCGCCCGGGGTGAGGTCGCCGAAGGTGCCGGCATGTGCGCCACCCTTGGGGGCCTCGAAGCCCTCGGGCAGCCAGCCGGCCTCGGGGGCCTTCAGGAATAGGGCGGAGGCGGCGATCATCACAAAGAAGATGACGCCGAGCGTCTTAAGGGCGCCAAAGATGCCCAGGCTCGGGATGAGCAGCGAGGCGAGCACCGGGGACAGCACGGCGGGACCGGCGGTCGAAGCGGCCAGGGTGATGCCGGAGGCGAGACCCTTCTTGTCGATGAACCACTTTTGACCGGTGGTGAGCGCGGGGTTGTAGCCCAGGCCGTTGCCGATGGCGGCGACGAGCGAGAACCACAGGTAGAACTGCCACGGCTCGGTGACGGTGCCGGACATGAACCAGCCCACGCCGTAGCACACGGCGGCGGCGATCACGACGTTGCGGGGGCCGATTTTATCGGAGATGCGGCCGGCGAAGATGCCCGTCACGGCCATGATGGTCTGAAAGACGGGGAAAGCCCAGGTAAGGGCACTCGACCACTCGGGGTAGACGGCGAGCAGGTTCTTGCTCACGACAGAATACAGCGCGATGGAGCTGATGAAGAACATGGTGACGCACGCGGCGGAAAGCACGACGGCGCGACCCTTGTTGGAGTTGCTGGAAGCCATTGGACTCTTTCTAATCGATGTGGGAGAGGAGCGGTCGTATCCGCGGGTCTCCCTGTTAGGTTGGTTTACTGGTCAGTCGGCTTGGCGACGCCGGACTCATCGGACCAAAGCTCGACACCCTTGTTCTTAAGGTAGCTGTCGGCATAGGCGCGACGGCCGCCGGGCTTGGCGGTGAGGTCGCCCATCATGTTGGAGAAGCCGCCGTCGACCTTGATGGCGTCGCCGGTGGTGAAGTCCGAGCGCTTGGACGCCAGGAACATGACGGCGTTGGCGATATCGCTGACCTCGCCGATGCGGCGCGTGGCGATCAGGCGGCTGCGGCTCTTTTCGACCTCGGGGTCGGCGTAGAAGTTGGCCGACATCGGGGTCTTAACGAAGCCTGTCTC
>UQSC01000015.1 GCA_900543615.1 uncultured Collinsella sp. | reverse complement strand
ACGAGATCAGCCTCGGTCTCGTGGGCTCGGAGATGTGTATAAGAGACAGAAGTAGGACTGGTCGACCATCGACAGCCTCACCCCGCAAGCCTCGAGTTCCGAGATATTGCCCTCGCCCATCAAAACCATGAGACATGCCACGCAAAACAGCGCATTATTGTCGAGCGAAGCCAGATCAGCAAGTGCCGCGCCATATACGTTCACAATCTCGTTTTCGAGCAGACCGGCTACGTCACCTTGGCCATACAGACCCGTCTGCAATGCCGAAACGAGCTCGGGCACGCCCTGCGTGAGCTGATAAAAGTCGAGCGATGTGCTGATCGAAAACGCCGATGCCCATGCCGAATACTCATAGGCATGCACCTTGAGCACCTGCGCATTGATCTTAACCGAATCGCCCAGCCCATGAATCAGCTGACGATTTGAAGGACGGCAGGAGATAAAGACCCCTATCCCCATAGCGCGCAGGCTGCGAATCCTGTCGATGAGGTCTTCGGTATCGTGCTGATCGAGGTTTGGCACATTATCAATCGCGATAAGGGAGTGCGGTTTGTCTTTGAGTTCTTCGGCAACCACCTCGAGCTGCATAAACACCTCGCGCCCAGTGGCGCGATCGGCCTCGATAATCCGCACGGGACCTCGCGTCGGGTCGCATTTAACCTCATGGGTGTACTGCAGCAGCACCGAGGTCTTCCCAAACCCGTCGGGCGCATAAAGAACCACGATGCCGGCCTTTCGGCCCTTGGCGACAAGCTCATTCATCAAGCGTTCGCGTCGCACCATATAGCCTCCGCCCAGCGGCATCAGCTCGAGGTCGTCTATACCGCTCAAATCGTTTACCATGCCAGCTCCTCAACTCGACCGTATGGACACTGTAGCCGCAAGACCATACAAGCCGCGCTATGAATAGAGCGACCTTGTGTTTTAGGTTGTCTTTTGGTACGCAAGCGGCAAGTTTTTGTACAGCGAGGGCCGATTGTTATTAATCCCCCGACTAATCGGTCTTTAAGCAGGTAAATGAGCTTGTCAGCTTGTCCCATCTAAGCGGCAGTGTAACGCAGATGAACAAGGTTCAGTTATGTCATTCAACTCGCCTAGCACCCGCTACCGTCTACGACCTTTTAGTGGCATTTTTGCATAGAATCTGATATAGAATGAATCAAACTGTTGGGCATCCGGCGTTCGTCAAGCTTGCGGCAAGATTTTGGTCAAGTGGGCGGAAAGGGATAGCAAAAAGGCCCCCGCAAAGCGGAGGCCTTAGGCAAGGCTATGTCGAGCCGCAGGATTCGCGCTACTCGCAGAGCGAAAGGGCGGCCTCGTCGGCAACGACAACGCAGTTGGTGTGCAGCTGCAGGATCGAAGCCGGGCACTCGGGCGTAACCGGACCATAGCACATGTCATGCACGGCCTGAGCCTTGGCCTCGCCGTTGGCGACGACCAGGATCATGCGGGCATACATGATGGTCTGGGTACCCATGGTGTAGGCCTGACGGGGAACATCGTCGATGCTGTCGAACAGGCGGCTGTTGGCCTGAATGGTGCTCTCGGTGAGGTCGACGCAGTGCGTACCCTTGGAGAAGTGGTCATCGGGCTCGTTGAAGCCGATGTGGCCGTTGTTGCCAATACCGAGCAGCTGCAGATCCGGGTAACCGGCGTCGGCGACGATCTTGTCGTACTCTGAGCAGGCAGCGGCGGCGTCGGGGTTGGAACCGTCGGGCACATGCGTGTTGTTAAGGTCGATGTTGATGTGATCGAAGAAGTTCTCACGCATGAAGTAGTGATAGCTCTGGGGATCGTCGTGCGAAAGGCCGCGATACTCGTCCAAGTTGTAGGTGCTGACCTCGGCAAAGTCGACGTCGCCCTTCTTGTACCAAGCAGCGAGCTGCTTGTAGGCACCGATCGGGGTGGAGCCGGTGGCAAGACCCAGCACACAGTCGGGCTTGAGGATAACCTGGGCCGAGATGATATTAGCGGCCTTGCGGCTCATATCCTCGTAGTCTTTAGCTTTAATGATCTTCATTACGCGTCCTTTCTCGTACAAGAGAGGCAAGGCTCCCTTACAAGCACTTGCCCGCGGCCCGCGTCGGCCGCAACCAACGTGTGCGGCCACCAGGGCGAGGTCGCGTAATGTATGTGTCTCGTGTCTAGCCGCGTCGAGGCCCCTGCCCGTCCACGGTGACCCAAAGCCTTTTAGCTTCGGACAAATCCCATCTTGCCACTGAGGGCGTCCTCTTTCAAGGGCGCCCTCCGTAAACGTGTTTGAATTGTAGACTAATGGCCACATGCACTTGCTAGCGCTCGCGAGCAACGATGAGCTGGTCCATCTCTTCGACACGCACGCCAACGGAGCCCTTGATGCTCGAGAACTCAACGGAGTTGCACACCAAGATGGGAACCGTCACATCGTAGCCCTCGGCAGCAATTGCCTCGCGATCGAACTCAATGAGTACATCGCCCTTATGGACGATGTCACCCACTTGCGCATGTACGGTAAAGTGCTTGCCCTCGAGCTGAACAGTGTCCAAACCAACGTGGATGAGCACGTCCAAGCCATCGACCGTGTTAAGCGCAACAGCGTGTCCCGTGGGAAAAATGGCCTCGACCTTGGCATCAGCCGGTGCAATCACACGCGTTCCGGTGGGCTGAATCGCCACGCCCTGGCCCAAAAGGCCAGTAGCAAACGTCTGATCGTTTACCTCGGAGAGCGGAATGACGTCGCCCGAGATGGGAGCATCCAACGTAAGGACTCGACCACGCATACCAAAAGACCTTAGGACTTTAGTGAACATGCTCCCCCTCGGACATACCGATCAACCAAAATAACCTTAACAGTTTACCACTTGGCACCCGTTTTTGACCATTAGGGAAGTTCGCGCTTGACAACCTCGACGATGTCGTCGACAACGCGCTGGGTCAGCTCGTGCGTCTCGGCCTCGGCCATCACGCGGACCAGCGGCTCGGTACCGCTCGGGCGCACCAGAATGCGGCCGCGGCCGTCAAGCTCCTTCTCGGCAGCAGCGACGGCATCCCAGATGGGCTGGCAATTGTCCAGACCAGCCTTGTTGTCGGAATGCACGTTAACGAGTACCTGCGGGTACTTCTTCATGATGCCGGCAAGATCGGTGAGGGTACGACCGGTGCGCTTGAGCACGGCCAGTAACTGCAGAGCCGTCACCAGGCCGTCACCGGTGGTGTTGTGCTCCAGGAAGATGATGTGGCCGGACTGTTCGCCGCCGATGACGGCGCCGTCCGCGAGCATGCGCTCAAGAACATAACGGTCGCCCACAGCGGTCTGAACCATTTCGAAGCCCTGCTCCTTCATAGCGATGGAGAAGCCCAGGTTGCACATGACGGTCGAGACGATCTCGGAGTTGGCGAGCTTGCCGCGAGCGGCGAGGTCAGAACCGCAGATAGCCAGGATGTAGTCACCGTCGATCTCATTGCCCTCGCTGTCCACGAACAGTACGCGGTCGGCGTCGCCGTCGTGGGCCAGGCCGATATCAGCATGGGTGCGCAGCACGAGCTCGCGAAGGGGCTCGAGGTGCGTAGAGCCGCACTCAACATTAATGTCGGTGCCGCAATAATCGGTGTTGATGGCGTGCACCGTGGCACCCAAGCGCTGCAGCGCGGCGGGCGTAGTCTGGCAGGAGGCACCGTGACCGCAGTCGACGGCAACGACCAGGCCGTCGAGCCTAAGACCGTCAAGCGTATCGATGGCGTGGTCGACGTATGCCTTGCGGGCGTCCTTCATCTTGATGATGTGGCCCACGCCGGCGCCAGTCGGCAGCGTGTCGGCAGCCATGGCTTCCTCGGACATGACCCAGGCGCTGATCTCTTCCTCGACAGCATCGGGAAGCTTCATACCCTTGCGGCTAAAGAACTTGATGCCGTTGAACTCCGGCGGATTATGCGAAGCAGAGATGACGATGCCGCCGTCGAGCTCGTTCTGAACGGTGAGCAGCGCCACGGCGGGCGTGGGGATAACGCCGCAGCAATGCGGACGGCCGCCCTCGGCCATGATGCCGGCGGTCAGAGCGCTCTCGAGCATGGTGCCCGAAAGGCGCGTGTCACGACCGATGCAAATATCCGGACCAAGAAACTTGGTCGCCGCGCGGCCCAGGCGAAACGCGAGGTCGCACGAAAGATCGGCGTTGGCGACGCCACGGACGCCATCGGTACCGAAGATGTTCTGGGGCATAGGATCGCTCCTTCCCTAGCAGGCGATATGCAACCGCCCGCCCTAGTCGAAAAAGAAAAGCGGGACCCGCCGAGGAATCGGCAGGCCCCGCTTGTACATTGTATCTCGAAAGGAGATAAAACCTTAGCGCTTGGAGAACTGGGGAGCGCGGCGGGCCTTCTTGAGGCCGTACTTCTTGCGCTCGACCACGCGAGCATCGCGCGTAAGGAAACCGGCCTTCTTGAGGTCAGCACGGTAATCGCCAGCGTTCAGAAGAGCGCGAGCGATGCCCAGGCGCAGAGCGCCGGACTGACCGGAGATGCCGCCGCCATCGCACAGAGCGATAACGTCGAACTGACCGGCGGTGTCGGTCACCTTGAAGGGAGCAAGGGCGTTCTCAACGAGCTGATGACGGCCGAAATACTGCTCGGCGTCACGCTTGTTGATGGTCACCTTGCCGGTGCCGGGGACGAGACGGACGCGGGCGACGGCGTTCTTACGACGGCCGGTACCCTGGTAGACAACGGTGTTCTCAGCCATCTTTAAGCCTCCAGCTCAATCTTCGTGGGGTTCTGGGCAGCATGCGGATGCTCGGCACCAGCGTAGACCTTAAGCTTGGTCATCTGGGCACGGCCGAGGGTGGTCTTGGGCAGCATACCGCGAACGGCGCGCTCGATGACCTTCTCCGGGTGCTTCTCCATAGCCTGGCGGAAGCTCTCAGCCTTGAGGCCGCCGTTGTAGCCGCTGTGGCGATAATAGGTCTTCGTGTCAGCCTTGTTACCGGTAAGCTGGACCTTATCGGCGTTGATGACGACGACGAAGTCGCCGCAGTCGCTGTTGGGCGTGAACTGGGGCTTGTTCTTACCGCGCAGGATCATTGCGATCTGGGTGGCAAGACGGCCCAGGACAGCACCATCGGCGTCGACGAGAACCCAGTTGCGCTGGACCTCGCCCTGCTTGGCGTAGTGAGTCGATTTCGAAATCACTTAGACTCCTCCATGTACAGTACGTGTTGTTACAGAGATTCACGGGGCTCTGCAAGTAACCCGTCCATATTACCCCGCTCGCCGTACGAGTCAACAGGTATTTTGGCTCCGACCAGAGTTTCTGCACATGTCATCCACGAGCCTTGATTTTTCCAGCTCTTTAGCTGTTGTCATTTTTTGAGGGTTCGCCGTCGCTAGCGCTCAACGAACTCTTGGATTTCCGCGAGCAGGCGCTTTGCCTCCTGACGGCCCTGGATATACAGGTCCAAAAGCTTTGCCGAATCGTGCTCAACGTGGCCGACCTCGACCGGCTTTTGCGGAGCGACGACCAACGCGCGGCCCTCGCGCTCATACTTCCACAGGTGCATGCGTTGTATGTTGTAGCGGTCGTGGCGCGTCTCGATTCCCTCGAGCAGATAGGGGTAGTCGGCATAGCGGGCGCGCGCGGCAGGCATAAACTCGTAGGGCTTTTTCTCGTACGAGCGGTCCTGCGTGACAATGACAACCGCGCGATCGAAGCCCGCCTCCTCCAGCACGTGCTCGATGGGGATCGAATCGGCTACGCCGCCGTCGACGTATTTGTGCCCGTCAATCTCGACTGGCGGCGTCACCAGCGGCAACGAGGTCGAGGCGCGCACGGCATCGAGATCGAGCACGGCGCTTTTGACCGGAAGGTACGTGGCGGTTCCAAAGAGCATGTCCGTAGCGACGGCGTACATCTCGATGGGGCTCGCGTCGAACGTCTCGTTGTCAAAGGGATCCAGGCGGTCCTGGACATCATTGAAGATAAAGTCGTAACCCACAATTGAGCCCGTGGACGCAAACGATGCGGCGCCCATGAAGCGGCTGTCGTTGCAGAAAGCCAGGTTGATGCGGTTGGCACGGCCGATCTGGTGCGACTTATAGTTCACGCCGTTGAGGGCGCCGGCCGAGACGCCGTACACCGCCGGGATTTCGACACCGGCCTCCATGAGAACGTCGAGCACGCCTGCGGTAAATTGCCCGCGGAAGCTGCCGCCCTCCAAAACGAGCGCGACCTTGCCGGCGTTCTTTGCCTTATCTTCTGCAGTCATTTTGACCTCCTGCTGTTTCGTTTTGGCTTTCTTCTACCCAGTTTTGGGATAGCGAGCGCATGGGTTTTTCGAGGCGGCAGGTGAAGCGGAAAGTGTGTCCCGTTCTCAGAGCAAATTCCGGGTCTCATTTTCCGCTGAGCCCGTCATCAGGAAAATGAATCCCATGTCGAGCTTAGATTCCGGGATGCGCTTTCCGCTTGATGTGTCATCCGGAAACTACGTCCCAGTCTGAGCGCGGATTCCGGGACGCGCTTTCCGCCTGGGCTGCCATTGGGAAAGCGCGTCTCACCCTGCGTTGATGCGGGGCACGGCAGGCTGCAGTACGATCGGCATCGCGTCTATATCTAGTCGAGGCTTTGCGCGGAGAATCCGCGTATTTGCTTCGCAAATACGCACCGGCTTCGGCCGCCTGCCGGCGTCCTCGCCCGCTCGCTACAAACGCTCCGCGTTTGCTTAACGCTCGCGCCCTGCATAGAGTTCGATTCTCCGCGATACGGACTAGAAATAAAAAGGCAGGTAGATATAAGTATCTACCTGCCTGTTACTTATGGTGGAGGCGCGGAGAATCGAACTCCGGTCCACGAAAGCCCCCTGATTGGCATCTCCAAGCTCAGTCGCTGGTTTAATCTCGGACGCTTTGCGCGCAGCGACACGCTCGCGGCGTCCTAACCGGTTCGGTCTTAGCCTGCGCCATACCGATTACGTGCGCAGGAGCATTCCCCTAACATGACGTCGCGCCGGTGTCGGGGAAATCACCGGGTTGACGCGCCGCTATAAACTAAGCAGCGAGAGCCATAGGCTCAAAAGAAGAGTTGTTGTCAATTCAATTTGACGGTACCCCTGTTTAACGAGGCGAGGAGACCTCGGCTTGCTTCCTCTCTCAGAGCTATCGTGTCGAAACCAGTCGCCCCCGAATGTTGGGAAAGTCTGGATGGTATCGGACCTGCAAACACCCGATAACCGTCGACTTTTCAAGGAGCATGCGGAGCGAACCCCGCTTGTGGAGTGTTATCTTACCACGTTCTGAAAGCGGACAGCTGTTCTATGCACGAGCTGTGAAGACCCCAATGTGCGCCGCACTTCGCACTTTTGCTACCGATCGCGTCACGTATATTTTCGCCAAGCAAAATTGAACCGTCGAAAGGACCGTTATGGATACCAAGCAGCAACTCATCAACGCCCTCGCAGGCCTGGGCTCAACCATTACCGAAGCTATGGATGTCATCGAAGGCTTTGTCCCCTGCGGACATCCCGCCCTCACGGTATCGAACGCACTCGTCGCGCTGGACGCTGACGATGATGCAGCTCTCGCCCAGCAGCTTGAGACCGTCGAGGGCTTTATCGACCACGTGAGCGAGAACCGCGGCGTGGCCGCCTACCACGGCATCGAGGTCGAGCTCGCGGGTCCCAAAGCCGATCTGTTCGCAGCAATCCGCGAGGTAGGCGCCCTTATGCAGACCGCAGGCGTCAAGAACACCCAGGTCAACGAGTGGGTCTACCGCAGTCTGGCAGCACTAAACGATTCCGACGAAAAGGCTGCCGAGCAGCTCGCAGAAAGTCCCGCCATCAAGGCCGAGCTTTTGTAAATAGCAGACGCGGGTCCCTTGGCGCATCGTCGTCCAAGAGGCCCGCAAACAGTTCGCGTCAACCGATAGCCGCGCCGCCACGTTCGGCCAAAGCAAGAATCGGCATCATTTGGCGCGGGGTCTTTGCTGCAAGATCGGCATGTTCGAGCAGTTTGCAATCGTTAGTCACCAAATAATCGACCTGGGCGCGTTTGCATGCGGCGAGCACCAAGTTGTCCTCGTAATCGCGATGGAGCGCTAAGTATTTGTCGGCCAGCCAAAGGTCCGACGCATCTGCACCCACGGCCGTGGCGTTTTCGGTCATATTCCGAACGAACGCCAACGCCGCATCGCCAATTGCACGGGCAGATGCCTCGTCGAGCGTTCCCCCGCTGGCAAGAACGCTACGCTTCAGCTCGTGTTGGACAACGTACAGCACGTCCTTAGCGATATGCACCGGGAAAAACAGCAACGCCCCCGTCTCCGTCGCCTGCCCAATAAACGCACGCGCGGCAAGCGACTCGGCATGGTCGACGCAAAACGAATCAACCCATACGTTGGCGTCCACCATTATTTTGAGGGGAGACCCGCTCACAGGATCATCCCCTTTTGGCGATAGCGCTCGTCCATGGCTTCGGAATAGATTGTGTCCCAATCACGATCGTCGGATACGGGCGACGTAGCGATGCCCAGGTCCGCGTAAAGCTGATCCGCCGCCGCCCACGACGCAGCGAACGGAGTATCAGGCGCGACGGTCTGTTGCCGGCCATCAACGGCAGACAGCACTTCCTCACACTGCCCGCCACCCTGCGCAACCTTGGCCACGACTTTTTTAATAAGGTCGGGCAGCGTTCCACCCGATAGTCGCAGCGCCTCCTCGGCACGCTCTTTAACCGAGCGATCCACGCGAACATTCACCTGCGCCATGCTGCCAACGGTAGCCATCTCAACCTCACCTTCAGCGTTTGCTAGCCGTGCTAGCATGATCATATATCTGAGCTAACATCTCGTCAAACAAAAGAAGGCCTGCACCCTGGCGGCTGCGGTGCCACCCGAATGCAGGCCATATACTCAATCGAAAACGCTAACGCAGGTACGCCTTTGCGTTGCCCAGGCTGTAGGCGATCGTCGAGCCGTTGTGCAGCAGTGACGACGTCTGCGGAGTAATCATGCCGGTAATGCCCAATGCCAACAGCGCCGAGTTGGTGAGCATCACCTTGGAATACGAACTCGTCAGACGGTCGATAAGCCCCTGACTCATGCGGCGCAGACGCACGATCGCGGCCAGATCCGTATCGGTCAGGATGATATCGGCGACCTCCTTGGCGATGTCGCTTCCGCCGCCCATTGCCAGCCCCACGTCGGCCAAACCGAGCGCCGGCGAATCGTTGACGCCGTCGCCCACCATGGCAACGTGGCGCCCCTCGCCCTTAATGCGCTCAACATACGCGTACTTGTCCTCGGGCAGCAGCTCGGCCTTAAACTCGTCGACACCCGCCTCGCGAGCAATGCGCTCGGCCGTGCGTTCCGAGTCGCCCGTGAGCATGACCACGTGCTTTACGCCCAACGCGTGCAAGTCGGCGATGGCCTCGCGGACCCCGGGCTTAAGCGGGTCCTCGATGCCGAGCACGCCCACAACGGTGCCATCGACCGCCAGATACAGCGGCGACAGGCCCTGCATCTGGGACTCAATGCGCTCCTTAATGTCGGACTCGAGCTGCGCGCCCTCGTCCTCGAATACAAAGTGCGCGGAACCGATGATGGCGCGACGCCCTTCAATGGACGAAGCGATGCCGTGCGCCACGATGTACTCGACGGCGGCATGGCGTTCGCGGTGCTCGAGCCCGCGCTCGCGTGCCGCATTGACCACGGCGCGCGCCACCGGATGCGGAAAATGCTCCTCTAGGCAAGCGGAAAGGCGCAGGATCTCGTCCTCGCTCCAGCCATCGGTGGTGAGCACGCAGGCAAGACGCGGCTGGGCCTCGGTGAGCGTGCCGGTCTTATCAAACACAATGGTGTCGGCCTTGGCAAACGACTCAAAGTACTTCGCGCCCTTGACCATGACGCCCATCTTGGCGGCATCGCTCATGGCGGTCATGACGGCAACGGAACCCGTGAGCTTGAGTGCGCACGAGTAGTCGACCATCAGCGCCGCTGAGGTCTTGATGAGGCTGCGGGTGGTAAGCGCAACCAGGCCCGCGAGCAGGAAGTTCCACGGGACGATCTTGTTGGCGAGGTCCTCCATATGCGACTGGCCCTCGGACTTGAGCGAGTCGGCCGTCTGCACGAGCGAGACGATTGAGCGCAGTTTGGTTTGCGCCGTATTGGCGCGCACGCGCACCAAGATGCTGCCATCTTCCACGACGGTTCCGGCGAACACGTCGTCGCCCACGCTGCGCTCGACGGCCAGCGGTTCGCCGGTCAGGGTCGCCTGGTTGACCATAGCGCTCCCCTGCTCGACCACGCCGTCGATGCAGATGGACATGCCGGTGCGCACGGCGACCAAATCGCCGGGCTCGAGCTCGGTCGCGGCAACGCTCACTTCGGTGTCGCCGACCACTTTTTGTGCCTTATCGGGCACGTCGAGCAGCGAGTTGATGAGCTCGTTTTCGCTCATGGCGCGGGTGTAGTCCTCGAGCAGCTCGCCCACGTTGAGCAGGAACATCGTCTGGCCCGCGGTGTCGACATCACGCTTGACGAACGAAATGCCGATGGCCGAAGCGTCGAGCACGGGAACGGTCAGGCGCGGCTGCGCCAGCTCATGAAGAGCAGCGCGCAAAAATGCCATGTAACCGGCCACGACAAACACTGCACGCAGGGGCGTCGGCAAGAACCAGCGACGTGCGTAATGGGCACCGACGAGTGTCGCCAGATCCATGACGAGCTTGTGCTTGCGTGGCTCAAGCTGCATCACGTAACCCGTCTTTGCGTCGGCAATGGCCTGGGCATCGAGCGCACCGACGGCGGCCAGCACGGCATCGCGGCGCGGCTCGTCGTATTCGAGCGCCATCTGGCCAATACGGGCATAAACGCGCACCTTGTGCACGCCGTCGATATCGCCGCTGAGCTTAAGAAGTGCATCGAGATCGCTCTCTGGCACAGGACCCGCCAATTGAAGACGGGTCCTGCCGGGGATCTCGCTAATAATCGAGAATCTCATAGTTTATGCCTGGGAGCGTTACTCGGCCGCCTCGTCAGCAGCGGCCTCGCTCTGGGTGATGTAGGCAGCCTCGGCAACCATGTCGTCGACATTAGCCTTGGCCTGCTCGACCATGTCCTGGTAGCAGTTCTTGATGCGCATGCCGCACGCGATACCCTGCACGCAGGCATTCTTGACCGGAGCGCTGGTAAGCAGCTTGATGCCGGCCGTGCCAAGCAGAAAACCGCCACCGACAAGCAGGGTATTGAACGTCGACTTCTTCATGTTGCTTCTCCCTTTTGCCGCATTGGACGCGGCACGGTGCCTCAGCACCCGAGTAAACAAGTTTGCTCGAGCACACTTTTGGAAAATAGTTTAGTTTATCTAACTATTAAGGTCAACAAAGGTTAACTCTTTGGAAACTATGGGGGTGAACTCAATGTGACAAAGGGACTGTCCCTTTGTCACATTCCTACAGCTGCCAGGCAGCCGCTTCCTTTTGCAGCGCTACCATGCGGGCGAATTCTCCACCTGCCGCCTTGAGCTGCGCCGGGGTGCCCTGTTCGGCAACCACTCCATCCTTGAGCACAACGATTTTGTCGGCATTTTCCACCGTACGCATACGGTGGGCAATAACGATAACCGTCTTACCTGCAAGCAGACGGGAGAGCGCCTGCTGTACCACGGTCTCGTTCTCCACATCCAAGCTCGCCGTCGCCTCGTCCAACAGCACGATAGGCGCGTCTTTGAGCAGCGCACGGGCGATAGAGATGCGCTGGCGCTCGCCGCCGGACAGCTTGGAGCCGTTCTCGCCGATCATGGTGTCGTAGCCCTGCGGCATGCGGCTCACAAACTCGTCACAGTTGGCGGCACGCGCGGCCGCAAGCACTTCCTCATCGGTGGCATCACGACGCCCGAGGCGGATGTTTCCCATCACCGTGTCGTCAAATAGCAGCACGTCTTGGAACACAATGGCGTAGTCGCGCAGCAGCACCTCGGGATCCACACCCGCAACATCCACACCGCCCACGGTAACCTTGCCCGCAGTGGCACCCCAAAAGCGCGCGGCCAGGCGGCTCACCGTAGACTTACCGGAACCCGAAGGACCGACCAGTGCCGTGACCTCGCCTTCCTTGGCGGTAAAGCTCACATCGGTAAGAACTTTCTCGCCGGCGCGTCCGTCCTCGCCCGCACCATAGCCAAATGCCACGTGATCGAACACCACATCGTGACCCGCGGGCTCAAATTTCTCGCTGCCCCGCGCCACAGGCTCTTCCATGATGGAACGCATGCGCTTGGCAGACGACTCGGCGGCAAACAGCTCGGACATTAACATTAACGCCTGGTCAAAGGGCGCATAGATACGGCTCACCATAAGCAGGAAGGCAAACATCACCAAAAAGTCGACCTGCCCGGAGGCGACCATCGCGGCACCCGTGACCAGCGTGGTGGCAATGCCCAGACGCAGGATGGCAAAGGCGGAGTTGACCAAAAGCCCGTTAGCGAGCTCGCCCTTGGTGGTCTCGCGCTCCTCGGCATCGATCACGGCGTTGAGTCCCTCAAGATAATGGGCCTCCTGGTTGGTGGCGCGAATCTCGCGAACGCAGTCGAGCGTCTCTTGAATAGCCTCGGTAACCTTGACCTTCTCGGCGCGCACGCGATCAAACACCGGAGTCATGGGGCCGCGTGTTAGATACAACACGGCAAAGGCCACGGGAACGCTCCAAAACGCCGCAATCGCCAGCTGCCAGCAAAAGAACAGCGATGCCACGAAGACAATGGCGCTTGCGATGATGGCACCCCAAAGCTCTCCCAGCACGTGGCTGTAGGCGTGCTCCATGGCCTGGACGTCACCCATGATGGTCTCGGTTAAATCGGCCAGATCACGACGACCAAAAAACGACAGCGGCAGTTTGCGCAAGCGCTCGGCAATCTCCATACGCTGCTTGCCGCACTCCTCGTAAAAGATGCAGTAGGTGTAGTAATACTGCTGCCAGTTAGAGGCAAAGAGCAACACGAAAAAGACCAGGAGGCCGCCCACGATCGGCAGGGCATCCGGCAGGTCGGCGGCGGCGATGAGATGCTCGACAAAGCCGGCCATAGCCAGGAATAAAAAGCCCATGCCAGCCACGGTAATAAGATTAGTGAGCGTGGTCCAGAAAATGCCGCGTTTTACGCCGGCGACGCCTTTATCGGATAGGAAATACTTCTTTTGGAATGAGGCGAACATTTAGGCCTCGCCTCCCTTCGTGACGGCGGCATCCGCGGTCGCAGCAGTAATCTTCCAGCTCGCGGCCTGCTCGTACTCGGCCCACATCTTGGCATACAGGCCGTTTTGGGACAGCAACTCGGCATGGGTGCCCGACTCCTGCACGCTGCCCTGGTTGAGCACCACGATTTGGTCTGCGCCCACTACAGTCGAGAGTCGGTGCGCGATCATAATGACCGTGCGACCCGCCGCCAGTTTGCTAAAAGCACGTTGGATGAGCGCCTCGTTCTCGGGATCGGCAAACGCCGTGGCCTCATCGAGCACCACGATAGGCGCGTCTTTAAGGATCGCGCGGGCGAGTGCCACGCGCTGGACCTCGCCGCCCGAAAGATATGCTCCGCCGGCACCGAGCATGGTATTGATGCCCTGTGGGAGCTTGGCCACAATGTCGTCGCACTGAGCTGCGGTGAGGGCCGCACGCACTTCGTCGTCAGTGGCCGTAGGCTTGGAGGCGCGCACGTTATCGGCAAGTGTTTGCCGGAACAGCTGGTTGGTCTGGAACACGAAGGCGACCTGGCCCATAAGCTCGTGCGGATCCATATCGCGAACGTCCACACCGCCTACGAGCACTCGACCCGAGGAAACGTCCCAAAAACGCGGGATCAGGCTTGCGCAGGTTGACTTGCCGCCACCCGAGGGACCCACCAGGGCGAGAGTGCTACCCGCGGAAACGCTAAAGCTCACATGGCTAACGGCAGGTGTTTCGGCACCCTCGTAGGTAAAACTCACGTCCTCAAATCGCACGTCGCCACCGGCAGGGTGCTTGGGTTGGGCGGGCACGGAGAGCTGCTTGGAATCCATGACGCTTCGAATACGAGCCAGCGAATCGGCACTCATCTGAGAGGCCTCGCCCACAAACATGAGCTTGGTCATGGCCGTCGGCACCACGGCCGAAAATATCGCGTAAAAGGTGAAGTTGGCCATAAAATGCGCGAAGTCCGTCTCGCCCGGCGCCAACAGCAACGCCACGGGCAGCAGGAATGCCACAAGACCATTGAGCGCGGTAAGGTTGAGCACCTGCGGACCTCGGCAGAACGTGCCCGCATAGTTTTGCGCCATGTCGGCATATTCGGCGATCGCATCGTGGAAGGCCTTAAAGGAGTAGACCGTCTGCTGAAACACCTTGACCACGGGGATGCCTCGTACGTATTCGGTGCCGGTCTTGTTCATCTTGACCAGCGCTCCCATGTAGGCCTTCATAAACTCGCCGCCCTTGCCGCCCATCATGGTGGCCATGGCGCCAAACGAAACGACGACCGAGATAAGGCATGCCGCGCCCAAGCGCCAATCGAGGGCGAAAAGCAATACGAGCAGGCCCACGACCATGGCGGCGGCGCCTGCGATATCGGGCAGCATGTGCGCGAGCAGGGTCTCGGTGGAGGCGGCGCATCCGTCTACAATACGGCGCAGCTCACCGGTGGCGTGCGTGTCAAAATAGCCAAGCGGCAGCTTAAGCAGGTGCTCGCTCGTAGTCTTGCGGATATTGGACGCGCAGCGAAACGCGGACAGATGCGTGCACATGAGCCCCACGAAATAAGCTACGATGCTTGCCAGGGCAAACCCCACGGCCCACCAACCGTACATCGCGATGTTAGTGGCTTCGCTCCAGTTAGGTGCCACGGCAATCAGATCGCGCGCGACAAGCCAAATGCACACGTACGGGCCAAAGCTCAGCAGCTGCGAGAGCGCCGAGAGCGCCATGCCCAAATACGTTAGGAATTTACGGTCGCCGGCATATGCAAGCAGCTCGTCGATACCGCCGCCTTCCCTTTTTGATCCCTTTGCCATGAGATTCCTTTCTAACGGCTTGAGAGTTAACCGTATTCAACTTATCATTGATGTGTTAGCCATGGCTCACAATCAAGCCAGGCGTGGACGTTTCTGCAAAGGAAAGGGACGCTTTTGCAAATACGGCGGGCAGCGACCGACATAACCGAGCTCTACGCACCGCAATTTGAGCAGTTTGGCCTGGAGCTTACCGGCAAGGGTGCCGTCTTTACCGGCGAGGTGGCAAACGAACGGGCGCACGGCCGTGCATGGATCATGCCTCTCTCCCCCGCCTGCATCGTTATAGAGCATTTCATTACCCCGACGCACGATATGTACCTGGCCGAATACACACCCGAGCCATACGCCTGCGTGAGCGAGGTCAGCGCGCCCACACTTACATGCATGCCCGAGGCTGGCATAACGCCCGCGAACCTTAAACTATTGCATGGACCGTGGCCAAACAATGCCGTTTGCAGCTTTGTCCAAGATAGCTGTGGCGAGGAATTAAGCCCGCTGTTTGCGGGGGAGCTCTATCACTCGCGCTCGGTGCTCTTTTTGCCTGGATATTTTGACGAACTGGAGCACCGCTATCCCACCGAGTTCGCGGGAATCTTTGAGGCGTTTGCCGAGCCATGGCATGAGGAAGCGACGTCTGCCATCTGCCACACGCTACGCCGGATTAACGAGGACCGCGCCCGCACCGTAGGCGGACACGTCTATATGCAGGGCATCGTGGAGACCATGGTCGCGGAGCTCGCCTGTTCGCGCGCGGCCCATAAGCAGGCGCGGCAGGCGGCAGGCACACGCGTCAGCATAACCATTGCCGAAGAAGCAACGGCAATGATTGAGCGCGCGCTCGACAAAGGCAAACGTGTGGGTATCAACGAGGTGGCCGAAAGGCTCTACACAAGCCGCTCCAAACTATGCGCCACCTTTAAGGCCCAAACTGGCGAGTCCCTGGGCGCCTACATTCGCAGACGCCGTATGGAGCGAGCACAGGACCTTTTGGCCGATAGCGCGCTCACGATAGCGCAGGTAGCAGAGCGGCTCGACTACCCTCAGCAAGCCGCCTTCGCCCAAGCCTTCAAACAATACACCGGCATGACACCCACGGCTTGGCGAAGCAAGCATCGCTAAGGCCCAAGCTCCCTGGCCGTAACGGAGCGATTAATTAGCCGCCGCCCGTCAGCTCACCCAGGATCTAAACGTCAAGATGCGCACAATCAAGCGCCTTTTTGATAAGAGGGACAGATCGATCAGCCAAATACAACGGAATGTTGAGCACCCCGTCGTCGAGCTTTAGGTTCTTAAGTGAGTAGCGGACCCTCAATGGAGTCGTCTCCGCATGCTTGTCGGCATAGTACTTAAGGCTCTTGGAGTGAACGACCTCTCCCGATTTGACCTCGACGGGAACGATTTCGTTTCCGACTTGAATCAAAAAATCGACTTCGTGCTTCGGCTTCTCGTTTGTCCAGTAACGCGGAGCAGCATCTAACTGTGAAAGTAATGCCTGAAGCACATAGTTCTCGGCGAACGAACCTTTGAACTCCGAAAATAGCGCATCCGAGATGGCAAAAGCGGACGCATCCAGCCTTGCCATGCGGCGCAGCAAGCCGACATCAAGACAGTAGACTTTAAATGCCTTGAGGTCATCGTACGCAGAGAGCGGCACACCACCGGCAGCATTAAGGCGAACCGCCGTGATGAGCCCAGCATCGGCAAGCCATTCCAGAGCATCCTCGTATTCTCGAGCACGAGCCCCCTCGCGCACCGCACCCCAAACGAACTTTTTGTTCTCGCGCGCCAACTGAGCTGGAATCGAGTTCCATATTTGCGAAAGCTTGGCGAACTGCGCACGGCCACCATGCTTGGCAAAATCGCGCTCGTAGGAATCCAAGAGATCAGACAACACCTTATCGACCTGAACGATATCGCCCGTCTCCACCCACCGGCCAAGAGCCTCTGGCATGCCGCCGCATGCAAAATAACGACGAAGATGCTCGACGAGACGGACATGGAAGAAATCGGGCACTGTTTCGATCTGATCCAGGCCGCCAAGGTATTCGTCGTAGTTTGCAGCGCCCTCGGCTTTCAGAAACTCGGAAAAGCTCATGGGGCGCATCTCCATGAACTCGACCTTTCCCACCGGAAAAGCGCTGGTCTCACGGGACAAGCGAACGCCCAACAAAGACCCTGCGCATGCGACGTGATACTCGGGGGCCTCGTCACAGAAGTATTTAAGGGCGCCGACTGCAGAAGGACAATCCTGGATCTCATCAATAATAAGCAGCGTTTTGCCGGGATCGATAGGCTGTCCAAGTGCCAGGGAAAGATTTGAGATGATCCGTCGAGGATCGCGCGTACCTTCGAAAAACTGAGCGTACTCGCTCTGTACCCCAGGTGACGGCTCCTCGAGCGTCAGATACACAAAATTGATGTACGAGGTTCGGCCGAACTCCTTAAGCGCCCACGTCTTTCCAACCTGGCGCGCCCCCTTAAGGATAAGCGGCTTACGATATTCTGACGCTTTCCAAGCGTTAAGCTTGGCAATGATATCTCGCTGCATGGACGAACCTCCCGCAAAGAAACTTCCGTAAACGTGATATTTCCCACATTTTACCCTAGGTAAAACGTGACATTTATCACATTTACGGAAGTTTTAAGCTCATTTCGCCACACTCTCATCACATTTATTGCAATGTGACAAAGGGACAGTCCCTTTGTCACCCGCACAAAAATGGACGCGCCAACGGCGCGCCCATTCACTCTATTCCATTCAGCCCCACCTGACCCGAACGGCCGAGTCGTTGCAGAACCCGGGAGCCCCGGCAGGGCGGGTGCTTGCTCAAAATGAGTTCCGCACGCAAAGAAGGCCACTTAATGTGGCCTTCGTCTTGCGCAGGACTGTAGAGCAGGAAACCTTATATCCGGCCCCTCCGTCCGGGGACCGCGCCGTACCAGCTACAGCGTCATGTTTGGATCGGCGTCGACGTCGAACGGCGAGATTTCGCCTCGGTCGAATTTACGGCGGGCGACCTCCGCGATCATGGCTGCGTTATCGGTACAGGCAGACAAGGGCGGCACCGTTACGCGAATCCCCTGACGCCCAAGCTTCTTGATCATTATCTCGCGCAGATGCAGGTTGGCCGAGACGCCGCCACCGATGCAGTATTCCTTGCATCCGGTAGCGTGCAGTGCATTTTTGGCCTTCTTGTACTGCACGTCAAAGACAGCTGCCTCAAACGAAGCTGCCAGATCGGGCAGGTGAATCGTGCGCCCGGCCTTGGTCTCCTGTTCAATGTAGAGCGTCACGGCCGTTTTAAGACCCGAAAGCGAGAAACGATAATCTCCCCTGCTGTTAAGCGCGCGAGGAAAATCGATCGCGCGGGGATTGCCCGTCTCGGCCAGCTTGGAGATGATGGGGCCACCGGGATAGCCCAGACCCAACGCCTTGGCTACCTTGTCGAAGGCCTCGCCCACAGCATCGTCGAGTGTCTCACCAAGTACCTCGTAGTCGCCCCATGCCTTCACGTGCACGAGCATGGTGTGCCCGCCCGAGACAAGCGTGAAGATGAACGGCGGCTTGAGGTCGGGCTGCGCCAGCAAGTTGGCAAACAGGTGCCCCTCCAGATGGTTGACGCATACGAGCGGCTTACCGGCAGCGTAGGCAAAGCCTTTGGCAAAGGCAACGCCCACCACGAGGGCGCCCACTAGGCCCGGACCCTGTGTCACGCCCACGGCGGCAAGCTCGCTGGGGGCAATGGCTCCACCCTCAAGGCCAAGCGATGTCGCGGCATCCTCGAGCGCCGCATCCACGACGCTCACAATCACCTCAACGTGTTTGCGCGAGGCGATCTCGGGCACCACGCCGCCAAAGCGGGCATGAAAATCAATCTGTGTTGACACCTGGTTGGCCAGCATATTGCCATCCGCATCGATAATCGCCACGGCCGTCTCGTCGCAGGAACTCTCGATAGCGAGCACTAGGCGGCGGCGCTCAATTTCGGCACGCTCCCCCTCGGAGCGCCCAGGCGCAGGCAGCGGCCATACGCGCTGCTCTGCCGCCGTCGGCTCGGGCGAAGCGTTGTCGACCGGGAGCACCAAGGGCAGCGGCGCCGTCATGACGATGGCATCTTTGCCAACACCGTAGTAACCGCGGCGACGGCCAGCCTCGGTAAAGCCCAGAGCGTTATAAAGCGCGATCGCTCCCTCGTTACCGTCCTCGACCTCGAGCGAAGCCGTGGTGCAGCCGAGCATCTGGGCATCATAGCTCACGTGCGACAGCAGCTTGCGGGCAATGCCCTCACGGCGATGTGCCGGGTCGACGGCGACATCCAGAATCTGCACATCACCGTCCACGACCATACCGCCGGCAAGGCCCAGCAGCTTGCCGTCGTCGTGTGCCACCCACCAACTACGCGGCGCAGCGACGTCCTCGCCCAGTTCGGACAGGAACATGCCCGGCGTCCACGCCTCGTGTCCGGCACCTTCAAAGCAGGCAGCCTCCAGCGCGCTCGCGCCCTCGGCATCCGCCGCGCCCATGGGACGGAACTGCAGATGACGACCGGCGAGCTCATCGGCAACACCCGTAATTTCGCTCTGCGCACTCTCGGCAAGACCAAGACGCTTGCGCTCGTTTTCCTCGGCATCCGAAAGGCGCGTGTAAATCGGCAGGACGCGGGCCGGATCGCCGTCACCCGCAGCGTGCGCGAGCAGCAAGCCCTCGCCCGAAGGCCACCACAGGTCGCGCTCCACGCAGCGGGCGGCCTCGTCCTCACCCAGCAGCTTGCCATAGCGCACGAGACCGTCACCGGTCAGCTGAACCTGATCCCAGTCCGCTGCTTGGCGCCACTCATCGAGCGCCACGGCGGCCTTGACCACGTGTTCGCGCTCAAATTGACGCTCGGGGCCCTCATCGACCAGCATATACAGCGCCGGATATACCTCACCGCGCATAGCATCGGCCAAGATACCAAGCTTGCCGCGCACGCCAGCCTTCCACGCCGTCCAAGCACAAGCGTCGAGCGTCGACACGCCCAGCAGCGGAACGTTGGCACCGCGCGCGAGGCCCTTGGCGGTGGAGATGCCGATGCGCACACCCGTAAACGACCCCGGGCCGCGGCCGACCACGTAGCAACCAACATCGCTGCGATCCAGACCGGCTTGAGCCAGCACGCCATCAACGGTATTCACGAGCTCAACGTTGGCGTGACGGCGACACATGTGGTCGCCACTCACGAGCTTCGTCTCGCCCGTCTGCCCATCAATCCAGCTTGCCGCGCAGGCAAGCATGTCGGTCGAAGTATCGAGCGCCACCACCAGCGCGCTTTCGTTATGTAAGCTCATCTTGTACAGCCTTATCAATCAAATGGGAAAGCTCCATTGCGCGGTTACCGTGCGCCTCGAGCGTTATCGTTCGCACATCGCTGTCGCCCTCATCACGCTTGAGTGTCACCGAAAGGTACTCATCCGTCAGCTCGTCCTGGAATTGTTCGCCCCATTCCAGCAGGCAAGCACCCTCATAGCCCAGCACATCGAAAATGCCCGTATCCTCGAGCTCGTAGGCATGCTCCAGGCGGTATAGATCAAAGTGAAACAGCGGAATACGGCCTTGATCGTGAACGGCCATGAGCGCAAACGTAGGGCTCGTAACCATATGCCCATCGCCCAGCCCGCGCGAGACGCCCTTGGTAAAGTGAGTTTTGCCCACTCCCAGGCCACCGGTCAGGATGAGCACATCGCCGTCCTCGAGGCACGGTGCAATTAGCTCGCCAAAGTACTCTGTATCGGCAGCGCAAGTCGTTTTGTAAGTACCTACCCCCAGGCGCTCCAGGGACATACATGCTCCTTATTATTCCGAGGCGTCCTCTGGCGCGGGATGTCGCTCCAGATAGTCGCCCAGCATCTTAAAGTCTTCCTCCAGCAGCTCCTGCCACGCCGGATTGCGCAGCGCTGCTGCCGGATGGAACGTGGGCATTACCACAAAATGCCCCATCTGGTGGAACCTGCCGCGCAGCTTAGTAATGCCAATCTCGGTCTTTAGCACAAAGTGCGTCGCGGGGTTGCCGAGCGTCACAATAATATCAGGCCAGATGCTTCGAATCTGCTCACGCAAAAACGGCGAGCAAGCCAGCACTTCCTCGGGACGCGGATTGCGGTTTCCCGGCGGGCGGCACTTAAGCACGTTGGCAATGTAGACGTCTTCGCGTTTGAGCCCCGCCAGCGACAAAATGCCGTTGAGGTCCTCGCCTGCCGCCCCCACAAAGGGCTCGCCCTGCAAATCCTCATTGCGGCCCGGCGCCTCGCCAATAAACATCACGCGAGCGTGGGGGTTTCCCACGCCAAACACGATGTTATGGCGCGACTGGTAAAGCTGGCAAAGGTGACAATCGCCCAGAACGGCCTCGATCTCCTCGAGCGCGACCTCACGCGGCGCCTGATGGCTATGGCCGGGGATGTGCATGACGCCCATAGCGACTCCTACACGTAGACCTTGTCGAGACGCATACCAAAGCCGCAAGCGACCTCGTAGTTAATCGTGCCGCGTTGGCGCGCCATCTCATCCATGGTAATCTCGGCATCTCCATCGCGGCCGACAATGATCATCTCGTCACCATACTCGGCCTCGGGAATCTCATGCGCCGGGTTGGACTGAATGGCGACCATAAACTGGTCCATGCAGATATTGCCCACCTGACGCACACGCTCGCCGCGATACAGCACGTCCATACGATTGGAAAGCGTACGCGAAAGGCCATCGGCATAACCGATCGGAAGGGTGCAGATCTGAACGCGCGTGCGCGGTACGCGGTAGGTAAAGCCGTAGCCCACGCCCTCGCCCATCGCAGGATGCGCCACGCGCGTCACACGCGCGTGGACGCTCATGACGGGATCAAGCTGCATCACACGACCACTCAGCTCACATGGCTGCAGACCATACAAACCGATGCCGGCACGAATCATGTCAAAGTGCATTGAAGAATCGAGCATCGAGGACGGCGTATTAGCACAATGCACGATACCGCATTCAAAACCTGCGTCCTTAATGGCCTGAACGGCCTCGGTAAAACGCTGGCACTGCAGCTTGTAGTCCCAACCCGAAGGTTCATCGGCCGTGGCAAAGTGCGTAAATACGCCGTCGCACTGGATGCCGCGATGGAAACTGATGCCGCGTACAAAGTCGAGCACCTGTGTGTAGTGAACGCCGATACGATTCATGCCCGTCTCGATGGCAAGATGGTACTTGCCCACCTTGCCCGCCGCGACGGCGCTTTCGCCATACGCAAGAGCAAAATCGGACGTATAGACCGAGGGCATGATATCGAATTCGAGCAGTGCAGGAATAGCCTCGATAGGCGGCTCACTTAGAATCAGGATGGGCTTAGTAATCCCGCCCTGACGGAGCCCAACGCCCTCGTTGACCGTCGCCACGGCAAACATGTCGGCACCGGCCGAATACATGATCTTGGCACACTCAACAGCTCCATGACCATACGCATCGGCCTTGACCACGCAGCACAGGCGCTGACGCGGATTCAACAAGTTCTTATAGGCCCTCGTGTTGCGACGGAGCGCCCCGCGGTCGATCTCAACCCAGGACCAGCGCGTCAAATCGGCTTTATTCATGATTAGTCATCCGACCCTTCGTCCATGATTCCCAGATCTTCGAGCGCATCCTTTGCCGCCAGCTCCATGGCAGGACCGATCAAGTCGATAAGATCGGTCGCGATAACGCTCTTCTCACCATACTCCGTCGCCGCAGCAAAACCGGCGTAGCTGTGAAGCGCAACGGCGTACGAATACAGCAACTCCCAACGATCCATCTCGTCGCGCATGGTGGCAAGCGTGCCGGCCAAAATACCCGCGAGAACATCACCCGAACCGGCAGTTGCCAGAGAAGCCGGACCCGAGAGCGGCAGCAGCACGCGCTCAACGCCACAGATAGCCGTCGTCGGCCCCTTGGCAATGACCACCAGATTGTCGGAGCCTGCAGCCCAGACAACCTTCTGCGCGGCCGCAATCGCGGTACCAAGGTCGTTCACCTCGTCACCGGCAACCAGACGCGAAAGCTCGCGATAGTGCGGCGTCATAACCAACGGCTGCTCGCGACGATACATCTCGGGGTTACTATCAATACCGTCAATGGCAATCTTAGCAAGGCAGTTGAGTGCATCGGCGTCCAAAATTAGCGGTACATCAAGCTCGAGCAAGCCCGAAACCACCTGCATAGCGCCGGCAGACGTCGTCATACCGGGACCGCACAGCACGCAGCTGTACTTCTTTGCGATCTCGCACACCGTCATGCGCGCAGCGGCGCCAAAGGAGCCGCGGGAATCAGACGGAATAGCAAAGACGGGAATCGAAGGAAGTGCCATGCGAATAAGATTGGCGCAGGCGTCAGGAGCCGCGACTGCCACGTAACCAGCACCCGCGCGAGCTGCAGACTTGGCCGCCATAATGGCAGCACCAGGATATTGCGCAGATCCGGCGACAATAAGCACAGAGCCACGGGAATACTTATCGATATTCGTAGGTAGTGGAGCAAAGTAATCAACTAAGTCACCGGGCTCGACAATCTCGGCGGCGTGGTCGACATCATCGATGACCTCGTCAAGACGGTCGTAAAGATTGCCGCAGATCAAATCGCCAGCATACTCAGGACCATCAGCGCTATACAGACCAATCTTGGGCGCAATCATCGTCACCGTATGCTCGGCACGAATGCAGTCGTCATCAACAACGCCCGTCTCGGCATTCAGGCCCGAGGGAACATCAATGGATACGACACAATCGGCGCATTCATTGACCGTAGGAATCCAGATGGAGAACGGCGCACGCAGATTCCCGTGAAAACCGGTACCAAAAATGGCATCGACAACAACATCGGCCTTATCGATCAAAACCTCGAGTTCGTCACGCGAGGGGCCGACGCAAACGTGCACATCGCGGCCGGCAGTACGACGAGCAACATGACGTGCCAGAGCAGCAGGAATCTCATCCGGCTCAACCGGAGAAACGATATCCACGTCCACACCCTTATGGCTCAGGATATCGGCGGCAACCCAACCGTCGCCGCCATTATTACCAAAACCGACCAGAACGAGAACCCGATCGGGATTGAGCTTCAAGACCTCGTTGGCGGCAAACTCACCCGCTAGCTCCATAAGCTCGGCCTTCGAAGTCCCTTCGCGTTCGATGATATCCTCGAGACGAACGACTTCTTCGGTACTCAAAACCGGTTTCATCTATGCTCCTAGCGTATCTTGCGAAGCATCACCCAGGTGCTCCGTCAATGCTGAATTCTGCAGCTGCTCAAGCTCATCTAAAACAGAGCGAGCCTCTTTAAATGTCTGCGCTACGCGTTTCTTGGTGCTCACCTTTTCCTCTTTTGACTTAGGCCGAGCATCTTCGGTAATCGCGATGGCATTCGCAACGGCCAAGTCTCCTGTAAGCGTAATGGAAAGAGCGACCTCAACAACACCCAGTTCTTGAGCGATCTCGAGAGCACGGCCAGAAAGCAGCGCCTTCGGTTTGCCGAGTTTATCACGCGTAACCGAAACATCCTTGCGACCCACGCCTTGACTAAAACCCGTGCCGAGAGCTTTAAGTACCGCCTCGCGCGAAGCAAAGCGGCTCGCATAGTGAGCAGCGGGACGCGATGATGCATCGCAATACGCACGCTCTTCTTCGGTAAACACACGCCGAGCAAACGACGGCGTCTTTTCAAGAATTGATTTCATGCGGGAAATCTCGACGATATCAACGCCGATACCAGCTTCAGCCATGTTCACCTCCATATCGCACAGACTAAGTTATTGTAGCCCGTTCGCAGAAGATGCGACAAACGAGGGTTATAAAACACAGCTACTATGTGAGACAAAAGCCCGCAAACGCAAAAAAGGGGGAGGCCGCGAGGCCTCCCCCTTCTCAGTTCAAGCGTACGGCTCGGTGCCGTCCACCGGTCAGCGGCGCCCTGGCCTCCCACGGGCTGACCCCGCAGTACTCTCGGCGCGATGGGGCTTAGCTTCCGGGTTCGGAACGGGACCGGGCGTGCCCCCCATGCTCTGGCCGCTGACCGGTGGGCGGCGCCCACCGTTACGGTGATCCGGTGTCTCTCACGTGCCCTGGGGGCCGCATGGCGCATAGGGGAGATGACTCGGGGGCATCCTCGTGCCCGGACCGCGCATGAGCGCTTGTCCCGCGGGCCGCGAGGTGCGGTTCCGGAAGAGCTCGGGCGATTAGTGCGGCTCGGCTGAGGCTGTCGCCAGCCTTGCACCTGCCGTCTATCGACCAGGTAGTCTACCTGGGCCCTTACCGGAAGGAGAACTAATCCCTGGAACGGCTTCCCGCTTAGATGCCTTCAGCGGTTATCCGCGCCGCACGCGGCTACCCGGCCGTGCCGTTGGTCGACAACCGGTTCACCGGAGGTGCGTCCACCCCGGTCCTCTCGTACTGGGGGCAGCCTCCATCGATTCTCCTGCGCCCACGGAGGATAGGGACCGAACTGTCTCACGACGTTCTGAACCCAGCTCGCGTACCGCTTTAATGGGCGAACAGCCCAACCCTTGGGACCTACTTCAGCCCCAGGATGCGATGAGCCGACATCGAGGTGCCAAACCTTGCCGTCGATGTGGACTCTTGGGCAAGATCAGCCTGTTATCCCCGGAGTACCTTTTATCCGTTGAGCGACGGCCCACCCACTCGGGGCCGCCGGATCACTAGAGCCTGCTTTCGCACCTGCTCGGCTTGTGGGCCTCGCAGTCAAGCCCGCTTGTACTCTTGCATTCAAAAGGACGGTTGCCGACCGTCCCGAGCGGACCTTCGCGCGCCTCCGTTACCCTTTAGGAGGCGACCGCCCCAGTCAAACTGCCCGCCTGGCACGGTCCCCGAGCCGGTTGACGGCCTCGGGTTAGGACGCCGGTCGCGCGAGGGCAGTATTCCAAGGGCGGCTCCCCGGGGGCTGGCGCCTCCGGATCTTAGCCTCCTGCCTATCCTCTACACGCGGGACCAGCGGCCAATGCCAAGCTGCAGTGAAGGTTCACGGGGTCTTTCCGTCCTTCCGCGGGTAAGTCGCATCTTCACGACCAGTGCAATTTCACCGGGTCCATGGTCGAGACAGCGCCCAAGTCGTTGCGCCTTTCGTGCAGGTCGGAACTTACCCGACAAGGAATTTCGCTACCTTAGGACCGTTATAGTTACGGCCGCCGTTTACCGGGGCTTGGCTTCGGGGCTTCGCCTTGACGGCTAACTCCTCCGCGTGACCTTCCGGCACCGGGCAGGCGTCAGACCCTATACGTCGCCTTGCGGCTTCTGCAGAGTCCTGTGTTTTTGGTAAACAGTCGCTTGGGCCTCTCCACTGCGGCCCGCCTCCGCTCCCCGGGCGAGCCGGTTCACGTACGCGCGGGCACCCCTTCTCCCGAAGTTACGGGGCCATTGTGCCGAGTTCCTTGACCATGGTTGACCCGATCGCCTCGGTATGTTCTACCCACCCACCTGTGTCGGTTTGCGGTACGGGCGCGCACGCGCCTGCCTAGGGGTTTTTCTAGGGACCTCGGGCTCACTCGCTTCGCTTGATCGCTTCGTCCGGAGCCTCGCCCTTCTGCGGACCGGATTTCCCTGGTCCGCGGGCCGCGCTCCATCACGGGGACGTCCAGAACCCCGCCGAGCCACCCCCATCCGTCGCCCCGTCGGTCGTAGCGCCGCGTGCGCGGTGCAGGAATGTCTGCCTGCTGCGCGTCGGCTACGCCTCCCGGCCTCGCCTTAGCCCCCGACTGACCCTGGGAGGATTAGCCTTGCCCAGGAAACCTCGGGTTCACGGCGGACGAGTTACTCTCTCGTCTCTCGCTACTCATGCCAGCATTCTCACTCCCATGCGCTCCACCGTCGGTCGCCCTCCGGCTTCTCCGCCCATGGGAAGCTCCCCTACCGATTCTATTAGATAAAATCCCGCCGCTTCGGTGTCCAGCTTAGCCCCGTGTATTGTCGGCGCATGTCCACTCGACCAGTGAGCTGTTACGCACTCTTTGAATGCATGGCTGCTTCTAAGCCAACATCCTGGTTGTCTGGGCGGACGCACATCCTTTGCCACTCGGCTGGAACTTGGGGACCTTAGCGGGCGGTCCGGGCTGTTTCCCTCTCGAGCACACAGCTTAGCCCACATGCTCTGACTGCCGCGCTCTGGGCCGCCGGCATTCGGAGTTCGGTTGGATTCGGTAGGCGGCGAAGCCCCCTCGTCCATCCGGTGCTCTACCTCCGGCGGTGAACGCGCGACGCTAGCCCTAAAGCTATTTCGGGGAGAACGAGATATCTCCGGGTTTGATTGGCCTTTCACCCCTATCCGCAGGTCATCGCCGCCGTTTTCAACCGACGTGCGTTCGGCCCTCCACGGGGTCTTACCCCCGCTTCAGCCTGCCCACGGATAGCTCACCCGGCTTCGCGTCCGCGGCGCGGGACTCAAGTCGCCCTGTTAAGGCTCGCTTTCGCTCCGGCTCCCTTTCGGTTAACCTCGCCCCGCGCCAGCGACTCGCTGGCTCATTCTACAAAAGGCACGCCGTCACACCATAAAGGTGCTCCGACTGCTCGTGGGCGCACGGTTTCAGGTACTGTTTCACTCCCCTCCCGGGGTGCTTTTCACCTTTCCCTCACGGTACTGGTGCGCTATCGGTCACAGGGTAGTACTCAGGCTTGGATGGTGGTCCACCCAGGTTCGGACCGGGTTTCACGTGCCCGGCCCTACTCAGGGACCGCGTCGCGCCGTCCGGTCTGGGTTCGCGTACGGGGCTGTCACCCGCTGCGGCCGGCCCTCCCATGCCGTTCCGCTCCCCAGCCGGACCTGCGCCCGGGGGCGGCAGCCCCCGGATGCGCGGCCCTGCAACCCCGTCGGCGGAACCCCTGCCGGGTACGCCCGCTCGACGGTTTGGCCATCGGTCCCCTTTCGCTCGCCGCTACTCGGGGAGTCTCGAGATTGATTTCCTCTCCTCCGGGTACTTAGATGTTTCAGTTCCCCGGGTTGTCCTCCCCGGCCCTATGTGTTCGGGCCGGGGATATGCACACCGCTGTGCATGGGTTCGCCCATTCGGAGACCCCCGGGTCGAAGGATGTGTGCTCCTCGCCGGGGATTATCGCAGCTTGCCGCGTCCTTCATCGGCTCCCTGTGCCAAGGCATCCGCCGTGCGCCCGTGGTATCTTGCGGGACCGCTCTCGGGCCCGCGGGATATCCACGTGTCGCTAAAGTTAATTAATCGATATCATGAATAGCGCTCGTATGTCGCAATTCGGGTATCTCATACCGCGGCACAGTAGTTGAACTGTGCTCGCGATCAGATGCTCCTCACTCATATATAAGTGAATTCTTCTTGTTTGGATCGGATGAATGATTGCTATCATTCTGTCTTTAAATCGCAGAAAAGAATCGAGTCTGGAAGAGGATACTCTTCCATCTCTCTCCTATCGCTATGCGGCTCTCAAGGTACGCGGGTGCGACCCCGGGGACCGGGTGCTGCGGGGACTTACTCCGGGCGACATCCACCGGACGGGCTCCTGCCCTCATTTCGAGTTAAAGTGTTTCTCTCTAGAAGATTTATCTCCCTAGAAAGGAGGTGATCCAGCCGCACCTTCCGGTACGGCTACCTTGTTACGACTTCACCCCCCTCACCCTCCACACCTTCGGCGCCTCCCCCCTTGACGGTTGGGCCGGCGACTTCGGGTGCAGACGACTCGGGTGGTGTGACGGGCGGTGTGTACAAGGCCCGGGAACGCATTCACCGCGGCATGCTGATCCGCGATTACTAGCAACTCCGACTTCATGGGGGCGGGTTGCAGCCCCCAATCCGAACTGGGGCCGGCTTTCCGGGATCCGCTCCCCCTCGCGGGGTGGCATCCCTCTGTACCGGCCATTGTAGCACGTGTGCAGCCCAGGGCATAAGGGGCATGATGACTTGACGTCGTCCCCGCCCTCCTCCGCCTTGACGGCGGCGGTCCCGCGTGGGTTCCCGGCATCACCCGATGGCAACACGCGGCGGGGGTTGCGCTCGTTGCGGGACTTAACCCAACATCTCACGACACGAGCTGACGAC
>UQSC01000014.1 GCA_900543615.1 uncultured Collinsella sp. | reverse complement strand
AGCGACAACGAGCTTATAGCCGTCGAGCTCGACGGCTATAAGCTCGTTGTCGCTGAGCTCCAGGGCCTTGAGGCTGCCGACCTGCGCAACGTATGGGATACCGTGCATCAGAAGGTCGCCGGCCCTGTCGCTTGTGTCGTCGCCAGCGTGACTGAGAAGGGCACTCCGGCCCTGCTCGCTGCCGGCTCCGATGACGCCGTCAAGGCCGGTTTCCACGCCGGTAACGTGATCAAGCAGATCGCGGGTCTGGTCGACGGTCGCGGTGGCGGTCGTCCCAACATGGCCCAGGCCGGTGGCAAGAATGCTGCCGGCATCGCCGATGCCCTCGCGGCCGCTAAGACCGCGCTCGGCGCCTAAGAATCTAAGAAGTCGCTGTGGTTGCGCTCGCGCTGGACATAGGGGAGACCAGGATTGGCATTGCCGTCTCGAGCCGTGATGGCAAGATGGCGATGCCTGTCAAGGTGCTTCCGGCTGCCGAGGTCACCGGTATGGCCAAGACGTTCCGCTACCTGGTTGAGGACTATGAGCCCGACATCCTGGTAAGCGGACGTCCCCTGACCATGGCCGGTGAGCCCGGCCCTCAGGCCGAGCGCGTTGCCGCTGTGGCGCAAAAGATTGCCGACGAGCTCGATCTTCCGTTGGAGTTTGAGGACGAGCGTCTGTCCTCGCAAGAGGCCAAGCGTATCCTGCGCGAGCAGGGACTCAACGAAAAGCAGATGAGGGGCAAGATCGACATGATTGCCGCCAGCCTGTTTTTGCAGACGTGGCTCGATCGTAAAAACGAGGAGGTTTCGCATGCCTAGTGCTTCCGATCCGCGCCAGCCGAATCGTACACAGCAGCCGGTGTCGCGCCCTGCCCAGCCTGGCCAGCGTCCGGCACAGCCGACGCAGTGCGCAGCTCAGCCTGTCGCGCGCCCGGCGCAGTCCTTCTCTCGTTCGGCCCAACCTGTTCAACGGACGGGTCAGCAGCCTTCTGCTCGTTCGGTTCAGCATTCGGCTTCTCACGCGGCTCAGCAGCCCACTGCTCGTACGGCCCAGCCTGCAGGCGGCACCCGCTTTAAGCAGCAGGCACCTACCCAGCGAACGCAGGCCCCCCAATCGCATTCGCATCACGCTCGTGGTTCGCATGGCGTTGCTCCGGCGACCCGCTCGAGCTACAACACGCATGCTCGTCGCGGTGCTCAAAAGAAAAGCTCCCCGGTGCCTATGATTATCGGTGGCGTTTTTGCCGTGCTTGCGCTTGTCGCGATCGTTTTCTTTGTCGTGCCAGCCGTCAAGGGCTTCTTTGGCGGTGAGGGTGCGAAAGTCGTTGCAGGCCAGCAGGTTACTATCACGATTCCCGATGGTGCCTCGGGTGACAGCATCGCTTCGATTCTCTCCGAGAATCATATCGTCGAAAATCCCAAGGATTATTATGCGGCGGTGAAAAAGCTCAACGCCGATATGTCGCTCAAGCCCGGTGATTATTCGTTCACCACACTTATGGATGCGACCAAGGTTGTTCAGCAGCTCATGGAAGGCCCCAACGCGGGCTCCAATGCGCTGACTATCCCTGAGGGCCTAACGGTCGATCAAGTCGCCGACCGTGTGGCCCAGGCCTACGACAGCATCTCTAAGGAAGACTTCCTCAAAAAGGCCAAGGCCTCCAACTACGTGGACGACTATAGCTTCCTTAAGGGCGCCGCTAACGACTCGCTCGAGGGTTTCTTGTTCCCCAAGACCTATTCGTTGGGTGATTCGCCGACGGCCGATGGCGTGATTCGCGCCATGCTCGATCAGTTTAAGACCGAGTACAAGTCGCTTGACTTTGCGAGCTGCGAAGCCAAGATCAAGGAGCGCTACGGTGTGGAGATGTCCGACTACGACATCGTCAACTTGGCCTCTATCGTTGAGCGCGAGGGCCTCAACGCCGATCAACGTGCACACGTGGCCTCGGTCTTCTACAACCGCCTTGCCGGAAAGCTCGACGGTTTGCGCTATCTCAATAGCGATGCGACCATGATGTATGTCACCGGCGGCGAGGTTACCGCCGACGACCTGCAGAGCGATAGCCCGTATAACACCTATAAGCACGAGGGCCTCCCGCCCACGCCCATTTGCTCTCCGTCGCTCGAGGCGCTCAAGGCCACCCTTGAGCCGACCGACTCCGACGACCTGTATTTCTACATTACGCAGGACGAGGAGTATTTCTCGAAGACCTACGAAGAGCATCAACAGTCTTGGAATTGATCATGAGGATTTTTAGCCCCAAACGATATGTTGCCTCGGTCGATCGCATCGACCTCGATACCCTCTGGGCCGACGGTAAGCGCGCCATTCTGCTCGACCGCGACAACACCCTGGTGCCACGTGATACCGAGCAGGTACCCACTGCGGTCTCCGTTTGGCTCGAGGCCGCCCATGCCAAGGGCTTTAAGCTGTGCATGGTGTCCAATAACTGGCATCGCGACCAGGTCATGGCATCAGCGCGCGAGCTGGGGCTCGAGGCCATTAGCCACGCCATGAAGCCCGCCCCGTTTGCCTTGAAGGCGGGTCTTAAGCGTCTGGGCGCCACGGCCGACGAGTCCGTACTGATCGGTGACCAGCTGTACACCGACGTATGGAGCGGAAACTTTGCCGGCGTTGACACTATTCTGGTCAAGCCGCAGGCAACCCAGGACCTGTGGTATACGCAGATCTTCCGTATCTTTGAGCGCCGGGCCCTGCGCGACCTTCCCTGCGAGGAATAGGTTTCGCCATGTCTCAGCACATCAAACACGGCTGCGACCATATCTTCTTTATCGGCTTTTTGGGCGCGGGCAAATCGACGCTCGCGCGCAACGTCGGCACCATGTTCAAGCGGCGTTTTATCGATACCGACCGCCTGGTCGTGCGCCGTTGCGGTAAGTCGGTAACCGAGATTTTTGAGACCGAGGGCGAGGATCGTTTTCGTGAGCTCGAGACCTCGGCGCTCCGTTCGCTCCAAAGTGAGCGCAGCCTGTTGGTTTCGTGCGGGGGCGGTATCGTCGAGACGCCGGTGAATATTGAGCTGATGCACGAAATGGGTACGTGCGTGTACCTCGAGGGCGACTTCGAGGATTCGATTCGCCAGATTCGTCGGTCCGACACGCGCCCCGATTTCCGTTCGCCTGAGCACGCTGCGCGCCTGTTTGAGCATCGCCGTCCGCTGTATCGCCAGGCCGCCGACCTTACCCTTGATATTCGCAACAAGTCCTTCGAGGACGTTTCCTACCTTTGTGCCGAGATGCTTTTGGAGCGTGGACTGCTATGATTCGCCGTCAACTGATCAATTTCCAAAACCGCAGTGTCGATGTCCGCGTCGGATTGGGCGCGTTCGATGAGCTGTCGCGCATGTTTGCCTCGGCTGTGGGCAAGCCTAAGCGCGCGATGGTGGTTTGGAGCGACGCCACATCCGAGCGTTTTGGTGAGGTCGTCGAGCATGCGCTGGTCGACGCCGGTTTTGTCGTGTCGCCGCTAGTCCTCGAGGTTTCGCCTGCCGGTGCTACGCTGGCCGATGCCGATACCGTCTTTGGCGCCCTTTCGGCTAACGGCATTACCTGCGACGATCTCGTTGTCGCTGTCGGCGACACAGCGACCTGCTCGGTTGTTAGCTGGTGCGCCAACCAGTGGTGTGGCCGAACCGAGTGCGCGTTGCTGCCGACGACCTTCGATGCAATGCTCACGGTCGCGACGACCATGAAGCCGCTCGTCGCTTCGTCGGCCAATGCGCTTCCCGCCATCGCGTTCCGTCCCGAACCGGGCTTGGTCGTGTGTGACCTCGACCTTGTTCGCGAGGCGGACCCCGAGGACCTCAAGCTCGGCTATGTGGTACTTGTTGGTACCATGCTTTCGAGCAGCAAGTCCCGCTGGAATCAGTTTACTGAGACCGTCCCCGAGATTTTCGCGGGCGAGGAGGTCGCGCTCGTCAATGCCGTTCAATGGTCTCAGACTGCCCGTAAGGACGTACTGATGGCCACGAACCCGAGCGCCCGCCATGCGCTCGATTTTGGCAAGACGGGGGAGCGCACCCTGCGCGCCTGCTTGGGCGATGCCGCTTCGCAGGTCCCTGCCTACCAGCTGTTGTCCGAGGGCATGCGCTTTGAGGCGCGCCTTGCGCACGACGCCTGCGACTTCGATATCGATTACGTTTTTGAGGTCGATGACTGCCTGGAGGACTTTGGTATCGAGGAACTTGCCTTCGACCTGGAGCCTGCCGCATATATCGAGGAGTTCCGCAAGCAGCAGTTCGCTCGCTCGAATCGCAGCATGCTGCCGCTGCCCGCAGCACTCGGTGCCATTCGCCTAACGAGCGTTGAGGACGAGGTTCTTGAGCGCCATGCTCACGCCTACTTGGCTTCTCGCAAAGAACTTCTCTAAGATTTATTGACATCCATTGTCTTTCGTATCATGTTGAGGGGCGGGTTTTCAATCGGTTGCGGATCGCATGCGATTCCGTCGTTCGATTGAGACCCGTCCCGTCTATATTGAGACAACAAGAAAGGAATCTGCATGTCTGAGTTTGCTGCCGGTCCTGCCGGTCGTATCGAGCGTGTCCGTGCCCTGATGGTCGAGCGTGGCTACGATGCCATCGTGGTGCGCGACGAGGCTAACCTTCGTTGGCTTACGGGCGTTAAGGGCGTCTTCGACTACACCTTCGAGTTCCCGCATGCGGCGTTTATTACGGTCGACCAGTGCCTGTTCCACACCGACTCGCGCTACCTCAACAGCTTTGAGGAGAACACGCCCGCCGGCAGCCCCTGGGTCTACGACATGGACGAAGGCACCATCCCCGGTTGGGTCGCCGGCAAGATTGTGGCTAACAAGTGCCGCGTCTGCGCTGTCGAGGACGATATGCGGATTAATTTCTACCAGGGTATTCAGCGCGGCCTGGAGGACCGCTCCGTTGCCTGCATGCTGCCGCTGATGCATGACGACATCCGCAAGATGCGCGCCATCAAGGATGCCGAGGAGATCGAGCTCATGCGCCATGCACAGTCGATCACCGATGCCGCCTTCCAGCATATGCTCGGCTTTATTAAGCCCGGTATGACCGAGAAGCAGGTTCGCAACGAGCTCGAGAATTTTATGTTCGCCAACGGCGCCGACAGCCTTGCCTTCGGCTCCATCGTGGCGAGCGGTCCCAACACCGCCAACCCGCATGCCGTCCCGAGTGACCGTGTCATCGAGAAGGGCGATTTCGTTCTCATGGATTACGGCGCGGGCTACTGCGATTATCGTTCCGACATGACGCGCACCGTCGTGATGGGCGAGCCTACCCAGGAGCAGCTCGACCTGTACGCGCTCGTGCGCCGTACGCACGAGGAGTGCGTCGCTGCCATTCATCCGGGCGTCGAGGGCAACGACATCTTCAAGCTTTCCAAGAAGATCATCGGCGATGCCGGCTATGGCGATTATTACAACCATGGTCTGGGTCACGGCGTGGGCATCGACATCCATGAGCTGCCCAACTTCAACCGCAGCAAGAACACCATCGAGGTCGGCTCGGTTATCACCATGGAGCCCGGCGTGTATCTGCCCGGTGTGGGCGGCGTGCGTCTGGAGGACTACGGCGTGGTCACCGAGAACGGCTACGAGCCCTTCACCAAGACCCCGCACGACCTGCACGTCATCGATTGCTAGCCCATTTCGATAGATTTTTGGGGCGGGGCGTCCGGATCGATTCGGACGCCCCGCGTTCTCTTTTTATGCGCTCGCTGCAGCAGCCGTCTGCAAGTGTATAATTTCTGTCGTATGTAATTTGGACGCTTGTGCGTTCTGCCCATAACAAGAAAGGTCGCTATGCCTACCATTTCTACCGCCGACTTCAAGAACGGCCTCGGTCTCCGCATCAAGGACAAGGTCTACACCATCGTCGAGTTCCAGCATGTCAAGCCGGGCAAGGGCGGCGCGTTTGTGCGCTACAAGACCCGCGACATCAAGAGCGGCCGCGTCGTCGAGAACACCTGCAACGCCGGCACCAAGTTCGAGAGCGTCATGCTCACCACCCGTGAGTTCCAGTACCTCTACAACGATGGCGCCGACTACATCTTCATGGACAACGAGACCTATGAGCAGGTTCCCGTTCCCGAGGACATGGTGGGCGAGAACTCCAAGTGGCTGCGCGAGAACGACATCTGCCAGCTGCTCTTCGCCGACGATGAGCTCATGGGCGTGACGCCGCCGATGTTCATCGAGACCACCATCGTCCAGACCGACCCGGGCTTTAAGGGCGACACCGTCCAGGGTTCCACCAAGCCGGCCACGATCGACACCGGCGCTGTCATCCAGGTCCCCATGTACCTCAACGAGGGCGAGGTCATCAAGGTTGACACCCGCGACGGCAAGTTCGTTTCCCGCGTCTAGCAACCAACTCTTCTAGGAGGACTCATGCCCCAGGAAATCAAGATTGACGGCATCGGCATTTCGCCCGATGTTCTGACCGCCATCGTCTCGCGCGCCGTGTCGGATGTCGAGGGCATCGCCTCCGTTGGCGTCAAGGACCTTGCCACCAACCTTGTCTCCATGATGCTCTCGTCCAAGGCCCCTGCTTCCGAGCCGGCGGTCGAGGCAGAGGTCGTCGGCGACAAGCTCGCACTCACCGTGCGTGTCGTGGTGTTCTTTGGCTATCCGTTCAAGAAGCTCGCCGAGGCCGTTCGCGCCGCCGTGGTCGCTGCCATCGATGCTCAGGTGGGCGTCGAGGTCGAGCGCGTTGACGTTTGCATTGACGGCCTCGTTTTCCCCAAGGAGTAACCTTTGAGCCTTAAGGTTTATCGCGGGCGCACGCTTGCCCGCAGTCAGGCGCTGCAGCTGCTGTTCCAGGCCGAGGCCACGGACAGCCCGCTCGAGCGCGTCCTCGAGGGCGATTTCCTGATCTCGAAGGGTCCCCTCGACCCCTATGCGCTGGAGCTTTGCCGCGGTGCCTACGAGCATATCGATCGTATCGACTGCGCTCTGCGCGCCGTCGCCAAGAACTGGGATCTTATGCGCATGCCCGGCGCCGACCGCAACTTGCTGCGTATCGCCGTCTATGAGATGCGCTTCCTCACCGACGAGGAGGTCTCGGACGCCATCGTCATCAACGAGGCGGTCGAGATTGCTAAGGCTTATGGTACCGACCAGTCCGCATCGTTTGTCAACGGAGTGCTGGGCAAGATCGCTCGCAGCGAGGAACTGCCGGGCGAGGACCTGTACCAAGAGCTGCTGGCCGAGGATCGCGCTCGCGAGGAGGCACAGGCTGCCGAGGCTGCCGCCAAGGTTGCGGTTGCCCAGGCTGAGGCTGGCGTGCTGGCCGAGGATGCGGACGCCGCCGAGGCTGTTGTCGACTCCGTCGAGGAGTAGCCATGCCAGAGGGTTCCGTCCGCAACTTCGACGAGATCTCGGACCGCTTGGACCAGATCATCGCTACCGTTCGTTCCAAGGATACCTCCTTGGAGCGTTCGCTCGATTTGTTTGACGAAGCGATTGAACTGGGCTCCCGCGCGGTCGATATGGTCGACAAGATTGAGCTGACGCCGCGTGAGGCCGACAAGCTCGAGCAGGAATATGATGAGGATGCGGCAAACGAATCCCAGGATAGCTAGGCTGCATCTCCGGATACGAATGGTTGATGGCATTCATGAAACGCGTGCGTCTTGATGACGAACTGATTTCACAGGGCATCTGCGCCGATCGCGCGGATGCCCTTCGCACTCTTATGGCCGGCTTGGTTTCGAGTGGCGGTGAGCGTTTGACCTCTCCGGGGCTCAAGGTGGCGCCGGGCCTGCCACTGCACGTTAAGGGGCGCATTCCGTACGTTGGGCGCGGCGGCCTTAAGCTCGAGGGTGCGCTCGATGCGTTTGGGATTGATCCGACGGACCTTGCTTGCCTCGATGTGGGCTGCTCCACGGGCGGCTTTACCGATTGCCTGCTCAAGCGCGGAGCTGCGACCGTTGTCTCGGTGGACGTGGGTCGCGCCCAGTTCGATTGGTCGTTGCGTCAGGACGATCGCGTGACGCTGCATGAGCGCACAAACGTGACGCAGCTGCCTGAGCTTGGCTATGCCGGCGCCATCGACCTGGCTGTGTGTGATGTCTCGTTTACCAGCATCGCGAACATTATCGATGCGGTACTGGCGTGCCTGGCGCCTACGGGTGCATTCTGCACGCTCGTAAAGCCACAGTTTGAAGCTCCGGCGGCGCTGGTGGGCGAGGGCGGCATTGTGACCGATCCCGCTGTGCGCCGCGATACGCTCGTGGCGGCGGTTGAGCTCTTTGCTGCCAAGGGGTTGTTCCCGGTCGATGTGTGCGTGTCGCCCATTCATGGTGCCAAGGGCAACGTTGAGTTTTTCCTGTACGGCACGAGATTTGAATCTGGCGACCGCTCGCAAGACGTGCTGCAATCCCAGGTATCGGTTTTGAGCGAGAAAGCTGCAACGCTATGAAGGTCTTTCTGGTTCCCAATTACTACAAGCAAGAGGCGGTCGAGAGCGGCCTGATGCTCGAGCTTTGGCTGACGCGCCAGGGCTATGAGGTCGCATGGGCTGCCGACCAGCGATCGAAGATTCAAAGCACGCCTGATATCGACGGCTCCGATCTGGTCATTACGCTCGGCGGCGACGGTACGTTGCTGCGCGCTGCCCGCATCCTCAACCATCGCGAGATTCCTATCCTCGGTCTTTCCTATGGTCACCTGGGCTTTTTAACTGCTGCGAGCCCCGAGGAGCGCGACATTCTGCAGGTCGTGAGCGACGCCCTTTCCGGCGAGCTGCACGTGAGCCGTCGCGCCACCATCGCCGCGGATATCGTGTCCGTGCGCGAAGACGGTACGAAGGATGTCGTGCGCACCTTCGCCCTCAACGACATGGCGCTTACCCGCGGTCCGCTGTCCGATATGGTCGAGTTCGACATCACGGTGTCGGGCCACCATATCGATCGACTTCGTGGCGACGGCGTGGTCGTGTCCACGGCGACTGGTTCTACGGGGTATGCGCTCAGTGCCGGTGGCCCCATCGTGAGCCCCGACTATACGGGCATGGTCTGCGTGCCCATTGCGCCGCACACCATTCAGGCCCGCGCCTTCTTGACTTCGCCGAGTGATGTCGTCGAAATCTTTATGTCTGATGACCGTCCGAGCATTCCGGCGATCGCTATCGATGGACAGTTTATTACCTGCGATGGCACCGTTGAGAGCGTGGCGGTGCGCCGCGGGCCCGGAGATGTGCTGCTTCTTGATTACGGTCCCGAGAGCTTCTATAACTCGGTGAGCCGTGTGTTCTACGGAGTGCGTCATGATCGATGAGCTGCAGGTTTCCAACATTGCACTCATTCGCGAGGCGACGTTGGTGCCGAGTGCCGGCTTGACCGTCCTGACCGGTGAGACCGGTGCTGGCAAGACCGCGCTGCTTTCGGCGCTCAAGCTTATTTTGGGCGAGCGCGCCGATTCGTCGACGGTTCGCGAGGGCGAGGCGCTTGCCAGCGTCGAGGCGCGCCTGTTCGACGGCCCGCACGACACGGATGGTTTCACCGTGCAGCGCAGCCTTTCTGCTGAGGGCCGCAGCCGCGTAAAAATTGACGGCCGCATTGCCAGCGTGCGCGAGCTTTCGGAGCGCGTCGGCGTGATGATGGATCTATGTGGCCAGCATGAACATCAGCGCCTGCTCGACCCGGCGCACCATGTTGCCATGGTCGATGCTTGGGCTGGGCGCGCGGCGCTTGAGGCACTCGAGAAGTATCGCACCTGCTTTAAGTCTTCGCGTGCCGCCGCCAAGGAGCTTCGCCGTGTGGAGGAAGCCTCGCGTGCGCAGGGGAGTCGCGTCGAGGAAGCGCGTTTTGCCCTCGAGCGTATCGCCGAGGTCGACCCCAAGCCAGGCGAGTACGAGGAACTCGAGGAGCTGCTGCCTCGCTCGGAGCACGCTGAGGTCTTGGTGGCGACGGCAAACGAGGCCCATGCATCGCTTGCTGCCGAAGGGGGAGCGCTCGATGCCGTGAACGGCGCCGTGGCCGAGCTTTCCCGCATGGCGACCGTTGACCGCAAGCTAGGTGACATCGCAGACGCACTTTCGGACGCCTGCATCTCACTCGAGGACTGCGCCAACGAGCTGCGCGCCTATCGCGATGGTGTTGCGTTTGACCCTCGTGAGCTCACTCGCATGCGCGAGCGGTATTCCGACCTTAAGGGACTTCTGAGGCAGTGGGGTCCCACCATGGATGACGTGTTTTCCATGCGCGATCGCTCGCAAGAGCTGTTGTCGCTGGTAGACGATGGTGATGAGCAGATCAAGAAGGCGCGTGAAGCGCTTGGCGCAGCGGAGCATGAACTGTTCGCCGCCGCCAAGGCGCTTAAGCGTGCACGCAATACGGCGGCCCCGCGTTTTTGTCACGAGGTTGGCCGCCAGATGGCACGCCTGGAAATGGGCAGCGCCGAGCTCGTCTGGGAGTCGCGCGATCTTCCCCGTGCTGAGTGGACGCCCGTTGGTCCTTCGAGCTACGAGCTGCTATACCGCAGCGGTGCCGGCCTGACGCCACGTCCCCTGCGCCGCATTGCGTCGGGCGGCGAGCTCAGCCGCGTCATGCTGGCAAGTAAGGTTGTCCTCGGTAACGCGGACGGTGTCGATACGCTGGTGTTTGACGAGGTCGATGCTGGTGTCGGTGGCTCCACGGCGCGTGCGCTCGCGGGCGTGCTGGCAGATCTCGCCGCTACGCATCAGGTGATTGTCGTAACCCACTTGGCGCAGGTCGCCGTCATGGCTGACAAGCATTATGTCGTCAGCAAGGAACCGGGCGATGTTCCCCAGACGCATTTGGATGAGGTAACCGGCGAAGCGCGTACTGCCGAAATCGCCCGCATGTTGAGCGGCGATCAGTCCGAGGCAAGCTTGGCCCACGCGAAGCAGATGCTCGAAGAAGCTCGAGGTTAGGTCGTATCAGCGGTGTTGGTGGGACAAAATAGACTGATTTTTTTGTCCCACTTCGCGTATTACTCCACAACCTTATCCGGCTGGATGAGCTCCTCGTAGTAGCTGATATGCTCACGCGCGTCTTCAATCTCGGGCAGCAGGAAGTTGTAGATGGCTTCGATGATCATCGTGGCGCTGATCTTGGAGAACGCAAAGTCGCCCGTTGTCAGCAGTGCTTCGTGGTTGACGGTATTAAAAGTGTAGTCTGCCAGGCGCGCGAGTGGGGATTTGCTGTCGCTGCTGATGACGACTACGGTTGCGCCGCAGTCGCGAGCCGCTTTTGCCATGCGATTCAGTCGGCGCGATTTGCCAGAGTTTGAGATTAGCACGATAACGTCACCCGGGCGCAACGTGAGCGCAAAGCCGATTGATGTCTCGCTAATGGTGCTCGCCATGCAGCGCAGGCCCAGCTGCGAAAACTTAAACGTCGCATCGAGCGCGACCGCGTTCGTATTGCCCACAGCCGCAAACTCAATAACCCCTGCATGCTTAAGGGCATGCACAACAGCCGCCAGCGTATCGTGGTCGATTCCGTCGATGGTCGCATTAAGCTCGCTCACCTTGGCAGCCAGGATGTTCTTGAGGCTCTGCTCCATATTGTCGAGCGAGACCTCGTCGGTCAGGCCCTCGTTGCGCTGGCTTTCCAAATCCCTCGCCAACGAAAACTGAAAGCTGCGGAAGCTGCCAAACCCAAGCTTGCGGCAGAAGCGCGAAACGGTCGCCTCGGACGTGGCGGCGGCGCGCGAGAGCTGAGCGGCCGTGAGGCGTGGCGCCTCGGACTGGTGCTCCAATATATAGTCGACAATGCGCTGCTCGGACTCGCTGTATCCCTGATGGGTGCTAATGAGGGAAAGTGCGCTCTTGCTACTATCGGTCATGGATGGCTCCTGGTTGGCATGAAAATCTAATTTGATTCGCAATGCCATAGTATACGGGCATTTTCAATTACAAGATATACCTTGCCGTTTCAAGTGTTGATGGTAAACTTTCACTTACCGTTTACGGTTATGAAAGAACCTTTCACCGGAGATTTGCACCTTAGCTCTTCTCACGCGGACGGTAGGTTGGTATCTTTCAGTTGTGGAAAAACGCGCATCGAAGCGCGTGTAGGGGAGCGCCCGCGGGCGCTGTACTCAAGAAGGAGGGACACATGGCTAAGTTTGACATCATCGCCGCGACCGGTTGCCCGACCGGCATTGCGCACACCTTCATGGCGAAGGAGGCGCTGGAGAAGGCAGCTGCCGAGCGTGGTCTGACCATTAAGGTCGAGACACATGGCCAGGTCGGTGTCGAGAACGAGCTCACCAAGAGTGAGATCGCTGGTGCCAAGGCCGTCGTCGTCGCAGCCGATAAGGATGTCCAGGCTGAGCGTTTCGCCGGCAAGCCCATGGTTTCCGTCGGTGTTTCCAAGGCCCTGTCCGTCGAGGCCGCCGGAAAGCTGATCGACCGCGCGCTCGCCGCCAAGGGCGACGACACGGTTGCCGCTGCCGCCGATGTCGAGGACGAGGTCGAGGAGAAGGAGTCCATCGGTCACGTCATCTACAAGCACCTCATGAACGGCGTCAGCCACATGCTGGTCTTCGTCGTTGCCGGTGGTGTTCTGACCGCCATTTCGTTCCTGTGGGGCATCACGTCCTTTGATTCGACGGCTGCCGACTACAACAGCTTTGCCGCGATGCTCAAGATTATCGGCGGTATCGCCATGAACCTCATGGTTCCGGTGCTCTCCGCCTACATCGCCGAGTCTATCGGCAAGCGCCCGGCGCTCGTCCCCGGCTTTGTTGCCGGTATGATTGCCATCCAGGGTCTTCCCATCAACGCCGATACCGGCATGATCGACGCTGGAGGCTCGGGTGTGGGCTTCGGCTTCCTGGGCGGCATCGTCGGCGGCTTCCTCGCTGGCTATGTCATCCTGCTGCTCGAGAAGGCTTTCTCTAAAATTCCCGCGAGCCTTAATGGCCTGAAGGCAATCTTCCTGTATCCGCTTTGCTCTACCGCCATCGTCGGCCTGGTCATGCTCGGTATTTCCGGCCCCATGGCTGCCATTAACCAGGGCATGATGGATTTCCTGCAGAGCCTCGGTAACTCCGGTCCGGTGATCCTTGGCCTGGCCATCGGCTGCATGTGCGCCTTTGATATGGGCGGCCCGGTCAACAAGGCTGCTTACGCTACTGGCACCTTCCTGCTCGGTACCGCTCTCGAAGCTGGCGTCGGCACCGAGACCTACAACTTCGGCACCAACTTCATGGCTGCCGTCTCCGCCGCTTGCATCGTTCCGCCGCTGATCACCACCTTCGCCGTCGTTGTCGGCAAGAAGTACTTCAGCCAGGAGGATCATGACGCCGGTATCGTCAACCTCATCCTTGGTTGCACCCACATCACCGAGGGCGCCATTCCGTTCATGACCAAGAACATCTGGCCCGTCATGCCCATCATGATGCTCGGTTCTTCCATCGCTTCCATCTTGACCATCTTCTTCAACGTTCACGATCCGGCGCCTCACGGCGGCTTCCTGGTCCTGCCCGTTGTCGAGAACGGCCCGCAGTGGGTCCTCGCGATCCTCATCGGCGCTGTGGTCGGTGGCATCCTGTTCGTGGCCTTTAAGAAGTACGACTTTGAGAAGAACCAGAAGGCCGCTCCTGCAACCAAGCCGGTTGAGGCCCCCAAGGCCGAGGCTGCTGACTTCGTGAAGGTCGAGAACGTCTTTGTCGCCGAGGACTTCGCTTCTCGTGACGAGGCTCTGAGCTTTGTCTCCAACCAGGCCGTTAAGGCCGGTATCGCCGGCGATGCCGACGCCGTGATGAACGCCTTCCTGGCCCGCGAGGCCGAGGGCACCACGGGCATGATGGAGGGCTTCGCCATTCCGCATGCCAAGTCCGACGCCATCACCGAGGCCGCTGTCATCGTCGTCAAGGACGACTCTGGCGTGACCGGTTGGGACACCATGGACGGCGCTCCCGTCAACGTTGCCATCGCCCTGCTCATCCCGGGCGCTCAGGCTGGAACCACGCACCTCAAGATCCTGTCCAAGGTCGCCGAGGCGCTTATGGACGAGGACTTCCGTGCCACCGTCAAGGGTTCCACCGACGCCGCCGAGATCGCCAAGACGATCAACGCCCGCTTGGTCTAATTCCACGGTACGCGAATAACATCGCCCTCTGTACAAAAGGCGAGGACTCCACCAGGAGCCCCCGCCTTTTTCTATCCCTCCCATAAGTTGCGGTGAAATAGGGACTGTTTAAGCGATTCAACCCCAAATTCAGTCCCTATTTCACCGCAACTTACAAAAGGGTATAGATAGCCCCCATCAACTAGATCAACCAGGCGAACAAAAAATCAGCCAGAATTCCGTTCGCACGATATTGCTCTGGACCGACCGAGTTTCCGCAGCTTGCTCGCCCACAGGGGGCCGGGCGCGTCCTGTGTGATTTATCGCGAGTTCCGCACGAGCCGAAGAGCACTTAATGTGCTCTTCGTGCGAGCAGGACTGTAGAGCAGGAAATATCACTGGCCGCGCCCGGCCCCCTGTGGGCGAGCAAGCCGACGACAAACACATCTGTCCAACAATTCGTCCGAAACATAATGAAAAACAGTTTGATGTGAGTTAATATAAACAACGTCGTTTATCTGACTCCTGCCGCATGCATGACAGGGGTTAAACACAAAAAGGAGTCAATTATGGTTTCTGAGAAGGCTACCCTCGTCAATCCGCAGGGTCTTCACATGCGTCCGGCCGGCCTCTTCGCCTCCACCATGGGCAAGTACGCCTGCGACGTGACGGTCGTCACCCCCGAGAAGGAGGTCAACGGCAAGTCCCCGATGGCCCTCATGGCTGCTGGTATCCCCTGCGGTACCGAGGTCGAGGTCAAGTGCGACGGCGCTGACGAGGCCGAGGCTCTGGCTGCTGCCATCGAGCTCATCAAGAGCGGTCTTGGCGAGTAGAACTCAAACGGGTCGCATGTTGAACAACTAAGTTCATATTTGGGGGCGCAGTGACCTGTTGTAAGGTAGCTGCGCTCTTTTGTCATGGATATGGCAAAACGCTTTATCACATGGCACGGAGAGAGGAATGGGAATGTATCAGGGAGTCAACGCATCCGAGGGCATCGGTATCGGCACCGTCATGGTCGCCATCGATCCCGACTTGACGTTTGAGCCGCACGAGGTTGCTGATTCGGCAGCAGAGAAGGAGCGCTATCAGACCGCTCTTTCGGTCTTCTGCGAGAAGACCCAGGCTCAGGCCGACCACATGAAGGAGACGGTGGGCGAGGCCGAGGCCGAGATCATGAGCGGACACATCGTCCTGGCTCAGGATCCGGGCATGACCGACGCTATCAACGCTGCCATTGATGGCGGCACCTGCGCCGAGCAGGCGCTCATGGACACCTCGACCATGTTCGAGAACATGTTCCTGTCCATGGACGACGAGATGTTCCGTCTGCGCGCGGCCGACATCGCCGACATCCGCACCGGTATTCTGGCCGAGCTGCTGGGCAAGGAGGTCGTCGACCTCTCCGTTCTGCCCGAAAACACTGTCGTTGTCGTGCACGACCTCACGCCGTCCATGACCGCCACGATCGATAAGGCCCACGTTGCCGGTATCGTCACCGAGACCGGTGGCCGCACGTCGCACTCCGCGATTATTGCGCGCGCCCTCGAGATCCCGGCTGTCCTTTCGGTTTCCAACAGCTGCACCGCGCTGCGCAACGGTATGACCGTTGTCGTCGACGGTGGCAAGGGTATCGTTGAGGCCGATCCCGACGAGGAGACGCTCGCTGCCTACACCGCCAAGGCCGAGGCCTTCGCTGCCGAGAAGGCAGCCCTCGAGGCCTTCCGTGGCAAGCCGTCCGTGACTGCCGATGGCATCAAGAAGATCATCGCCTGTAACATCGGTAACCCCGATGACGTGCCCAACGCGCTCGATCACGACGCCGAGGCCATCGGTCTGTTCCGCTCCGAGTTCCTGTTCATGGACTCTGCCGAGCTTCCTTCCGAGGAGGAGCAGTTCAACGCCTACCGTAAGGTCGCCAGCGCGCTCAAGGGTGCTCCGGTCATCATCCGCACGCTCGATGTGGGTGGCGACAAGGAGATTCCGTATCTGCACATGGTCAAGGAAGATAACCCCTTCATGGGCTTCCGCGCCGTGCGTTACTGCCTGGCCAATCCCGACCAGTACAAGGTCCAGCTCCGCGCTCTGCTGCGCGCCAGCGCCTTCGGTGACGTCAAGATCATGATCCCGCTCGTCACCTGCGTCGAGGAGGTCTTGGCTGTCAAGGAGCTCGTCGAGCAGTGCAAGGCCGAGCTGACCGAAGAGGGTCGCAAGTTCAACGAGAACATCGAGGTCGGCATCATGGTCGAGACGCCCGCCGCTTCGCTGCTCGCAGACCGTCTGGCCGAGGTCGCCGACTTCTTCTCCATCGGCACCAACGACCTGATCGGCTACACCATGTGCGCCGACCGTGGCAACGACACCATCTCCAACCTGTACCAGGTGTACTATCCCGCCGTGCTTCGCTCGCTCAAGAACATCATCGAGAGCGGTGTGAAGGCCGGCATCATGGTTGGTATGTGCGGCGAGGCCGCTGCCGATCCGCTGCTCGAGCCGCTGCTGATCAGCTGGGGCCTGGAGGAGTTCTCGATGAGCGCTCCGTCGATCCTGCGCGCCCGCAAGACTATCAGCCAGTGGACCAAGGCCGAGTGCGACGAGCTCGCCGAGAAGGCGCTCGCCTGCAACACCGCCGCCGAGGTCAAGGCACTGCTCGAGTCCGCAGCTCGCTAATTTGGTATCAGGGGTAACCGCGTGGTTGGAATGGGCCGGCCACGCGGCCCTCACATATACAGGGGGTACTGTAAATGTTCTACACGCTAACCGCTAACCCGGCTGTCGACATGACGGTTTCGAGCTCTCCGCTCGAGCCCGATGAGAACGTCCGCACCGGCTCGGCCAGCTACACGGCTAACGGCAAGGGCCTCGACGTGTCCTTCGCCTTTAAGAAGATGGGCGTCGACACCGTCGCGCTCGGCTTCTTCGCTGGCTTCACGGGCAAGTTCATCGTCGAGGAGGTCATGAACCTGGGTTGCCTCTGCCGCCCGGTCTGGACCGACGGTATCACGCGCATTAACACCTACGTCAACGATGGCCAGCACGAGTACGGCATCCTGAACCCGGGTGCTCCTATTACGCCGCAGCACCAGGAGGAGCTCTACAACATCCTGGACACCGCGGGCGATCTTGAGTGCCTGATCGTCTCCGGCTCCGTGCCTCCCAAAGCTACGCCCGACTTCCTGGCTCAGGTCATGGAGCACGCTCAGGCTCGTGGCGCCGACGTCGTCCTGGACCTGTCCTCCGACAAGCTCAAGGAGCTCGCTCACAAGAAGCCGCTGCTCATCAAGCCGAACCATCACGAGATGAAGGCCATCTTCGGCGTGCCGGTCGACACCGACGACGAGGTTCGCGTTGCCATGAAGATGGCTCACGACGCTGGCGTTCAGAACGTGCTGCTCACCCGTGGTAGCCGCGGCGACGCTTACTTCTCCAACGGCGAGGACATCTGGTACGCCAAGCGTGAGTTCAACATCAAGCTGGTTTCTTCTGTCTGCGCCGGCGACTGCACCCTCGCTGCGTTCCTGCACAAGTGGTACAGGGATCGCGACAACGTCGAGGAGGCCATGAAGCTCGCTATGGCCACCGGCGCCAACGTTGCCGAGTCCGTCGGCATTGGCGACTTTGGTCACGTCGACGAGTACAGCAAGCGCGTTGCCGTCCGCAAGCTCGATCGTCAGTAATCGAAACGAGACATATTCGTGCGCATGCGGCGCCCCGGTTTCGGCCGGGGCGCCTTTTTGTTCCGCCACGGGGGAGAGGTGTCCCGCCGTACTTCATCGCTTCCACACCGTTCACCGAGTTGCCCTAGCCTTTTACCGATGCGTGGAATATACTTTCATTAACACGTTGCTTCGTGAAAGGAACATTCATGATTTACACGCTCACTGCAAATCCCGCCATTGACTACAACATCGCCTGTGACGGTCTTGCTGCCAACACCGTCACGCGTACCCGCAACGCCGTCTACACGCCCAACGGCAAGGGCCTCAATGTCTCGTTTACGCTTGACCACTACGGTGTCGACACCACGATCCTGGGTTTCTTCGCCGGCTTCTCGGGCGAGTTTATCGTTAAGGGCGCCGAGGCCCTGGGCGTGCCCGTCAAGCCCGTGTGGACCGACGGCATCACGCGCGTCAACGTGTTCCTCAATGCCGGCCCCGACACGGAGTACAACATGGTCAACGCCGGTGCCGCCATCAACGAGGCCAACGAGCAGGAGATGTTTGAGCTCATCGATTCGCTCGATGACATGACCTGCCTGGTCATCAGCGGCTCGCTGCCTCCCAACACTTCCGAGGGCTTCCTGGCCGAGGTCCTTCGCCGCGTCAAGGCCAAGGGGGCCGAGTTCGTCCTAGACATCTCGAGCCATCAGCTGGCAGACCTCATTGCCATGGAGCCGCTGCTGATCAAGCCCAATGACGACGAGCTGCTTGACATCTTTGGCATTAAGGTGAGCGGTGGCGACGATGAGTCCGTCAAGGGCGCAATGGCTGAGCTTCATGCCAAGGGCGCCAAGAACGTGCTGCTGACCCTCGGCGGTGCCGGTGCGTACTTCTCCAACGGCAAGCACATCTGGTTTGCTAACCGCACCTTCGACGTCAAGCTGCTGTCGACGGTGTGTGCCGGCGATTCCTCGCTCGCTGCCTTCCTGTCCGTGTGGCACGACGCCCCCGAGCGCGTCGAGGACGCCCTGCGCCTTTCGATGGCCACTGGCGCCAACGTGGTCGAGTGCCCTGGTTTGGGTGATTTTGCCAAGGTGGACGAATATAAGAAGCACATCGAGGTTCGCCAGGTCTGCTAGCCGCATCGATACTTCGTTGCCGAACACCCGCTTTGGATTTCCGAGGCGGGTGTTTTTTTGTGCACTGAACGCATATGGCGTCGCTGTCTCGTTTTATCGAATCGATGACGCGATTGCGTGTGCGCACTTTCTCGTTTCTTGTTAGACTTCTTGAGAACCCTCGATTAACGCTCAAAAGTGCAGGAGGCCATAGGCATGTGCAATGTTTCGCTCAACGGTACTCAACCGTCCGATGCCTCCCTGCGTGTCCTGCGTTCGCTCGAAGCAGCCGGTCTTGAGGCTTGGTACGTAGGCGGTTGGGTGCGCGACGCCCTGATGGGGCGCCCCAGCCACGATGTTGATATGTGCTGTAGCGGCCTGTGGCAGGAGTCCAAAGCGGCGCTCGAGACCGCCGGCATCGCGGTCGTGGAGTCGGGCATTAAATTTGGCGGAATCACGGCTATTTCCGATGGCGAGCGTATCGAGGTCACCACGTACCGTCTTGATGGCTTCTATACCGATGGGCGCCATCCTCAGAGTGTCGAGCGTGCCGCCTCGCTCGAGGACGATCTGGCGCGTCGCGACTTTACTGTCAACGCCATGGCCTGGCATCCCGAACGCGGGCTTGTCGACCGCTACGACGGCCAGGGTGACTTGGAGCGCAAGCTGATTTGCGCTGTCGGCGATCCCAGGCGTCGCTTTAATGAGGACGCCCTGCGCATGCTGCGTGCGGTGCGCTTTGCCTGCCGCCTGGACTTTATGATTGAGCCCGAGACTAAGCGTGCGCTTGCCGAGTGCGCGCCGCTTCTCGATGCCGTGGCGCGCGAGCGTGTGGGTATTGAGCTCGAGGGCATTCTTTCGACCGGTCATGGGGGAGACGCGATGCTGCGCTACCCCGAGCTCATCTGCGCCGCCGTGCCCGAGTTGGCAGCGGGTCGCGGGTTTGATCAGCGAAGTGTCTATCATGCGTTTAACGTCTACGAGCATATCGCCCGTGTGCTGACGGTGGCAGGGGAGCTGGCGCTGTGCGACGGCGTCGCGCCATCGTCGAGCCTTATGTGGGCAGCGTTTTTGCACGATGTGTCCAAGCCCGAGTGCTTCACGGTCGATCACGCCGGCAGCGGACACTTCTATGGTCACCCCGAGCTCGGCGCCAAGAAAGCGCGCGTCATTATGGATCGCCTGGCGCTTTCGCACGACCTGGTGCGCGATGTGTGCCTGCTTATCAAATACCATGACAAGCCGCTGCGCCCCGAGCGCTCCTGCCTGCTCAATATGATGCGCTTGCTTTCTGGTGAGGGCGTCGACACAGCCCGCCTGATTGATGAGCTCATGGATCTTAAGCGTGCTGATACGCTCGGCAAGGCCCCGTCGTGCTTCTATTATGTCGAGACAATCGAGGAGATGCGCGCGCTGGCGCACGAGCTACTGGAGGCGGGGGAGCCCTATACGCTCAAGATGCTCGCCGTCAACGGCGGCGACCTGATCCGTGCCGGAGTCAAGCCCGGGCCGGAACTGGGGCAGCTTCTCAACTCCGCCCTCGACGCCGTGATCGAAGACAACATTCCCAACGAGCGTGAAGCCCTCCTGGCTCACATGCATCTGGGGTAGCCTTCGGTTCCATTCCAAATGAGCTACCTATTTGACCTGCGTGTTCCATAACCTGCCCACAATTTTTCGGCAATTTGGAATTTCTTCTTGCGCTGACGTTTTTTGTCCCGTAATATATTTCCTCGCAGCACGGCAGTGCAGATGTCATGTGGCCCGTTCGTCTAGCGGTTTAGGACGCCGCCCTCTCAAGGCGGAGATCACCAGTTCGAATCTGGTACGGGCTACCACGCATTTGATACCCGGGCTTCCCATGGAAGGCCGGGTTTTTTATTTTCAAACAACCGTTTGCAATTCCCGTTTGAACCAGAGCTTTGCGTTCTGTCTATGGTCCTTGCGGGTACAATATCCAAGATATTTTGACTGTTAGAAGGAGTCTCATGACGGAGTCCTCTCAGCATACGTCTAAGCCCCAGGTCGAGGTTGAGGCCTCGGGCGGAGATGACAATAAGAGCGCACGCCGCGGCGCCATCTTTATCGGCGTCGTGCTGGTGGGTTATATCGTCTATCTGGTGGTAACCGGGCAGATGGGGCAGTTCTGGGCCGCAATGTCGAGCGTCCAGGCGCCATGGCTCGTTGTCGCGTGTCTTTGCATGTTCATGTATCTGTTCTTTGGCATTGTGGCCTATGCGATCGCCGTCTGGCTCGACCCCGATTCACCCGTCGGCATCCGCGACCTGATTTCGGTCGAGGCGAGCGGCATCTTCTTTGGCAACCTGACGCCCATGATGATGGGCTCGACTCCCGCCCAGATCTACCGCCTGACCAAGGCGGGCCAAAATGTCGGCGAGGCTGGCGCCACGCAGTTCACGCGCTTTATCGTGTATCAGTTTGGCCTCGTTGCCTGGGGCGCTATCCTACTGCTTGCTCGCATGCCGTTTTTTGCCGAGCGCTATGGCGACATGACGCTGCTGTGTGTCTTTAGCTTTGGTGGGCACTGCTGCATCTTGCTGGGCATCTTCGCCGTCGCGCTCATGCCTAAGACCGTCACGCGCGTCGCCCATTGCATCATCAATTGGCTCGAGCGCATTGGTGTCTCGGCCACTAAGATCGAGGGTTGGCGCACGTTTGTCGATGGCGAGATCTACTCCTTCTCCGAGAAGTTCAAGCTTTCGGCCGGACATTTTTCTTCCATGCTGCTCACGGTGGTCATCACCATGCTGCAACTCGCGTTTTTCTACCTCGTGCCGTATTTCCTGATGCTTGCCTTTGGTCACCACGAGGTCGACTTTTTCTCGGTCATGGCCGCGAGCGCCTTTGTCCAGCTGCTGAGCTCTGCGGTCCCCCTGCCCGGTGGAACTGGTGGCGCTGAGGGCGGCTTTGCATTGTTCTTGGGTCATTTCTTTGGGTCGGCTTCGACCGCTGGCTATCTGCTGTGGCGCCTCATTACGTTTATTGCGCCGACCATTTTGGCTGCGCCCCTGCTGGGCCTTAAGAGCGCCCACAACGAGAGCATCCATGCGCGCTGGGATCGCGTGATGCGCAAGCTCGGCCGCACGCCTCAGACGCCCTCTGCGCCCATTAAGCCGCACCCCGCGAATGCTGTTACTGTTGATCCCAAGAAGCAGGCTCAGAAGGCTTCTGGGACCGCTAAGCCGGCTCATAAAGCCTATGTGCGCCAGACAGGCGATGGTATTCGCGTATCTCCGTCGGTACTCAATAAGAAGAAGCATCCCAAGTCGCAGTAGGACAGTCGTGCGTTCTTCATGATGCGGGGCATATTTGTGCTGTAGGGGGGATAATCCTCTTACGTAGATTATCTCTCATCTGTTGATGAATGCTCGCATATCGAAGGGACACGCCCATGGCAACCAGCAAACCGCGTCTTGATCGTCGCATCATTCGCAGCCGTAATGCCATCCTTTCGGCTTTCGAGCGCCTGCTCATGGAAAAGCCGCTGGCAGACATTACGGTGAGTGCCATCGCGCGCGAGGCCAATGTCGACCGCAAGACCTTTTACGTTCACTTTGGTACGGTTGACGGCCTGCTCGATGCCATTGCCGTCGATGTGGTGGAGATGATTGTCGACTCGGTCGAGAAAACGCTTGCTTCTATGGACGGTGACACCAGCGAGCGCGCTCTTGGCGCGGCGGCGACCTTCTTTAAAACCGTTAATGAGGCACTGTGCAACAACTTAGTGCTCAATCGTCAGCTGATCGAGAATATTCCGCTCGATGATTTCATGGCTCGTCTTCGTGCACCGCTCGAGCACGAGATTGCCGAGCGCGATCTGCTGCCCCAAGGTCTCAAGGACGAGATGTTCGACTATTATCTGGCGTTTTTGCTGTCGGGTATTATCGGTATCTATCGCACGTGGGCACTGTCTGACGGCTCGGTTCCTATCGAGCGCGTCTCTGAGGTCGCCAACGACCTGACTCTTAATGGCCTGTCGAGTCTGGAATCTCGCTTGGAATAGCATTGATAATTCAACAACTTAAAGAAGTTGCGGTGGAATAGGGATCGTTTTGGCTATTGGAAGGCCGATCTAGTCCTTATTTCACCGCAACTTAGTAAAACTGTTTTGATGGTAATGTGGAGCAGCCTCGAAGATGAGCCTCGAGACTGCTCCGCTTCATTTCTGAGCGTTTGTCGTGTAGGGCAGCATTAATCGCCGTTTTTGAGTATGCGGCCCTGTTTTTCGAACTTGTGCATGTCGCTATCGGCCATGCCCTGCGACTTGTCCTCGTGACGCTTGGCGTATAACGGATCGTCGGAGTCGTTCCAGATGCGGTCGGCGACAGGTGACCATGCCTCGGCGGCAGCCTGGGTCTTTTCGCGCAGCTGCTCGGGTGACTCCTTCTCGATGAGATCGGTGCTCATTGCGCCACTCTCGGCGACCATTTTGGGCAGCACGTCGGGATTCTCGAGCATGGGGCATGGTTTGAGGTAGTTGTCGTTGAACGGCATGTTTTCGTAGTACTTCATAAAGAGGGGAGAGCGCAGCGCGTCGAGTAAGCTCACATCGTGGATGTTGGCGTTTGAGTAGTGGATGAACACGCACGGCTCCACGTCTCCGGCGGCGTTGATGTGCAGGTAGCGGCGGCCGCCGGCGATACATCCGCCTACAAACTCGCCGTCGTTTTGGAAGTCGAGCGTAAACAGCGGCTTCTTCTCGCGCATTTCACGGATAAAGTGATACATGTGCTCGCGCTGCTTGGGCGTGGGCATGAGCTCGGGGGTTGCGTTGCGGCCAACCGGCATAAAGTGGAAGTACCAGCAGAAGAGTGCTCCCTCGCCGATCATCCAGTCCATGTTTTCCTCGGTAGCAACCGTATCGGCATTGGCGCTGGTCCAACAGGTGGAGATACCAAACGGCAAGTCGCGCTCGCGCAGGAGTTTCATGGCGTGCTCGATCTTTGCGTAGGTACCCTCGCCGCGACGGGCGTCGGTGGTGTGCTCATTGCCCTCGGCGCTGATGGCGGGGACAAAATTACCTACGCGAATCATATCGTCGCAGAAGGCCTCGTCGATCAGCGTGGAGTTGGTAAAGCAGAGAAACACGCAGTCCTGATGTTTTTCGCAAATTCTGATCAGGTCGTGCTTGCGGACGAGCGGCTCGCCGCCGGTATAGATGTAGATATGCGTACCGAGCTCTTTGCCCTGCGTAACGATAGAGTCGATGTCTTCGAACGAGAGATTCTGCTTGTAGCCGTACTCGGCGGCCCAGCAGCCCGTGCAATGCAGGTTGCAGGCGCTCGTGGGATCGAGCAGGATGGCCCACGGAACGTTGCACTGGTACTTTTCGCGGTTCTTTTCCTGCTCTGGCCAAGCAAGCAGGTTGGCGTCGACAATGAGGGTCTTAAGCAGTTTGGTTCGCATCTGGGGATTGAGGCTGAACACACGCATGATCAGGTCATACCAATTGCCGCGGCTCTTGATGACATTGGTGAATGCCTCGCGCTGTACGGGAAATACGCGATTGGGGACCAGCTTGTTCACGAGGTCCATGATTTTGTCGATGTTTTCTTGCGGGTTGTCGTCGAGATAATCGATGAGCTTGTTGAGCGCTGCACGCTCTGCTGACTGTGTAAGCGACATGGGTATATCCTTTCACGTGTGCTTACTGTGTGATAATACCCACTTGTGGATTAAACGAAGTCTAAAGATTTGTAATGTGTCTATTCAACGAATCAATTTAATTTGGGGTGAAGCGTTATACCTTACGCTCTCTAAGTTGCGGTGAAATAGTGTCAGATGGGGATGCGGACGATTTCTTGGGCCGCGCCTAGGCGTATCCATTGGAATCCTCCGATGCGCCTTCGCACGCTCGCATGACCTCGATACCATGCGAGCGTGCGAACTCGACGAGCTCTGCGTTGCGGGCGTTTATGGTGCCGAAGGCGGCGGGGCACACAATAAGGCGCGCGCAGTGGACGAGGAGCTCTTTGGCGCGGGCTATGGTTTTATCCCCGATCGGCTCGAAGGCGCGCTCGGCCACGCATTCCGTCGCCAGGTCGCGCGCGAGCTCGCAGTCGATGTCCCCTTCGTGCAGAACGCCCGCGTAGAACGCCTTGCCCTGCCGGATGAGCTGGCGAAACGCAGCCGACCCCGTACCTGCGCCGGCGATGACGAACGTGTTTGCATCGCCGTGTGGGCGCCCAATTTCCACGCTGCCGAAGCGCTCGTTGAAGGTGCCATGTTGAAGGCCGTAGAGCTCGCCAATCGTCTCGCGCGTGAATATGTCCTCGGGTGCGCCGGCGCGGAAGACCCGGCCGTCCTTCACGCAAATCACCTTGTCGGCGCTTTTCTGCGCGAGCTCGAGTTCGTGGATGGACATGATGACAGCAACATTCCGCGATTTCGCAAGGTGGCGAAGTATTCGCAGCAGGTCGATCTGGTAGCGGATATCGAGATACGACGTGGGCTCATCGAGCACGAGCACACGCGGATCCTGCGCGATGGCGCGTGCGAGCATGACGCGCTGGCGTTGCCCGTCGCTTATCTGCATGAAGTCGCGCTCGGCGAGCCCTTCCACATGTGCGGTTTTCATGGCCTCGTCGACCCGACTATGGTCGTCGGGCGTGAGTGTGCCCATTCGCCCGGTGTAGGGATGCCTTCCCGCCTCTACGATATCGCGGCAGGTGAGGAGCTCGGTCCGGGGGCGATCTGTCAGCATAACGGCAAGGTTCCTTGCGAACTCCGCCGTCTTCCATCGGGAAATCTCCCGCCCGTCGAGCTCGACCGTGCCGGCAAGCGGTGCCAGATGGCGTGTGATTGTTTTCAAGATGGTCGACTTGCCCGAGCCGTTCGGCCCGATGAGCGCCACGACGTCGCCCGCGCGAACCTCCAGATCGACGCCTTCGACTACGACCTTCTTGTCGTAGCCCGCCGACAGGTCGCTTATGCGGAAAAGCGGCACTCCGTCAGTCTGCGTTTCGACCGGGGTTTCGAGGTTCGACTCCGCTCGAAGGAGGCGTTCCGCGCGCAGTTCCGCACGAGCCGAAAGTGTCTTCTGGCGCTTTCGTGCGAGCTTAGGACTGTCTAAGCATGGAATGTCCCCTCCGAGCGTTTTGGGCCGCGGCACGAATTCCCCCATCTACCTCACCCGCTTCTTCAACATGAGTGCGATAACCACCGGCGCGCCGAAGATGGCGGTGACGGCGCTGATGGAAAGCTCGACGGGAGAGAACAGCGTGCGCGCGATCAAATCGCAACCCGCGCAGAAGATGGCGCCTCCCAAGAAGCACGCAGGAATCACGCGGATGGGCTTCGACGACTTCAGCGCCGACTTCACGAGATGCGGAACCGCGATGCCTACGAACGACACCGGACCAGCGAACGCGGTCACGCAGGCGGAGAGCATGCTCGCTAGAAGGACGAGCACCACGCGGAAGCGTGCGACGTTCACGCCGACGCTTTTCGCGTAGGCTTCTCCCAGCTGGAAGGCGGAAAGGGGCTTCGATATCGCGAATACGCATGCGCTCACGGTGATCACCACGACCGCGATGACCGCGATGTCGTCCCAGCTCGAACCCGAGAAACTACCCAAAGACCAGTTGTGCAGGTTCACGATGGACTGGTCGTCGGCGAAGGCGATGAGAAAGTTCGTCGCCGCCGAGCAGATGTATCCCACCATGACGCCCGCCACGATAAGCATGGCCATGGAACTTATGCGCCGTGCGATGAGGAGCACGAAGCCGATGGTGATAAGCGATCCCAGAAACGCTGCGGTCACCATAGCCGGCGAGGACATGGCCTGGTTCGCGCCCAGAAGCACGATCATCGTAAGCGCGACGACGAACTTTGCGCCCGAGGAGACGCCCAAGATGAACGGGTCGGCGATGGGGTTGTTGAAAAACGTCTGCAGCAGGAACCCGGAGAGCGAAAGTGCCCCGCCGAGAAGTATGGCTGAAAGCACGCGCGGCAGGCGAATCTCCCAGATGACCTGGCTTTCCATGGAATTGGCCGCGCCGCCCGAAAGGATGTCGGGGATGTGGTCTGCGGGCACGAGCACGCTCCCGATGCACAGGTTGGCCCCGACGAGCACGATGAGGGCAACAGCGAGCAGCGCCGTCACGACGCGACACCGCGCGGCGCGCCCCGATTCGTCGTATGCCATGGTAAGCCGGCTTCTCATGGCGCTAGCCGAGCTTCCTCAGATAATGGAAGTCACTCGTGTCATCGCCGGTGAACGCCCCGTGCAGCTCGTCGATAATGTCGGCGGTAGAAGTCATCTGCTGGTACATGTCGGCGCTTGTGACCCAGACGTTGCCGTTCTTCACGGCTTTGAACTGCGACAATAGCGCGTTTTTGCCTACGAAGTCGCTCAAGGTGGTAACCGATTCGTCGATGGTGCCGTTGTAGACGATGATGTCGGCATCCTTCGCCGTCGCGTAGAAGCGCTCCATTTCGAGCGTTACTGACGAACCTGACGTCGACGCCGTCTGCGCGTCATCGAGCGCGTAGTTGCCGCCTGCAAGCTCGATCATCTGCGCCACGTAGTCGCCCGCCCGCCGCGTGACGGCGGCCCCGTTCGAGTTAATGTAGAAATACGCCACGGTTTTACCTGACGACGCGAGCCTCGACGTTTGCTCGACGCGGGCCTTCTGCTCGTTGAACAGGTGCGCGGCCTCGTCTTCCTTGTCGAACAGGACGCCGAAAAGCTTAATCCACTCGACGCGCCCGAGTGCTTCGGGCTCGCTCGACGACTGTTCGGTGAGCACGACGAGCCCGAGCTTCTGCAGCTTTTCCTTCACATCGGGCGTGTGGTTGATCATGGTGTTCTCGATGGCGAGCGTGCAGCCCGAGGCCGATATTCGCTCGTAGTCGGGCGCGCTGTACTTGCCGCCGTAGGCGATCGCCCCACTTTCGAGCGCGCTTTTGAAGCCCGCGACCGAGCAATCGTCGGCCTTCGTGCCCGACATGAGGATATTGTCGTTCGCATCGAGCGCGTCGACCAGGCACATCGTCGCCGACGACACGAGGTACACCTTGTCGGCGGGGCGCCTTATGACCGCGATGTCGGAGCTCAACCCATCAGGTACCTTTGCATTTTGCGGCACCACGAGGAAGCGCTCCCCGTTCGAAATGCAGATAAGCCGCAGGCCGCCTTCGTACTCGTCGACAGTGAAGTGCTCGGCGTATTCAAGCTGAAGCGTCCCCGTCGGCTTCCAGCCGCAGCCCAAATCGGCGTTGTGGAAGTCGGCCGCGGCGTTTGAAGCCGTTCCCGCAGGGGAGCCGCCGCTTGCTTCGTCGCCCGATTTCTCCTTCATGGTGGATGAATCGAAGTGGAGCGTGTAGTCGATGGTGTGCGGCGTCGACATGGCGACGGTCTCGGCCGACACGGCGATGTCCTCGTCGAGCGTGACGGGTATCTCGAACGTGGAGTTGCCGCCGTCGTTTACGGGCGCGTAGTCCACGCCGTTGACGGTCATTTTGTCGTAGTTCGAACTCGACCAGGTGATGGTCGCGGTGTAGGTGTCGCCATCCTTCACAATTGTGGTGGGTGAGGCGATGCTTGCGCGCCCTGACCCGCCGGAAAGCGAGACGCTCACAGTGTATTCCTGAGAGCCTGCCGTGCCACCGGTCGCGTTCGGGCTCGCACTGCACCCCGCGAAGGGAAGCGCGAGCAGGGCGACGAGAACGCAGGCGATCGCGCGCGCCGCGATGCTGCGGCGCTTCCTGCTTTCCCCCTTGGGAAGAATCGACCGCATGGCGTTACTTCAGCGCGTCGGCGCGCAGATCGACGCCGGCGGATTCGAACACGAGCGTGCGGTCGTACCACCGCTCCCTTTTAATGCTCCACGCGGCGCAGGCGGTGTCCTCGTCGAGCGCTTCAACGGGCACGTCGTAGGTGTACTTGCCTTCCGCGTTTTCCACATAGGGGATGAAGTCGGCCTCGCTCGCGGCGGCAGCCTCGTCGCCCGTGCCCATGAAGAGCTTGCCGTAGCCCGTGCCGGAAAGCGTCATCACGCAGTGCATGGAGCCGTTTTCCACGATGAGCTGGGCGTCCACAATCCTGAACATGTTCGAGCTGGAATCTACGGTGATCGGATAGGTGCCGTCGGCCACCTTGTCGGCGGTGATGGGGGCAGCACTTGCGCCCTCGGGCGCATCGGCCGCCTGTTCGGTCTTTTCCTGGGAATCGGCATCGCTTGCCTTTGCGCTGTCGATTGAATTTCCGCCGCAGCCGGCGAGCGAGAACGCGAAAAGCGCCGCCGACAGGGCGAAGGCGAGGGTTTTCTTCAACATGGAGGGGGTTCCTTTCAATCGCTTCGACCGCCCGCGCCGTGCGGTGGGCGGGTGGGACGCGAA
>UQSC01000013.1 GCA_900543615.1 uncultured Collinsella sp. | reverse complement strand
CGGCATAGACCTTCTGGTCATGCCGTCCTCTTTGAATGACAAGTTGTCGCTCTGGCGCCCGCGCAGCGTCGACTGGTCCGCCGTTCGTTAGAACGGCGGAACTGAGGGCAGCGTCGAGCCGTTACGCGGTTTGGTAAAACCGCGTAACTACCTAACTACATCAAGTTGCAAACAGATGCCGCGAAGGCCACGGGGTCCTCGGGCAGAATACCCTCGACCAGCAGGGCCTGGTCATAGAGCAGGCCGGAGTACTGCTTGATCTTGTCGGCGTCGCCTGCCTTCTGAGCAGCGACGAGCTTGGCAAAGACCGGGTGCTTGGCGTTGAGCTCGAGCACGCGTTGGCTCTTGGGCATGCCGTCGGGCGCGCCCTCGGGTCCCTTCTGGAGCACCTTCTCCATCTCGAGCGAAAGTGGGCCCTCGGTGGTGATACAAGCGGGGGCATCGGTCAGGCGCGCGGAGACGGCGACTTTCTCGACCTTGTCACCGAGCGCCTCCTTCATAGCGCTAAAGAGGTCCTCGTTCTCCTTGGTGGCGTCCTCGGCCTCCTTCTTCTCGTCCTCGGTCGCCAGGTCAAGATCACCGGTCGCAACGTTCTTAAGCTCCAGATGACGATCCTCGACCTCGGGCTCGGCACCGTCGGCCACGGCCTTTTCGGCAGCCTCGCGAGCTGCGTCGTCCTCGTAGATCTTGGGCATATCGGCGGCAACGTACTCACGCATAGCTTGGAACGTGAACTCATCCACATCCTGCGTCAGCAGCAGCACGTCATAGCCGCGGTCGAGCACGCCCTTTACCACGGGCATCTTGGCCAAGCGCTCGCGCGAATCGCCGGCGGCGTAGTAGATGGCCTTCTGATCCTCGGGCATGCCCTTGGCATACTCGGCCAGGGTAATCATCTTCTGTTCCTTGGCAGACCAGAACAGCAACAGGTCGGCGAGCTCATCGGCCTTCATGCCATAGCTCGAGTAGATGCCGTACTTAAGGCCGCGGCCAAAGTTCTCAAAGAACTTCTCGTAGGCCTCGCGGTCGTTGTCACGCATATCCTCAAGATCGGCAGTAATCTTCTTCTCCACGCGCTTGGCGATGGCCTTGAGCTGACGGTTCTGCTGCAGCGTCTCACGCGAGATGTTGAGCGACACGTCGGCGGAATCCACGACGCCGCGGACAAAGTTGTAGTAGTCGGGCAGCAGGTCGTCGCACTTCTCCATGATCAGGACGTTGGAGCTGTAGAGCGCCAGGCCCTTCTCGTAATCCTTGCTGTACAGATCGAACGGCGCGCGTCCCGGCACAAACAGCAGGGCGTCATACTCGAGCGTGCCCTCGGCATGGAAGCTGATGGTGCGCGCAGGATCGTCAAAGTCGTGGAACGTGGACTTGTAGAACTCGTCGTAGTCCTTCTGCTCGACATCGGAGCTGCGCTTTTTCCAGATCGGCGTCATGGAGTTGACGGTCTCAAGCTCCTGGTAGTCCTCGTACTCGGGCTTGTAATCGTCGCCGGCGTCCTCGGGCTTGGGTTTCTGGCGGCTCTTGGACACCATCATCTGAATCGGGTAGCGCACATAGTTGCTGTACTGCTGAATCAGGCTCTTGAGACCCCACTCGGTCAGGAAGCGATCGTAGGTCTCGGCCTCGCCGTCGGCGTCGAGTTTCTCGTTCTCGCGCAGCGTCAGGATGACATCGGTACCGTGCTCGGCGCGCTCGCCGTCCTCGATGGTGTAGCCCTCAAGACCGTCGGATTCCCACACATGGGCGACATCCTCGCCGTAGGCGCGGCTGACGACCTTCACATGGCTGGCGACCATAAAAGCCGAGTAGAAGCCCACGCCAAACTGGCCGATGATGTCGACATCCGAACCCTGCTGCTCGGCGTTCTCGGTCTTAAACTCCTCGGAGCCGGAATGGGCGATGGTGCCCAGATTGCGCTCGAGCTCCTCGGCGGTCATGCCAATGCCGTTATCCGAGATGGTAATGGTGCGGGCGTCTTTATCAAAGGAAACGCGAATAGCCAGGTCGCCCTGGTCGATCTTGACGCTCGGATCCTGCAGGCTCTTAAAGTTGAGCTTGTCGACGGCGTCGCTCGCGTTAGAGATAAGCTCGCGCAGGAAGATTTCCTTATTGGTGTAGATGGAGTTGATCATGAGGTCGAGCAGTTTTTTGCTCTCGGTCTTAAATTGACGCATGTGCAGTCCTTTCGCGCTACCCCCGTCCGCAAAAACGGCCCGGTCGCCCGAGCCGAATCGCAGACCTGCTATGTTCAGACTTAGATTTTATAACCCATTAGCGCGCATATATACATACGGAATCGAAAAACTGTATGTCTAAGCGCTCCGATGCGCCAATTGCCAAGGAGCGTCCCCAACTGCCGGCAGAAAAGGAACGTCCCTATCTGCCATCTACGCGCTTGGCCATCCAGGCATGGGGTTGGCCCTCGTCTTCGTAATCTACCGGGGCAATTTGCGTGTAGCCCGCCTTTACATAGAGCGGCAGCACGTATTCCTGTGCATGCAGCTTAATAAGCTTTGCGCCGGCATCGCGTGCACACGCATCACTGGCCTCGACGATCGCACTCGCCAATCCGCGACGACGCATAGCCGGCAGCACTGCGACGCGCCCCATAATGTAGGTCTCCCCCGCCGCAACGCCTTCGTCCATGTCGCATGCCGGCAACACCGGGGCCTCTGCGTCAGCCACGCGCTCAAGCTCTTCGGGAAACACGCGCGAGCAACCGGCAAGCTCGCCGTCTACATAGAGCGTCACATGAATGCAGTTCGGATCCTCGTCGATAGCGTCGAACTCATTCTCGTAGCCCTGCTCGTCCATAAAAACGACGCGGCGCACCAACGCCGCGTCATCAAAGCATCCCGTCTTAAGTTGAATATCCATGGCTGCCCCTTCATTCAATGCGAACGTTAGGGACAGATTTTAGCGAAAATGAGCTCCGCGCACGCTAAACTTCGCGCGAGCCTTCGCCAGGCAATCGTAATGACCCACGTTATGGGCATCGCTCGCGATGAAGCTGTACAGGTTCTGATCGAACAGGCGCTGTGCCGGCTTTTTCTCGCGACCAAAGCGACCGCCGGCAATAAAGTCCGCCGAAGCCTGCAGCTTGCAGCCCATATCGACCAGGCGCTCCGCCACGCTTACATCCTTTTGAACCGCACGATAGCGCTCAGGATGAGCGATGATCACCTGGTAGCCACGGCACTGCAAATCGTAAATCGTGTTCTCGTACTCTCTAAACGCATACGCATCGGCATGTGTCGAAAGCTCGAGCAGAAACTCGTTGGTTCCATCGAAATGCAAGTGCTCCGCGGCATCGATACCAAGCTCAACGAGCTTTCGATGGTTGACCTCGAAGCCCATCTGGAGCGGAAAACCGTCAGCGTTATCACGCAGCAGCTCAAAGGCATCCCACATCTTGTCGTAATCAAAATAGGGATCACGGCAGTGAGGAGTGCAAACGATTCTGGTTACACCGACCCGCTTGGCAGCCTCGAGCATCGCCAAGCTCTCATCGAGATCGGCGGCGCCGTCGTCTACACCCGGCAAGATATGGCAATGAATGTCACGCATAGGTCAGCCTTAATCAACTAAACGTTTGCTCGGTTGGTGAAGATGCCCTTTTTGGAAGTCCCCTGATCGTCGGAGCCCTTCTTCACCTTCTTACCGTCCTTGGTATAGTAGGAGTAGTAGTACTCGCTGGTCTCAGTCTCGCAGTAGTTCATAACGGTACCGATGAGCTTGACCTTCTCGGACTTCTTAAGCTGACCGATAGCGTTGAGCGCCTCTTCGCGCTTGGTAAAGTCCTCGCGCACTACGAACAGCGTGCCGTCGGTCAGACTGGCGATCTCGGCAGCATCGATGAAGGTGCCGACCGGGGGAGCGTCGAAGATGACGTACTGGAACTTGGCGGACAGTGCCTTTACCAGCTTGGCAAAGCGGTGAGAGACGATGATGTCGGCAGGATTGGGAATATGCGGCTCGGCATCGAGGAAGTAGAAGTTCTTCTGACCCGTCTCGACAATTGCCTGGTCAATGGAGATCTGCTCGGAAAGGACCGCATAGAGTCCGCCACGCGAACGAACGCCGAGCATATCGGAAAGGGACCTGCGGCGCATATCGGCCTCGACCAGGAGCACGGACTTGCCGCTCGTGGCGATTGCCTGAGCAAGGTTAATGGAAACCGTAGACTTGCCCTCGTTGGGAATCGAGGAGGTAACGGTGATGGTGCGAATGGGGTCGTCCACGCTCGCAAAGCGGATGTTGGCCAGAAGGGTCTTGGCGGCATTCTGTACAACGAGCTTATCGGTGTTCTTTGCCTTAGCCATGCCTATTTACCACCTTTCATAGCCGGAATTCGGCCAACAACGGGAATGCCCAGGAGCTCTTCTGCCTCTTCGGCACCGCGGATGCGGGTATTGAGCATGTCTGCCAAAACGACATAGGCAACTGCGATAAAGATACCGGCGAGGAACGCGACAGCAACATACAGCGTGCGCTTGGGGCCGCTGGGGACTTCGGGAGTCTTAGCCTCGTCGATAACGTTGATGCTCTGGGCAGCGCCGACGTTCTGAGCGACCGTACTCACCGAGCTGGCCATGGCCTTTGCGACCTTAGCCGTCTCCTTGGCATCGGTGCCGGTAACCGAAAGCGTAATGACACGCGTGGTGGTCTCGGAGGAAACAGACACCTTGTAGTCATCCAGGTCAGAAAGGCCCAGCTCATTGGCAGCACCGCTCTTAACGCTATCGCTATCCAGCAGCGTGGCGATATCGTTGGAAAGCATCTGGCTCGCCGAGAGATCGTTGTAGCTCATCTGACCGCTATCGTCGGTTTTGGCGAGAATGTACATGCTCGTCGTCGCGGTGTAGGTGTTGTCCATCGCAACGAAGGACACGATGCCCATGGCGATCGCGCAGACCACCGGAAGGGTGATGACCAGCTTAAGGTGCTTTTTGAGCAGCTGGAACAGTTCGAGAAGGGTCATGCAGCTTGCCTTTCATTTCCCCAGTTCGGATTGACAAAACTGTCCGTATGTTATCGCATCTTTTTGCCGAGACCAAACTCTATACATAAGAAACAGGCTCTCCTGTAAAAATGTCGGAAGCAATCGTAAAATTGCACAACAACGCCGCACCCGAAAGTCAAATGCGGCGTCTACATCAATACCTATGTTGTATCGCTATGCGAATGGCTCGTCCTGCTGTATGGGAAACGTCACCGTAATGGTGGTTCCCACGCCCAACTCGCTCGACAGATCGAGCGTGGCGTGATGATACAGGGCCGCATGCTTGACAATGGCAAGCCCCAGACCGGTTCCGCCGCGTGCCTTGGACCTACTCTTGTCCACGCGATAGAACCGCTCAAATACCTTGCCCTGTTCTTCAGGCGCGATACCGATTCCCGTGTCGGCGACCGCGAGGAACGGATGGCCTTCGTCGTTGGTGCCGCACTGCAGCACAACTGTACCGCCGGGCCGATTGTAGCGGATGGCGTTGCTTGCCAGATTATAGATGAGCTCGTCAATCAAGCGCGACACGCCCTCAATGACCACAGGCTTGGTCTCATGACTTATCGTCACATTCGCCTGACGGGCGACCTGTTCAAGACGCTGCTCAACCGCGTAGATGGCACGCGAGAGCTCAATAGGCTCCGTGGACCCAATGGGCACCGCCTCGCCCTCAGTTGCACGCTCGGCCTCGTCCAAGTTAGACAGCGTAAGGATGTCGTTGACAAGCGCTGCCAAGCGGCCCGCCTCACGATAGATGCGACCGCCAAAGTTGCGCAGGTCGTCCTCGCCCTCGACCATGCCGTTTGCGATGAGCTCGGCATAGCCCGAAATCGCCGTAAGCGGCGTCTTGAGCTCATGGGTGATATTCGCCGTGAACTCGCGGCGCATACGGTCGTTGTCCGCCAGCACCGCCATTTGGCGCTTGAGTTCCTGGCGCTGCGACTCGATACGCTCAAGCATGGGGACCATCTCGGCATAGGCGTGCTCATAGCTACGGCGTGGGTGGTCCAAATCCACCTCTTGCAACGGCGCGATGATGGCACGGGACTCGCGGCGCGCCATAAAAAACGAGAGTACCGCACCCGCTGCTGCGATAAGCAGCATCGGCGCCACCATCGACAGCAAAATCGCCGCAACGCCAGGCTGGGCCTGCGCCAAGCGGACAACCTGGCCGTTATCAAGGGCGACGGCGCGATACAGCATAATCTCGTCAAGCGTAGAGCTTGCGCGCTCCGCGGAACCCGAACCATTCTCAAAGGCCTCGATGACCTCGGGGCGATCGCCGTGGTTGGGCAGTGTGGAAGGTGACGCCTCGTTGTCGTAGGCAACCGATCCATCCTTGTTAATCAGCGTGATGCGCAAGTCCTCGCGATCGAGGCTACGCAAGAACGGGATGGGCTCCTGCTGCTCGTCGAGGGCGGCAGCAATGAGCTCGGTTTCTTGCGCCAGGTTGGCACTCGTGGCATCCGCCAAGGTGTTTTGCACAAAGAACGCACCCAGCACCGTAAACGCCACGATAACCGCCATGGCGCAGACAAAGATCGTCACAAAAACGCGGTGCGACAGCGTATGTTTTCCCTGGGGGGCGAAGACCACGGGTTACTCCTCCGATGCGGTGGCCGCGGTGTCGTCACCTTCGGCACCATCACCGGCAGAAGGCTCGGCCAAGCGGTAGCCCACGCCGCGCACGGTCTCGATGGCGCCGGCATGCTCGCCCAGTTTTTGGCGAAGCGTCTGCACGTGCACGTCAACGGTGCGCGAACCGCCGTCGAAGTCCCAGGCCCACACGCTCTGCAGCAACGACTCGCGGGTAAAGACCACGCCGGGCTTGCGCATGAGGTACTCGAGCAAGTCGAACTCGCGCAGGGTGAGCTTAAGCGGCTCGCCGGCAACGGTCACCTCGCGATGGCTGGGCGAGAGCACGATGTCGCCCACGCTGAGCACATCGCTCGCCTGCTTGACCATGCCGCCGCGACGCAGCAGTGCGCGGCAGCGGCTGGCGAGCTCCATGAGCGAAAACGGCTTAGTCAGGTAATCGTCGGCACCGCCATCGAGCGCCATCACCTTGTCGAGCTCGGTGTCCTTGGCGGTAAGCATCATGATGGGCACCGTCGCCGTCAGGCGATCGGCACGCAGGCGACGCATAATCGCCAAGCCATCGGTATCGGGCAGCATGATGTCGAGCAGCACGGCATCGGGTACCCGTCGCGCCACGGCAGCCTTAAACTCGCCGTCGCACGAAAAGCCCTCGGCCTCGATTCCCTGCTTACGCAGCGCATAGACCGTCAAATCCCTGATGTTGTCATCGTCCTCGACGTAATAGATCATGTTGAACCCCTTTGCGGCCGACATGACCGCATCTTAACCCTAAAGGTGCCTGTACTAGATGGTATCAGCCAAAACGGCCCGTCAAATAATCCGCCGTGCGCGGATCAATCGGGTTTTTGAAGAGCTGGGCAGTGGGCGCATGCTCCACCAGCTCGCCCAGCAAAAAGAACGCGACCGAGTCGGAGATGCGCGCAGCCTGCTGCATGTTGTGCGTAACGACCACCAGCGTGCAGGTCTCCCTGAGCTCGCAGGCCAGCTGCTCCACCACGAGCGTCGATACGGGGTCGAGCGCCGAGGTCGGTTCGTCCATCAGCAGAATGTCGGGCTGCACGGCAAGTGCGCGGGCGATGCACAGACGCTGCTGCTGGCCGCCCGAAAGACCCAGACCCGACTCTTTGAGCTTGTCCTTGACCTCATCCCATAGCGCAGCGCGACGAAGGGAGTCCTCGACCAGCTCATCCAGCGCAGCGCGATCGCGCACACCCATACCGCGCGGACCATACGCGACGTTGTCGTAGATGCTCATGGGAAACGGGTTGGGGCGCTGGAACACCATGCCCACGCGCTGGCGAAGGCGGCAGATGTCGTAGTCGCCCAGGATATCTTGACCATCGAGTGCAATCTTGCCCTCGATTCGGCAGTCCTTGATGCCGTCGTTCATGCGGTTAAAGCAGCGCAGCAACGTGGACTTTCCGCAGCCCGAAGGCCCGATGAACGAGGTGATCTGCTTGTCGCGAATCTTGATATTCACGTCCTTGAGCGCATGATGGTCGCCATAGAACAGGTCGAGGCCCTCGACATCGATGCGCGTCGGCGAGGCGGCAAGATCCTCTGCCGTGGGGCGAGTCGCATCCCCAACCTCGCGCTCGTGCGCGGCCTCGGCCTGCGCTTTCATGAGTTCTTCAAGCTCCGTGGGCTCCACAGCCGCAGCAGCCGTCATACCGCATACCTCCACATCGATATCAATTCAGCAGTATCGATAGTAGAAATCGCGGCTCATATGCACGTGAGCGCATTGTCAAGTGTTTGTAAGGGCACGCTGGCTATGCGGCGGGCAGCTCGATGGTGAATATCGTGTGTTCGGGCGTCGATTCACATGCAACGGTACCGCCGTGTGCCGCGATGATCTCCTTGGCAATAGCAAGGCCCAGACCGGCACCACCGCGATTGGTCGCACGCGCCGCATCCAGGCGATAGAACTTCTCAAAGATCACCTTGAGCTTTGCCTCAGGGATGGGATCGCCCTGATTGATAAAGCGCACGCGCACGCCACCGTCGTCCCGGCGTCTGGCCTCAATCGTGATAGTCGAGCCCTCATAGCTATAGGCGACGGCGTTTTTCATGATGTTGTTGAACACGCGAGCCATCTTGTCGCCATCCACGAGCACCGTCAGGTCCTCGCGAATATCAACTTGGGCTTCCTTATGCTGCTCGTTGAGGATGGGATAGAACTCGTCAGCCACCTGAGCCAGCAGCAACCCCAGGTCAACATAGCCGCGCGTGAGCACGATATCGTGGAAGTCAAAGCGTGTGATATCGAAGAACTCTTCGATGAGTGCATCGAGCCGGTGCGCCTTGTCGAGAGCCACGCCCGTAAAGCGCGCACGTTGCTCAACCGGCAGCTCAGGAGCCTCTTGCAGCAGCGAAAGATAGCCCACCACACTGGCAAGCGGAGTGCGTAGGTCATGTGCCAAGTACGTGACCAGATCGTCCTTGCGATGCGACTCGTCACGCAAGGCCTGTTGCACCTTGCGCTCACGGTCACGCACGCGGTTAAGGGCGCCCTCGACCTCCAAGAAGTCGCCGTCGATGTTGTCCCAGGTGTCGGGGTGATCGATCAGGCGATCTTGAATACGAGCGGCCAGCACACAATCGGCATGCTGCTCGCCCTGTTCGTAGCCCTGGTAGTACAGGGCGCGGCCACACAAGAACAGCACGCACGCGGCAAGCGCCAGCACAAAGCCAAGCATGTTGAATACAAAGCCGGCATCGAACAGCACCGGCCCTTCGATGCCGCCGAGCGCCATGGCGCCAATCGCCAACGTCATGGCCCACGCGGCGCCGCCAATCACCATGCAGCGGCGCACGATCTCAAATCGATCGATCAGCAAAAAGCCGGCAAGCAGCACCGTCAAGATTCCGGCGATGTTGTCGATGCCAATCAGCAGCAGGCTCAGCAAAAAGAGCAGCACCGTTGCAAGCGCGCGGTTGTCGACGACCGACCTCACGTATTCAAAGAGCCGATCGGGCACCTCGAACGCTTGCCTATCGTCTTTTGTCATATCAAGATCCTCACAAGCGAAAAGCGTTATTCAATGATGTAGCCGACGCCCCAGACGTTTTTGATAAAGCGTGGCTTTTGTGCGTCGTCGCCGATTTTTTCGCGCAAGTGGCGAATGTGCACCATCACCGTATTGTTGGAGCCGGGCATAAAATCCTCGCTCCACACCGCGCGGAACAGGTCCTCCACGGCCACCACGCTGCCGCGATGCTCGACCAGATACAGCAAGATTGAATACTCGGTGGGTGTGAGGCGTACCGGTGAACCGTCCACCGTTACGGAACGAGCATCGCGGTTGATCTCCAAGCCGTCGAGCTGAATGGTCGGCGACTCGGCCGCCTGCGCACGGCTACCGTAGCTGGTGTAGCGGCGAAGCTGAGCGTGCACGCGCGCGATGAGCTCCAGCGGACGGAACGGCTTAACCACGTAATCGTCCGCGCCAAGCGAAAGGCCCTCGATCTTGTCTTGCTGGGCATCGCGCGCCGTCAGCATGATCACGGGATAGGTATGGCTGGAACGGATCGTACGCAGCAGCTCAAACCCATCGATATCGGGCAGCATGACATCCAGCAGCGCCAGATCGAACTCCTGCTCCAAGATTGCCTTGGCAGCATCGGCCCCGCTATAGGCAATCTGGACATCAAAGCCCTCTTTTGTAAGGTAGATACCAACCAAGTCGGCGATGGCCTTTTCGTCATCAACTACCAAAATGCGCTCGTTCATGCGTGCTCCTCTCGCGCTCCATTATGCCCGAGGCGACGCACGCCACACACAACAAGCGCGGGTGATTAAGTCGGCCTTAAGCACCCTTGTGCCCGTTCGGGCGCGGATGTGGGCCACGCACGCACGCGATGATTGCCGACGCCGGCAAACGATATACTCTAGTTCCAGAAGAGACCATCCCGTCGAAAGCGAAATCCGTGAAGTCCCTCACCTCTTTTGCAAAGCGCTCAGCCCAGTTTGCCGCCAGCTTTGTCTGCGCTATCGCCCTTGCCGCTGGCGCGCCCACCGTCGCCGGCGCCCAAGTGCTCACGACCGACAATGTTTGCGGCAAAACCGCCGATGTGCGCGGTATCACGGCCGAAAACCTGCCCGATATCGATGCGACCAATGCCCTCGTCATGGGCAAAGACGGCACCGTCTACTATGCCCGCGACGCCGATGAGCAGGTCAAAATTGCCTCGATCACCAAGGTCATGACCGCAATCCTAACCGTCGAGAATTGCAAGATGGACGAGAAGGTCACAGTGAGCAACGCCGCGGCCACCGTGGGTAATTCGACCGCCGGCTTGCTCGAAGGCGACAAGCTTACCGTGGAGCAGGCGCTGCGCGGCCTGATGATTCCCTCGGGCAACGACGCCGCCATCGTGCTCGCCGAATATGTGGGCAAGAAGATCGACCCTAAGACCAAAGACGCCGAGGCCACCTTTGTGAAGGCCATGAACGAGCGCGCTAAGAAGCTCGGCTGTACCGGTACGCTTTTTGAAAACCCGCATGGTCTGGACTTTGATGAGTGGGCTGGCGAAATGCACTCAACCGCACATGACGTGGCGCTGATGATGCAGGAGGCCATGAAAAACGACACGATCCGCGAGGTCGTAGCGAGCGAGGATTCCTGGATCGAGGTCACGGGCGCCGACGGCACCGACCATTCGCATTCCATGGACACGCATAACTATTTGCTGGGCCAAGATGGCAACATCGGCGGCAAGACCGGCACCACCGACGATGCAGGCTATTGCTTTACGAGTGCCTACAACCGCGATGGCGACGAGATCTACACCGTCGTTTTGAACTCCACCACCACCGACCAGCGCTTTACCGATACCGCAACCCTTGCCAATTGGTACTACGGTCACAAGGTGACGGTCGCGATCGCCAACACGCAGGAAAAGACCACCAACGGCAACCCGCTTATGGCGCGCATTGGCCAAACCGACTGGACGGATAAGACGATCGACGCCACACTCGCCGATCCTACGGCGCAAGCGACCGTGTTTTCCCTTGCCGGCGAGGTGACCGAAAAGGTTAGCCACGACGATCTTTCGGGCACGGTGCATGTGGGCGACAAGGTGGGCAGCGTTACGCTCAAGCAGGACGGCACCAAAATCGCCGTTATGGACCTGGTTGCCGACGAGGAAGGGGCAGGGCCGAATCCCATTGAGTGGCTCCTTGTGAAGCTCGACCGCCTGGGCCGCCGCATCGACAACCGCCCACTCACGGCAGAAAGCGAGACCGTCGCCAAGGCGCCCGAGGTGTAGGGCGCAAGAATAATAAGCTCACTGAAAGGAGGCGTCCGAAAGGATGCCTCTTTTTTTGAGGGTTCGAATCCCCAGCCGCCATTCTTGATAATAAAAAAGGGCCCCAAATGGGACCCTTCTTCAAATTCGTACTGGCGGAGAGCTGGGGATTCGAACCCCAGATGCCCTTTTGGGGCATACTCGCTTAGCAGGCGAGCACCTTCGGCCTCTCGGTCAGCTCTCCGTAACAGCCGTTCTATAGTAACCAAACAGCCAAGGATGGGCAAGAGGAAATTTTCTAATTGCCTAGCATCCTTTCCTCCTTGGAGGCTTCGCCTACCCCAGCGAGCGGTTGAGGGAGCCGAGCTCGTCGTTGCCCATGGTGCGCCACATTTGGAAGATGCAACCGCGTGCCAGGAAAAAGAAGCCGTTGTCGACCAGTTGCACAGCGGCATCTGCCAGCTGATTCGTCACGGCGGACACTGGCGGCAGCTCGAGTCCAGCCTTGCGGATGGTCTCGACCGCCTCCTCGAACGTCGGACGCTCGCTGACGCCCATCTCATTCATAAGGCCCTGCATTTCTTCCAGCGCACTACTGCCCGATTCCTCACCGCGCGGCACCAGACGGTAACAAGCCAGCGCTAGGTCGAGCTGATCGCAATTCCAATAGGCAAACGCCAAGCGATAGAACAGGTAGCCGATTGCAGAACGATCGCTGGCAATACGTAGGCCGTGGCGCGCCACCTCGATAATCTCGTCAAAGCGCTCCAGACGCGCAAGCACGTTGATGAGCGCAAAGTGCGATTGCATGGACGAGCGTGCCAGATCGTAAAGATGGCGCACCTCGGGCAGTGCTCGTTCAAAGTCCTCTTGCTCGGCGTAAAAGCTGCAGATCTCGTGCTGGGCAAAGTACAGTGCATCGGGCGCACGAAGGATTCGCACAGAGCGGTCTTCTTCCAACACCGGTAGCACCATGCGCACCAGCTGGTTATCGCAAAACTGCGTTTGAACCGGACCTGTCGCCAAAAGCTCGGCGACGGCGCACTTAGCCTCCAACTCCTCGACAAGACGGGAAAAGCCTTCAAAGGCACCTGTACGGTCGACTTTTGCCTGCTCGCGCAATTCAACAACACGGGCCACGTATGGGTCGTCGTCCTCTTCCATGACCTCCAACTCGTCAGCCGTATCGGCAAGCAGCAAATCGCGCAGCGCCGGCGGAAGCGTGCGATGGTCATCACGCGGACGAGCATGAACCTCCGCAGGTTCAATCGTCTCCGGAGCAGTTGACTCATACGCCTCAAGTACACGCTTGCACGGCATATCGTCCATGTCCATGCTCTCAAGATCCTTGGCGACAGGCACGCAATCGGCCAGATAGGCCGCGCGCCCAAAGAAATACGTTGCGACAACGCGCTCGCCCTGCTCACTGTCGGGAGCAGCAATCTGCACATAGCAGCGCGTGATGCAGGTGCCCGCGGCAAAACACGCTGCCGCAAGCGTGAGTGCCACGCGCGCATCGTGTTCCGCGGCCCAGACCGCGCGCGTGTCCTCGTCCAGCTCGCGCCAGGCGTCATCTTGAGCGTCGTATTCACGTTGCGGCATGGCATCCACGACAGACTGCCCAAACCGAACGAGCATAATCCCCTCGGCAACGTTTGCCCGATAGGTATAGTCGAGCCGTGTGACAACGTTAAGTGCCTCGACGATACGCGCGAAGCGGGTACGCACATCCCACTCACCGCCCGGCTGGCAAGCCACCGTACCCGGTTTGCCCCACGGGTTATCGCTCGAGGCCGTATCGAGCAGTCGGGGAACATCGTTGGTCGTCTTGGCGATATGCCACGAATCAAAGAGCGCGCAGCCCTCAAGGCTCGGCGAGGATGCCGCAGGGGCCAATCCAGCCCCGATGCGCTCAAGGATGCCGGAGAGGCGGTTGAGACGGCACTCGATGGCAAGCAGCATGTCAATCTCGTCCTGGTCCAGCAAGCTACGATCAAAATTGAGATAAAACAGCTTTGACCGGTCGATGCGCGCCAGGCTCATTTCGGACTTGGCAGCAATGGTGCGCAGACGGGGCAAGTCAATTTCGCTCATAAGGGTGGCGGCATAGCGCTCGATACCGCTCGGATTCTCGGCATGGTCAACGCGGTAAAGCAGCGTCTCGATAGCATCGGGGAGCGGTGACGTGTTAAAGCCCAAAAACACCTCGACCGGCTCGGGCAACTTTACGAGCTTGATCTTGTCGACAACGTTTTGCATGTCCGCATCGAGACCGCCGACGCCCGCCGTGTTCGCAATAGCGCTTTCGGAGTTGGCAAATATCACGTAGCGCAGGAACATCGACGCCATGAACTCGCCGTAAGGAAGGGAGCGGGCCGAATTCCATGTCTCGTGATCGGACTGCTCGCGCATGGGGCCTTCGGGAGAGCCGATGACTCGCGCCCGGGAGCGCATCGTCCCATCGGTACCCCTGACTGCAATCTCACCGATGTTGGAATCGGACTCGTCAAGAATCAGCTGCATGTCGGGATCGTCGGGCAGCGATACTTCGTTAACGGGACGGTCCACCTTATAGACCTCACCCGAAACGCTCACGTAGCCCAAAAGCGACACATGGCTTTTGCCGACGAATTCGACGACATAGCATGATTCATGCGGGTCCTCGCCAAAGAGTTTCCAGACCACGCCATATGAGCGCCCCGCAGGCTGCTCGGGTATCGCCGGAAAGCGCTTCTTGGGATCGAGAAACCTGAGCTTGTATGTCGGACGCTCTGCCACGAAGTATCACCCTGATCGGTCGCTTGAAGAAGGAGTGGTCACGGATGGGCCGCGACACCTACTCGAAATCTTACACGAGTCGACAGGAAATAGTCCGCTTTACGCCCGCGCCTCGACCGAGGTTCGAATCCATGCAGTGCTTACGTAAAAGAAAAGCCCCCGTTGCCGGGAGCTTTAATCTCAAATGGTGCGGCGTATAGGATTCGAACCTATGACGTTCTGATTCGTAGTCAGACCCTCTATCCAGCTGAGGTAACGCCGCAGCGCAAGACATATAAAACCACTTTAGCTTATTGGAGTCAAGCACAATCTCAAACTTTTTTGTGGAACGCAGTTTTGTCATGCTGCTCCGCATATACCGCCGTTCCCCGTACGATTGATTGGCTTTTCGATCACGTCAAACTTGGCATCAAGTTCCCTCAGGAGCGATCTCACCCGCTGGGCGCAATCATAATCGGCAAACGAGATGCTCAGCATGCGCGCGACCTGGTTGGAAGTCCCAACTCCATAGAAGTGCTCCAGCGCCACAAGCCCCTCGTGCGTCACAAAGGTCTCGACCACATGCGGCGACTCCTCAAAACACCATTGGGTCAACGGACCCTCACTCGTCTGCCGAAGCACCAGGCCACCCATGCCAGACGGCTCACACGTTACAAGCAGGTACTCCCCGCCCTCGTCGCTCTCAAACAAAACCACCCGATCATCAAACAGCTCCATCGCGTCCCCTTTCTCTCGCTCTTATTTAGCAAAAGCATAGCAGGTAGATGGCTGTATACAGAACAGTTGTTCGTGTGTTTTCTATTGAGCTGTCCGCACGGCATGGTATGGACCTACGCACGAAATAGGGCGCCCCCGAAGGAGCGCCCTTGCATATCCCCTATGCAGGCAAGTTACGCAACCGGCTCGATCTTCTCGAGGCCGCCCATGTAAGGACGCAGAACCTCGGGAATCGTGATGGTGCCGTCGGCGTTCTGGTAGTTCTCCAGAATGGCGGCCATGGTGCGGCCGGCCGGCAGGCCGGAACCATTGAGGGTGTGCAGGTAGCGCGAACCCTTGAAGTTCTCGGGGTCGCGATACTTGATGTTGGCGCGGCGAGCCTGGAAGTCACCGCAGTTGGAGCAGGAGCTGATCTCCTTGTAGGCGTTGTAGCTCGGCAGCCAAACCTCGACGTCGTAGGTCTGACGGGCAGAGAAGCCCAAGTCGCCGGTGCACAGGCTAATCACGCGATACGGAAGGCCCAGCTGCTGCAGCAGGTACTCGGCCTCGGCGGTCATGCTCTCGAGTTCCTCGTCGGACTCCTCCGGCTTAGCGAACTTGACCATCTCGACCTTGTCGAACTCGTGCTGACGGATGATGCCGCGGGTGTCGCGACCGGCGGAACCGGCCTCCTCGCGGAAGCAGGGGGTGAAGGCGGTGTAGCGGCGCGGCAGGGTGTCGGCATCGAGGACCTCGCCGGCGTGCAGGTTGGTAAGCACGACCTCGGCGGTGGGGATCAGGAAGTTGTCGCCCGAGACGTGATAGGCGTCGTCCTCGAACTTGGGCAGCTGGCCCGTGCCGAACATGGTCTGACGCTTGACGACGATAGGCGGCCACCACTCCTTGAAGCCACGGCTGGTGTGCGTATCGAGGAAGAAGTTGATGAGGGCACGCTCCAGGCGGGCACCGGCGCCACCGAGAACGGTGAAACGGCTGCCGGAGAGCTTGTTGCCGCGCTCGAAGTCAAGAATGTCGAGGTCGGTGCCCAGATCCCAGTGCGGCTTAAAGTCGAAGTCGAACTCGCGCGGGGTGCCCCAGCGGCGACGCTCGATGTTCTCGTCCTCGTCCTTGCCGTACGGCGTGGCCTCGCAAGGAATGTTGGGCAGGTGAGCCATGAAGTCGTACTGCTCCTGCTCGAGGGCAGTACGACGCTCGGCCAGACCGTCAATCTTCTCGTTGACGGCGCGCACGGCCTCCTTGGCGGCCTCGGCCTCCTCCTTCTTGCCCTCCTTCATCAGGGCGCCGATCTTCTTGGACTCGGCATTGCGCGTAGCCTGGAGTTCCTCGACCTCGGTGATGACGGCACGGCGCTCGTCGTCGAGCTCAAAGAACTTCTCGCGATCCCAAGACGTCTGGCGGTTAGCCATGGCGACATCGATGGCATCGGGATTCTCGCGAACAAACTTGATATCAAGCATTAGATCCTCCGGCGATATACATTCCATTTAGGTTGCAACCTTGTACATGTATGGGCAAGTATATACTTATGAGCGTTTACGACCCAACTCAACTACGCAAGAAGGCACCCAATGGACGCAGTTTTTTCCTTTTTGTTTGGCACCCGCACCGGTTTTGCCATCCTTTTCGCCGGCGGCATCCTGTTATTTGCGATTCTTGCCTTTGTAATGGAGAAGCGTACCCATAAGATGTACGTCGACCGCGGACCCAAGTCCGAGGATGAGGAAGACAGCTTCTGGGACTAACCTGCCAAAAAGGGACAGGTTTATTTTGGTCGGTTTTATCTGGGCAAACGCAAGCGCCCCGCAACCGGTAACGATCCGGTTGCGGGGCGCTTTTCGCATATACGACAAAACCGCAGGAAAAACCCGCCAAAATAAACCTGTCCCTAAATGGAAGGTTTTACTGGAGAGTTGCGTCGATTGCCTTGACCAGGGCACTGCGCATGCCGGCGTCCTCGAGCGCAACGACGCCCTTGATGGTGGCGCCACCGGGCGAGCATACGGCATCCTTCATCGCCGCAGGATGCTGACCAGTTGAAAGCTGCAGCTTTGCCGTACCCAGCACCATCTGGCTCACAATGCGATAGGCATCGGCACGCGGGATACCATGCTTGACCGCCGCATCGCCCAGGGCCTCGATTGCCATGGCGACAAATGCCGGAGCGCAACCACCCACCGTGCCGCCCACAAACAGCAGACTCGTATCGAGCTCGACCACCGCACCGAGTTTGCCAAGCAGATCAAGCACCACTGCGCTCTGCTCATCACTAAGCGTGGAAGCCTTCTCGCAAGCGATGACGCCCTCGCCCACCGAAACCGGTGTGTTGGGCACCGTCGAGATATGCGCGACACCCGGCAGGACCTGCTCCCACTTGGCACTGTCCCAGGTCCAGGCAACCGACAGAACGACCTTTTTGGCAAGAGCATCCTTGAGCGGGGCGAATACCTTCTCGATCATGTACGGTTTGACCGCAGCGACCACGATATCGGATGCGGCGACAACCTCGGCGGCATCGTGGCAGGCGACCATGCCGCGCGCCTCGCAGCGCTCAACCAGTGCGTCGTAGCGACCCGCGCAGGCGCACATGTCGCTCGCAGCTACACCGGCAGCGATCCAGCCATCGGCCATAGCGCTCGCCATATTGCCAAAACCGACAAATCCAATCTTCATATCTCATAGTCCTTTCAGACACATTCCTCAAAACGAAAGGTATTGTCCCACGCCATTGTTTCGTATTGCCGACCTATTTGTGATACGGCTCGCCACGGCTGATCTTGCAGGCACGGTAAATCTGCTCTAGCAGCACCACACGCGCCAGGTTATGCGGCAAGGTAATGCGTCCAAAGCTGAGCATCTCGTCGGCGCGGGCGCGTACCTCATCGCTCACGCCGTCCGATCCGCCAATCACAAAGGCGATGTCGCTGCTGCCTCGCAGCATAAGATCGTCGAGCCTCGCCGAGAGCTCCTCACTCGAACGCTCCTTGCCCTCGATAGCCAGCAGGATCACATGCGCTCGAGACGGCAGGGCAGCAAGAATCGCCGCCCCCTCCTTGTCGCGCGCGGCATCCACGCCGCCCGCCTTAGCCGGGTCGATATCGGCCACCTCGCGGATATCAACCTTGGCATAGGCACCTAGGCGCTTGGTGTACTCAGCGCACGCGTCCTTCCAAAAGCGCTCCTTGAGCTTACCGACGCAAACGACGGTGTATTTCACGCGCGTCTACTCCTTCGAATCGTTTTGAACTTTGCCGGCGGTCAGCATCTGCTCGAACATAGAGGCCGACTGCGAGAAGTCGCTCGGCAGCACGACCGTCGAAGTTTTACCCGTGCGAGCAAACTCCGTCATCATCTCGGACCACTGCGTAAACATGAACAGTTGGTTGGCCTCATCGTTGCCGACACCCGTCTCCTGGATGATCTCGAGCGAATCTTTGATACCCAGCGCGATGGCCTTGCGCTGGTTGGCGATGCCCTCGCCCGCCTTTTCCATAGCCTCAGCCTCGGCGGTCGCCTCGGTGACGCGCTTGATGCGGTCTGCCTCGGCGAGCTCCTGCGCCGCAGCGCGCTTGCGCTGGGCGGCGTTGATGTCGTTCATGGAGTTCTCGACCTCGGTCGGCAGTGCGATCTTGGTGATGAGTGTCGACACGAGCGTGAAGCCGTAGGCAGCCATCTGCTCGGACACGGTGGCATTAACGTCCTTGGCGATGTCATCCTTCTTGGCAAAGACCTCATCAAGCGTGTAGACAGGGATGGAAGAGCGCAGGGCATCGGTGATGAAATCGCGCATCTGATCGACGGGCTCCTGCAGCATATAGTAGCTCTTGTAGATACCCGAATCTGCCGGGCCGGCACCCATGTCATAGCTCACGTGGTACTGAGCAGAGACCTCAAGGCCGATGGTCACGTTGTCCTGGGTCTTAACGTCGATGCCAAAACCGTTTTTCATGGTGCGCAGACTCACCGTGGCGGCCTTGCGGTCGATCACGGGCACCTTCATGTGGAAGCCCGCGTTGACGATGCGGTTAAACTTGCCCAGACGCTCGATGATCACGGCATGCTGTTGTTCAACGACATAGCAGGCGTTAGGAAGCAGCAGCAACAGGATGATGATGGGAATCAAAAGGCTGGTAAGGGCGGCGATGATACCGGACAACAGCATGGTCTCTCCTCTGATAGGCACACGTTGGCACTAGGATACCCGCACGAAGCAGCAACGTGACATCAACAAGAGGCCCATAACAAAAAAGCTCCCATTGCTGGGAGCTCTTTCATTTAATGGTGCGGGCGAAAGGACGTCCGCGTATCCGCTTCGCGGATCCGCACCGGCTTCGGCCGCCTGCCGGCGTCCTCGCCAGCTCGCTAAAAACGCTCCGCGTTTTCTTTACGCTCGCTCCTTCGCAGGTTCAAGTCCCCGCGATGGGCCCAAAACAAAAAAGCCCCCATTGCTGGGAGCTTTTCAATCAATGGTGCGGGCGAAAGGACTTGAACCTTCATGGGGTTGCCCCCATACGGACCTGAACCGTACGCGTCTGCCAATTCCGCCACGCCCGCGTGCAGGAATTAGAATAACGGAGCGCCATCGCGAACGCAAGAACTATTTTTGAAAAAGTTTGCAGGCATTTTCCCAAGCGGCTTGCGCGATTGTTTCGGCATCCTCACCAGTGCGATCGATACGGTCGTTAACCAGCGCGTTTGCCGTAATGGAGATCATTGCGGGCTCGCATTCAAGACCGCGGATGGGCTCCGGGGCCATATACGGGCAATCCGTCTCGAACAAAATTCGATCGAGTGGGGTTGCCGCAAATGCCTCGCGCACGTCGTCGTTGCGCTTAAAGGTGGCCGCACCACCATAGACGATATAGCAGCCCAGCTCCACAAAGTGCTCCATCGTGGCGCGGTCCTCGCCAAAGCAGTGCAGCACACAACCGGCCTGGGGCACGCCCACCTCACGAAGCACGTTGTAGGCGTCCACGTGCGAGGTGCGCTCCTGGTCCGTGTCCTCGTGACGCAGATGTAGCTCCACCGGCACGTTACGGCACACGGCAAGCTCGAGCTGGCGCGCCATGCAATCAATCTGCACGTTATGGGGTGCCGGCGCGATATCGTCGTCATAGTCCATGTGGTAGTCCAGGCCGATTTCGCCAATACCGGCGCATAAGGGGTCATCAAGTGCCGCAACGACCTGTGCATGAACGTCGTCGGTATAGTCCGGCGCGCCATACGGATGCACGCCGGCAAGATACTTGATCTGCGGGATATCCTGCATCGGAAGAATCTCGCGCACCAGCCAGTCGCTATAGTCCGCCACGCTGCGCTTGTCGGCAATGGGGTCGAACATCGTCACCAACAGGTCGACGCCCGCGGCTTTGGCGCGCACGAGCGTCTCGGGCACATCCTTGCCCCAAAACGAAAGCAGATGTGCATGCGTGTCGGCAAGCGGCGCCAAGGGCACGGGACAAGCAACCGTCTTCTTTTTCTTGGTAAACGTCACGCGTTCGGCATTAGGCGTCATGGATTAGCTCCCGGGCCAGACGGACAAAGTCGGCAACATCGAGCGTCTCGGCGCGCGTGGTGGGTGCGATACCGCAAACCTCAAAAGCGGCATCGAGCACGTCCTTGGCAAAACCGTTGGCGCTCATGGAATTTCGGACGGTCTTGCGCCGCTGAGCAAATGCAGCGTCGATCACACGAGCCACGAACTCGCGATCGAGCCCCTCGGGCACCACGCCGTCAACACGGTCGATACGCACGACGGCCGAGTCCACGTGCGGCGCTGGCATAAAGCAACGCGGCGGCACCTCAAAGCGACCCGTCACCTGCGCGTACAGGCCGAGTTTTGCCGTGTAGCCGCCATAGGTCTTGTTACCGGGCGTTGCGGCAATGCGATCGGCAACCTCCTTTTGAACCATGACGACAGCGCGCTTAAGCGCGGGCATCGTCTGGAAGAACTGAAGGATGATCGTCGCCGCCACGTTGTAGGGCAGATTCGCGACAAACACCGTCGGCGTACCGCCCGCAACCTGCTCAATCTGCTCCGGGCCCACCTTGAGCGCATCGCCCATGATAAAGCGGAAGTTGGCATAGTCGGCGGCGTGGGCGTCAAGCACCGGCTCAAGCTCGGGATCGGCCTCGATCGACGTAACGCACGCCGCCTCCTGCAGCAACGCAAGTGTCAACGTGCCGCAACCCGGACCCACCTCGAGTACGCGCTCGTCACCTGCAAGCTCGGCAAGCTCGCAGATACGCTCGATCACATGATTGTCGATTAGAAAGTTCTGGCCCAGGCGATGCTTAGTCGCAAGGCCAAACTCCTCTAGCAGCTCCCTGGTGGCCGTGGGGTTTGCCAAAGGCGAAGTTGTCATGGTTGCCTCCTTAGCATGATGGCGGCGTCTTGAAACAAAAGGGCATGGACCGTGGCGGCCATGCCCTTACAGCTAAACAGCAAATTGCCGATATGGCGCTCGCGCGGTCTCTACGCCAGGCGCGGGAACAGCGGGTCGCCCTTCTCGACGGGCTGACCGCCGACAAGCAGGCCCCAGGCGCAGATGCCCTTGAGGTCGTCGCTCGCGGCCTCGTCCTCGCAGGACAGGCGACGCAGAGCCTCGGCAGAAGTCTGGGGCATGAGCGGCATCAGCAGGTGAGCGGCGATGCGGATGGCCTCGAGCAGGTTGTAGATCACAAATGCCAGCTCGTCGGCCTTAGCCTCGTCCTTGGCAAGCGCCCAAGGCTCGGAGTCCTCGATGTAGTGGTTAGCGGCATGGATGAGTTCCATGACCTCGTCCTTGGCTCCGCCGTAATCGAGCACGTCCATCTTGGCCATGTAGCGCTCGACCAGGCCGTCGGCGATCTTTGCCAGCGGGTTGTCGAACGCATCGAACGATGCGGGCTTGGCGGGCGCGCAACCGTCAAAATACTTGCCGCTCATGTTGAGCGAACGCGAGATGAGGTTGCCCCAGCTGTTGGCCAGGTCGGCGTTGTAGACCTGCTCCATGCGGTCGAAGCTGATGGCACCGTCGGTGCCGGGGACGACGTCGGTCATAAAGTAGTAGCGATAGCCCTCGACGCCCAGCATGTCGATAACGTCCTGCGGAGCGATGGCGTTGCCGCGGCTCTTGGACATCTTCTCGGCCTTGCCGGTCTCGGCATTGCGCACGGTCAGGAAGCCGTGGGCAAAGACGTGCTCGGGCAGGGCCTCGCCGATGGCCATGAGCATGGCGGGCCAAATGACGCAGTGGAAGCGGATGATGTCCTTACCCACGATGTGGAACTGCGCGGGCCAGCGATAGGCCAGCTCGGCACGGGCCTCGTCGGTGTCGACACCGTAGCCGACGGCTGTCATATAGTTGAGCAGCGCATCGAACCACACGTAGGTCACGTGACCCTCGTCAAACGGGACCTGAATGCCCCAGTCAAAGCTCGTACGGCTCACGGAAAGGTCGTTAAGGCCGCCCTCGACAAAGCTGCGCACCTCGTTCATGCGGAACGCAGGCTCGACAAAGTCGGGGTGCTCGTCATAGAGCTTGAGAAGCTTGTCCTGGAAAGCGGAAAGCTTAAAGAAGTAGGACTCCTCCTGCACGCGCTCAAGCGGACGGTGGCAGTCGGGGCACAGGTGCTGGCCGACGCTGCCGTACTCCTCATCGCCCTTCTGGACCTGCGTATCGGTGAAGTAGGTCTCGTCAGGCACGCAATACCAACCGTCGTAGCTGCCCTTATATAGATAGCCGGACTCCTTCATGCGCTCCCACAGGTACTGCACGGCATGATGCTGGCGCGGCTCGGTGGTGCGGATGAAGTCGTCGTTGGAAATCTCGAGCTTGCTCCAAAGCTCCTTGAAGTGCGGAGCCTGGCTATCGGTCCACTCCTGCGGCGTCATGCCATGCTTGGCTGCGGCCTCGGCGACCTTCTCGCCGTGCTCGTCCATGCCGGTCAGGAACTTGACGTTATAGCCGGCGGAGCGGCGATAGCGAGCCTGAACGTCGGCGATGATGGTGGAATAAGCCGTGCCCAGGTGCGGATCGGCGTTGACGTAGTAGATGGGCGTCGTGATAAAGAACGAAGGCTTGCTTTGATCCATGGGGTTTGTCCTCCAGAAAAACGTTGCATACAGAGGATGATTCTAGCGCAAGGGCTGGATATCCTCCATCTATTGCATATCGAGCACCATGGCATAGACATCGCGCTTGCGGCGCGAATACTTCTGAGACAGGCGCTTGGCCACCGCAGAGGCGGGCTCCCCCTCCTCGAGCGCGGTGCGGATATCCTCGCGCAGGGCCTCGTCGGGATCCGCTACCGCAGCGCCAACCGGCGCGATGCCGGCCTCCTCATCCTCGCTCGGCGGCGCGATGACCAGCGCAATCTCGCCCTTTACCTCGCCGCGAGCATGCAGCTCCTCGGCAAGCTGGTCAGCGGGCCCGCGCAAGACCTCCTCGTGCAGCTTGGTGAGTTCGCGGCAGACGGCAGCCTCACGCTGGGGAAAGACCTCCGCCACGGCCTCGAGCGTCGCCACGATGCGATGTGGAGACTCGTAGAAGATGAGTGCGCCGGGCACCACGGCAAGGCGCTGCAAACGGCGCACACGGTCGCCGTGCTTTCGGCCCAAAAAGCCCTCGAAGAAAAAATGCTCGCAGGGAATGCCGGACGAAACGAGCGCCGTGACGCAAGCGGAGGGCCCGGGAATAACTTCGACGGGCACATCGGCCTCACGTGCCGCCTCGACCAGCGCCTGGCCGGGATCGGACACGCTCGGCATGCCGGCGTCCGAGGCAAAGGCGAGGGTCTCCCCCGCCAGCAGACGGTCGACCAGGCCGGCGGCGCGGCTGGCGATCACATTCTCGTCGCAACGGACAAGCGGCTTGGAAATGCCCAGGTGCATCAGCAGCTTTGACGTCACACGCGTGTCCTCGCAGCAAATGGCATCGGCGGCGGCAAAGGCCTCGCCAACGCGCGGGGACAGGTCGCCCAGGTTACCGATGGGCGTACCGACCACATAAAGTTTGCCCGTGTGGGCGCTGTTTTGCGTCATATCAACCTATTCAATCATGCCGCGCTCAAGCGTGCCGAGTGCCGCGCGGGCGTCCCATGCTGCAATACGCTTCTCGGTCTTCCACGTTTGGAAGAACCAGCCAGCCGCCGGCGCAAACGATGCCAGCTGGTTGGCGATAAACACGCGCTCGTAGGCATTGCGGCCCTCGGGCGTAACCGACGAGTTGGCGAAGATTGCCGCGCCCGACCATTCGCCCACCAAGACGGGGAACCCAGTTGCGATCGCCTCTTTGAGCTCACGCTTGTTGCGCGAAATCGCCGTCGTCAGACCGCGGGGGCTCGTGATGTCGAGCGCATACTCGTCGCGGTAATGGTACAGGTGAAGGTCCATGTAGACGTTCTTGTACTTAGCACCGCGCATAAAGTGCTTCCACTCGCCAGGGTGTCCCGAAGAGGAAAAGACGACGATCTTGTCCTCGGGCATATACGAACGAACGAGCTCGTACGCGTCACGATAGAAGTTGCGCAGGTAGTGCGCCGGAATACCATCCGTCATGGCAAAGAGACTCTTGCGGACACTCATCTGCGGCGTATCCAACAGCTCGATGCCCATCAGGCTCTCGGCCTCACCATAGCGATCGGCCAGACGCTCGAGCACATCGAGCGCAACGTGACGGCCATTGGTGGACGAATGCCACTCAGCGACGACTTCCGGCATCGTGGGTGAATCGTTGGAATCGCCCTGGCCACCCGGCACCGTCGCCAGATCGAGCAGTACGCGGATGTTGTACTTGGCGGCCCACTCAATAGCACGGTCGATATAATCGACGACCGAGATGTAGGAAGCATCGGACTCCTGCGAGCCAAAGGCATACCACGGCACCGGCAGGCGCACGGCGTTGAGACCGATCTGCGCCATACGACGAAAATCGTCCTCGCTCACAAACGTCTCGTAATGGCGACGCATGCGCTCGTTATAGGCAGCGGTGCCCATGGCCTCCTGCAGCTCGGCTGCATTGGATGCTCCGGTCGCTGCATAGAGCGACGGGGTCACCCAGGGCTCGGGAATAAACCAGCCAGAGAGATTAACGCCGAGAATCCTCTCCATCACGGCCCCCTTCGAATCGCGCAGGTCGAACCTGCATCGTATTGCATAGGAAAAGTATCGTTTTGAGTATACCCGCGCGTGCGGACAGGCGACCGAACGGTCTACAAAGTGGCGCAAAAGTGGGAGGAATGTCCGGGCAGGCGGAACCCGAGATGGCGCGCCGAGATGTACATATGCGCCGGAAGTAGGCGGTCGGAAAGCGTGCCCCGTTTTTTCGCAAAAAACTGGGATGCATTTTCCGTTCGAGGCCTCAACCGGAAAATGCATCCCGTTCTGAGCGCGGGATCTTGGACGCAGTTTCCGCCAAGGGCCGCAAAAGGAAAGCGCGTCCCATTCTGACGCCGGATTCCGGTCCACACTTTCCCAAACAGGCTCAAAGTGGAAAGCGCATCCCGCTTTGAGGCTATATTCCGGGATGCAGTTTCCGCAGGAGCCTTCGGTAAAAGAAAAGGACCCCTTTGCAGAGGTCCTAGTCAATTCAAGGTGGCGGGGAAGGGAATCGAACCCCTGACACGAGGATTTTCAGTCCTCTGCTCTACCAACTGAGCTACCCAGCCATTTGAGGTGTGCCTTGTTTCAAGGCCTGATTAGTATAACCAAGGACGCGCTCCGGTCAACCGAGAATTTTAAAAAAGTTTTTGAGCGCGACATCGGCCACGACCTCGATCCTATAGAACGGCACGTCAGAAGTATCAACCGGCAGCAAGAAGTTTTTCACTCAGGGCCGCACGGGCAAACTCACTTGGCGTCATCCCCTCGGCAGCCGCCCGTCGACGAATGGCCTCCTTCATTCCCAGAGGAATCTTGACCGATAGTGTTGCCGTCCCCTCGCCTGAGAGTGGGGGCCGTCCATGCACGATTCCACCAACGGTGTGTTCGCCATCCGGAAACTCTCCGCGCTCGTACGACTCGCACCATGCGTCAACCATTTCATCCGTTACAACCTGACCATTAGCGGCCGTATACGTCTTGCCCATCATCGACCCCTTTGCCGAGCCTGTTCAATCTCCTGCCAAAATTTCTTCTGGACTGGAGACAAGGCATGAATGATAAGCCACCCACGGACAAGCTCCACCGCGACAAGCTCCACGCTTCGTCCGTCTGAGAGCCATCCAATTGCAAGCCATCTCGGCGGCTCGTCCTTCGACTCGCGACGAATGCACTCAGTAACCGCAAGCCAAGCGCTAAGCACCTGCTTTTCCGTCAGGTGCTTTTTAGCGTTGGGATGGATCTCAACATCCATGCATCTTCTCCTCCATCTTACCCAATTTCGTATGACAAAAGTCAACTGTCGCCAATTCTTAAGCCGGCACGCGTTGGAGAGCAGGAGTCGAAACAATGATTGAAGGACGCTCTAGTACGGCCCAGGCGCCGAGGCAAGAGCACATGTGCCAAGGACGGACGTTTTCGTAGCGCGCGAGGATATTGCCGTCGCGATCGATGAAGGCGATGTCGATGGGATAGGCCATAAAACACGTATGGACCGAAGAGCAGCGTGGAAACGCCATGACGAGCGGCAGGCCGTTGGCGGCAACCGGACGCCGTCCCAGCATGCCGCGCAGGCGCACGACAAACGACTCCGCCACCACAAACTCGGCCGGCGTCCAACCCAGCCTGTTGAGTGCCCGCGCGTAAGCGATGTAGGACGAGACCGCGGTCACATGACCACCCCCGGACGCCATGGATCGACCGTCACCGCACGTTCATGCGTGAGCACGGCCGGCGCCCCCAGGGAAACGCCGGCGATGCTCAGCAAACTCGGCCACGGCTCGTAGTGCATGGTGCAGGTATAGGTCCTAAACGTGCCAGAAAGAGAGAGCAGGCCGCCATCCGATGACGCCGTGCCTTGCTCGCTCGAGACCTCGACCTGTAGGTCATATCCCTCCATGGCATCCTGAATCTGAGCTTGAACGGTCGCGGAAGCGTCAATGGAGCTCTCGTCACCCTCCCCGCCCGGCGCCACAGCGTGCGCAAGCACGATGTCGGGCACCACGCGGTCGAAGCGCGCGACCGCGCCTGCAAAGATCATGACGTTGTACGCGACGAGAGCCAGCACGAGCAGGACAGGCGTGACCACAGCCATCTCGACCGTCGCCTGGGCACGCTCCTCGCGCAAGCCCGCGCGAATGCCCATTACGACCCACCGCCAAAAGCTCCCACCAGCGTGGCAACATCGACAGTGAGTGGGATGGAGCGGCCACCGGGCAGCGGGATCTCCGCAAGCGTGAACACCGCGCTGCTGATGGTGCGCTCGACGTGATATTCCAAGGCCTCGCAAAGTGCCTTGGGGTCAGTCACGCCCAAGGGGATTTTTCGCAGGGTATCTTGAGTTTTGGAGATGCCTGCGATATCGGACCCCGGACTTTTGATGACATTGGCGGTATCGGTCAGCACCGGTTTTCTCAGACGCAAATCGCACGGTTCGAGTCCCAGCGCCGCCACGGAGGACGAAACGGTGTCACCGAGCCAGGACGCGATGGAGCCCAACGCGCCGCTACCCCCTCCCAAGCCACCGATCAGCTCTCCCATAAGCTCGTCAGCCGCACCCTGGATGTCTCCGTACCCCACAAGCAGGCGGCCCCAAACATCCATAACGCCGTCGAGCACGCCGGCAACGCCGCCCGAACGCTCCTCCAGCGTCGAGAAGAAACGCGCGAGCACGTTGTTCTGCGCGGTCGCATCGTCGGGCGCCAGCACTGCAGCAGAAATTGCACCACGATCGCCAAGCTCAACTGCCGTGTTAAACGAAGAGTTGAGCTCGTCGGGACCGGAGGTGGCGCCCGAGACCGCAAAGGCGACCACGCCGTTGCGACCGGGCGGGGCGATGCGCGGGCGCTCACCGGAAAGTTCTTTGATGGCGGTATCGAACGCATTGCCCGCACGGTCAGCTTCGTTCTCGGTCTGGCGCTCGAGCTCAAGCTCCTTGTTGCGACAGTCGACGTAGTCCTCCAGAGCGTCTTTAAACTTGTCAAAGTGATACTCGAAGCCGTTTTCGATGGAGGTTGAAGGCGCCGCAACAGCACCAAGCGACGAAACGCCAAAATGACATTTGCTGCATTTATCTTGCCCATCGTAATCGGCAACCGAAGCAAATCCGCTCGGCGTTCCTTTCTTATAGTTAGGGCAGGTCGTCCCGTAATGCAGATACGCCTTGCCATCGTTCACGCTAGTCGGCCACACCGCATCGGTATAGAGTTCCGTCGCCCGAACCTCATCAGAGTTGCGCGGCAGCAGCGGAATATAGGAGGAAACCCTGTCTCCGTTCTCGGTTATATATGCCCGATCGACCTCCGCGCTCGCATAGGTATAAAACGCCTTACGCGCCGCAGACTCGGCCTTCATCTCGACACTCGAGCCTTGGGGCTTCTCATTTGTCAGACGCCAATGGTAGTAGTCCTTCGCGCGATCAAGAGCAACTTGAGGCTCCCACGTAACGCTCGATGAGTAATGCGGATTTTGAACACCGGAGAGATCCGTTAGGCTTTTTGCGCGCTCCCACATACACGAACAGCTGCCGACCGAACCTTTATCCGATCCACCGCAATCCGCTAGCCAGGCGCGCTCTTTGGCCTTCGCCGTCTCCTCCGATGCTTTTTGCAGCTCCTCGGCCGCGCGCTCCAGATCTTCCGATGCATCTTTAATGGCATCGGTCGAGATTTCGGATCCTTCGAGCGCAACAAAATCCGACTCGGATGTCCTGGGCACGGCAAGCGCCGTACCGGTATAGGTCACGCCGTCGGTATCCTGCGCCGATACTGCCTGCATGGCACGCGCGGCAACCAGGTACGGCAAAGCCGTCTCGATTTTCTGTAAGCCTTCCGATGCGCTTTTGGCAAACTTGTTACGCGTTTTAATGATCTCGATCCCGGTGTCGATCATATTGCCGGCAACTGGTTCGGCACCCGGGATGAGGATGGCGACCAGGCCCGTCCCGATCGTGGCAAACCCCGCTAGCCCCA
>UQSC01000012.1 GCA_900543615.1 uncultured Collinsella sp. | reverse complement strand
GACCTGTGCGACACCTACCACGGCGCCGGCGCCGTGGTAGGTGTCGCACAGGTCGCGACCCAGAGCGCGCTTGAGCTCGTAGGGATCGGCAGAGCCGTCGGCCAGAGCAGCGTCGATCTTGTCGACCTCGGCCGGGGTGAGCGAGCTGGCCAGACGATAGTACTTGCCGATCATCTCATCGGGGATGGACATAGTCTTGCCGAACATATCCTTGGGCGCGTCGGTCAGGCCGATGTAGTTGCCATAGGACTTGGACATCTTGCGCACGCCATCGGTGCCCTCGAGCAGCGGCATGGTGAGCGCGATCTGCGGCTCCATGCCCATCTTCTCCATGAGCTCGCGGCCGGCGAGCAGGTTGAAGAGCTGGTCGGTGCCGCCCATCTCCACGTCGGCCTTGATCTGAACGGAGTCGAAGGCCTGCATCACGGGGTACAGGAACTCGTGCAGGGCGATCGGCGTCTGAGACTGGTAGCGCTTAGTAAAGTCGTCGCGCTCAAGGATGCGGGCGACGGTGAACTTGGAGCATACCTGCAGCAGGCCGGCCAGGTCCATCGAAAGAATCCAGTCGCCGTTGTGCACGATGGTGGTCTTCTCGGGATCCAGGATCTTCATGGCCTGGCTCACATAGGTCTCGGCATTGGCCTCGATCTGCTCCTGCGAAAGCTGCGGACGGGTGGAATTCTTGCCCGAAGGGTCGCCGATCAGCGCGGTGCCGTTGCCGATGATGAGGGTGACGTTGTGGCCCAGGTCCTGGAACTGACGCATCTTGCGCAGCGGCACGGCGTGGCCCAGGTGCAGGTCGGGGCTGGTGGGGTCGACGCCGAGCTTGATGTTGAGGGGCTCGCCCTTCTCAAGCTTCTTGCGAAGGTCGGCCTCGGGAACGATCTGCGCGGCGCCCGAGGTGATGATACGCATTTGCTCGTCAACAGACAGCATTGGGTATCCTCCTTTTGCTATAGCACCCTCGCCGAAAACGGCGGTGCTGGAAGTCCATAAACTCTCTTATGATAACAAACTGACGCGACGCAGCACCTACGACAGGAAAATCCTCGTCCTGCCGCATGCGTCAATGGCAACTGGCAGACGTGTACCGTCACGCTCGACCAGATAGCGTACCTGCCGACGACGCAAGCAGTCGCGGCAACGAACCTGTCCCGTCGCATCGGTGGCGCAGACGCCCTCGGCGGTCAGCAGGCAGTGCTCGCACACCATAAGCTCGGGACGGTCGGCGTCGACCGGACCCAAGACGCCGGGTTCAGCAGCCAGTTCGGCAATACGCTCCGCATCATTGCCGAGCAACTCGGCCGGCAAGTACACCCGCCCCGCACCGAGTCCGCGCAGCCAGGTAAGCGTGGCCCGATTCGCGCAGAACACCGGCGCCGCCACGTCAAACGTCACGCCCAGCTCGCGAGCGATCACCACCTGTCCCAGGTTGCGGCAGACGACGCGCCCGGCACGCTGCATCAGTGAGCGGGTCCAGTCAGCGTCACTCGCGCGGCACACCTCGTCAAGCACCACAACGGCGTCGGACAAATCGAGTTCTCCGCACGGGTCGGCATCCATCAGCTGCCAAGCAAAAACCATGCGAGTGGGAACCGCGCACTCCACCAACTCCGTCGATGCACCGCCATCCACCGCAACGCCCTCAAAGGGCAGCACCTCAACGGCACGCGCAACGGGCGCAATCGCATCCGCCTCGGCCCGCATGCGCTCCAACACCGCCGCCGTCTGATCCAACACGCCGGCGCTGCGAATCAGGTACACCTCGCAGCCCGCGTCCACCTTACGCTTGCAATGCACGACGACGCGCTTCCCCGCTGCGGCATCCACCGGGCAGGGCACCTGCGGCCAGCGCTTGGGCACATCGGGACGCGCGTCGACACCCGGATAGAACCGGATCTCGAGCGTGTCACCCGCCGCCACGGCGGCGTCGAGCTCAACGGTCACCTCTTCGTGGCCCACAGCGACCAAACGCCCCACGCGCACGCCCTGGTTAATTGCGCGCTCAAAGCTCATCAGCTCGGCACCCGAACGCCCTCGCAGGTACGCATCGGTAAACCCACGGTTAAACGACCTTCCCAGCTCGCGTTCAAGCTCTTCCACGACATCGGGGTCCCACGCGCCGTCGCGCAGCATATCGAGTGCCCGGCGCCACACCCGCACCACGTTGAATACGTAATCGGGGTTCTTCATGCGCCCCTCGATCTTGAGCGACGCCACGCCGGCATCTACAAGCTCGGGCAGATGCGCAATACCCAGATAGTCACGCGGGCACAGCAGGCGATCTCCCTCGACGGCGACAACGCTCTGCCCCGCCTCGTCCACCAGGTCGTACGCCAGACGGCACGGCTGCGTGCAGTCGCCGCGCATCGCCGAGCGTCCACGCCGCAGGGCCGAGAACTCGCACGCCCCAGAATAACCGATGCAAATCGCACCGTGGCAGAATACCTCGATGGGCACGCCCGTGGCACATAGCGCCGCAATCTCGTCGACCGTCAGCTCGCGCGCCGTCGTCACACGCTCGACCCCCAGCTCATCGGCGGCAAGCCGCACGGCGCCTTCGCTGTGAACGCCCGCCTGCGTAGACAGGTGAATCTCGACCCCGGGAATCGCCGCGCTCAGCGCGCAGGCCAACCCGGCATCGGCCACAATCAGAGCATCGGCGCCCAGCTCCAGTGCATGAGCTCCCAGCGCCACCGCATCGGACAGCTCATCGTCAAACACGAACACGTTGAGTGTTACGTACACACGCACGCCATGGGCATGCGCCACGGCGCAGCCGCGCGCAAACTCGTTATCCGTAAAGCCATGGGCGCTCACACGGGCGTTAAAGCCGCCCAACCCCGCATAGATGGCATCGGCACCCGCGGCGATGGCCGCAAGCATCTGGTCGAGCCCGCCCGCCGGCGCCAGCAACTCGGGCAGCGCCGCACCAGCAGCATCCAATCCAGTCTCGTATTGTCCGCTCGGCCCCATCGTCCGAATCGCCATCGACAAACTCCTTACCAAGGTATGCATTCACTCTGAAAAATGCCGTCTTCCAGCATACACGAGGCATCGCGCGCCCCGTTTGGTTTATCGTGTAATAACTTATGTCCATCCTGCCCCGACGGCACATCCACCGTCCGGCACGACATACCTGGAGGTCAATATATGGGTCCTCGCCAACGACAGGGACGCAGCCGTTCAAAGACGCATGCCCTGCCCATAATCCTGCTCTCGTTTTTGGGCTTTTTGCTTATCGCGGGCGTGGCATTTGGCATCGGCATGGTCGGCAACGTCAACCGCTGGCTGTCCGATCTGCCCGACTACACCGACGCCAACGCGTATCTGGTGAGCGAGCCCACCGAGATCGTCGACTGCAACGGCAACAAGATCGCGAGCTTCTACACGCAAAACCGCAAGTCCATCACCAAGGACGAGGTCTCCCCCTACGTGCTGCAGGGCACCGTTGACGTCGAGGACGAGCGCTTCTACGAGCACGGCGGTATCGACCTGTGGGGCATCGCGCGTGCTGCGGTGGCAACCCTCGGCGGCGGACACGAAGGCGCCTCGACTATCACCCAGCAGCTGGTGCGCAACACCATCCTGCAGGAGGAGCAGTTCGACTCGACCATCGAGCGTAAAGTGCGCGAGGCCTACATCGCCGTCAAGATGGAGGATATGTACTCCAAAGACGAGATCCTCATGATGTACCTCAACACCATCTATTACGGCCACGGCGCCTACGGTATTGAGGCCGCCGCCGAGACCTACCTGTCCAAGAGCGCCGCAGACCTCACCCTGAGCGAGGCCGCGCTGTTGATCGGCCTTCCCAACTCGCCCTCGCAGTACGACCCCACGGTCAACCCCGACCTGGCGCTGTCCCGTCGCAACAAGGTCCTCGACAACATGCTGCGCCTGGGCCACATTACGCAGGAGGAGCACGATGCCGCACAGGCCGAGCCCATCACCCTCAACGTGACCGAAATCTCGGGCAGCGGCGTCGACGTATACTCGCAGCCCTACTTTGTCGCCTATGTTAAGCAGCTGCTGGAGCAGGAGTTCTCGACCGACGTGCTCTTTAAGGGCGGCTTGACCGTCAAGACCACCATCGACCCCACGATGCAGCAGGTGGCAGAGAATGCCGTCCGCGAGCAGCTCGACACGCTCTCGCTCGACGGCCTGGACATGGGCATGGTCGTCGTCGACCCCAAGACCGGCTACATCAAGTGCATGGTGGGCGGCTACGACTACAACGCCGACGAGAACCACGTAAACCATGCCACGGCCAAGCGTCCCGTCGGCTCCACCTTTAAGGCCTTTACGCTGGCAACTGCCATCCAAAACGGCATGAACCCCAACGTCACCCTCAACTGCAACTCGCCGCTCAAGGCCAAGGGCACCACGACCGAGGTCCAAAACTACGCCAACCATAGCTATGGCAACATCACGCTTAAGCAGGCGACGGCATACTCCTCCAACACCGGCTACATCCAGGTGGCGGAAGCCGTCGGCAACAGCAAGATCATCTCGCTCGTCAAAAAGCTCGGCATCGATCCCGCCAAGGACAACATCGAGGACGTTCCCGTCATGACGCTCGGCACCGGCTCGATCTCGCCGCTCGAGATGGCCGCCGCCTACGCGACGTTTGCCAACGGCGGCTACTATCGCCAGCCGATCGCCATCACCGAGATTGACTCTCGTACCGGTTCGGTGCTGTACCAGCACACCGACAATCCCTCACAGGTGCTTACCGAGGGCGAGGCCGCCGCGGTCACCGATGTTCTGTCCGGCGTCATGCAGGGCGGCGGTACGGGTGCTGCTGGCGCCCTGAGCGTCAACCAGCCCTATGCCGGCAAAACGGGCACCACCGACAACACCACTAACCTGTGGTTCTGCGGCTATACCCCGCAGCTGGCGTGCGCCCTGTGGACCGGCTATTCCGCGGGCGAGATCCCCATCCAAAAATACGGCACGGACCTGCTGGGCGACAGCACCAACCTGCCTGTCTTTAAGCGGTTTATGAACACCGTTCTGACCGGTACCGAACGCGAGGAGTTTGCGACCGGAACGGCGCCCACCTACAAGAACAACAGCGTCTGGAAGTTCTACGGCACCAACAACACCAAGAAGACGGAGAACGACGACAAGGACGAGAACGAGGACGAAGAGGAAACCACCACAACGACTACCACGACGACCACGACCACCGAGACCACGGGCGGCGACACCACCGGCGGCACCGGTACGACCGGTGGCTCGACGGGCGGCTCCACTGGTGGTTCGACCGGCGGCGATGGCGGCACGCCTACGCCTACGCCTACGCCCACTCCCGATCCCTCGCCCACGCCTGACGATACGGTCGACTAGAAATTCATCCGGCCATAAGCAACAAGGCCCCCGAGCAGCTTATTAAACTGCTCGGAAGCCTTTTAGTTTAAAGCGACCTGGTGAGCGTTCTTTATACCGGCAAACAAAAAAAGGGGGTACCGACCAACGTCGATACCCCTTACAAGCCACGATGTCAGCGCGCACAGTGCCGAGCGTACGACCCGCACGCCTACTTGCGAGAATTGCTCAGCTTATTGATCAGCGCCTCGAGACGCTCGCCGTCCTCGGCCGTCTGGGCAATAACCAAAATCGTATCGTTGCCGGCAAGCGAGCCAAGCACATCGGGCAACTCTGCCGCATCAACGGCGGCGGCGATGCCGGAAGCCGTGCCAGGCTGAGCCTTGATCATGACCAGATTATCGGTACGTAGAACGCCCGTTACGAGCTCGGAAACCATACGCTGCAGGTGCAGGTCCTCTGCCAGAACATAGATGCCCTCAGGGAGCTTACGCAGCCCCATGTCGGCAATATCGCGAGAGACAGTCGCCTGCGTGCAATCAAAGCCCATGGCACGGAGCTCATCGACCAGCACGCGTTGCGTACGGACGTCCTTATTGCGAACAATATCTCTAATGGCATCCTGGCGCCCATTGCGTTTTTTAGCCATACAAACCCTCTCTCCAAAAGATGGCGGAGACAATCAATCAGTGATTGAATAGTTTAACGCTATTTGAAGGCTTTTGTGTATAAGAACGCATTTCGAAACAATTCTATGCAAGTTTGTTTCGAAATGAGCCGTTTAGGCGGTTTTTGCGCCCGTCCGGTTAAGAAAAGCTGCCAGATGCGTACACATCACGCAGCGCGCGGGCTTGGCACTGGCAATCGGCCCAAACAACAGACCGAGTCCCCGATGGTTGTCCTTGAGCGCGGCGACCATCTGACGGGTTCGAGGCGCATCGAGCATATCACGCATGCGGGCGGAACGCTCGATTGACGACACCCCATGCGGACTCAGACACAAATTCTCGATGCAGGCGACCAGTCCGGCAAAGTAGAACTTTTGGCTTGCCAGCTTGAGCCGACCACCGCTATCTGCTTCCGAAAGTGAGTCCGCAAGCTCGTCGAGCGCTCGGGTGTCATCGGATACCTTGGCATACATGGTGGGATCAAAGGCATCTGTAAGCTTAGGTGCCGCCGCGTGGAAACAAGCGTCGCCGCAGCCGGAGACGCGCTGCGCCCGCGAGAGCGCACAAGCCATAAACCCAACTGTGCGAAACGCCTTGTCGCACAAAAGGCATGCCTCAAACAGCGGACGGCTATACATCACGCCAGAGGTCTGAACGACTAGGCCGCCTAAAATCAACTGAGGCAGCCCGGCCACCATCGAAGATTTGCTATCAATGGAAATATGAGCAGCATCCAAGACGCGCGAATGGCGCTCTCGATGTGCATCATAGCGGTCGAGCGACACCGTGGGGAACACTATGTCTGCCGCTGTATCGCACGCGATATCGACCATCTTGGAAAGGGACTGCGGAGCAAGCCACTCATCGGCGTTCATAGCGATGATTTGAGAGCCACGCGAGGCAGCAAAACCGGCACGAAGACAAGCGCCGCGCTTCGCGTCCTCGACGTCAATCAAATCAATATGGATGTCCCTGTCGGCAGCAACTTGAAGCGAATGGCGCACACCGGGCGCAGCATCGCGGCAGACAACGACAATCTGCAAATCGTAGAGGTCTTGGTTCTGGATACTCTCGAGCGCACGCATCGCATAGCTGGGCGAACCTTCTACCACAAGGATCACCGAAAGTCGCGGATGCGAGCCACGTCGAACCAAGTTATCCGTCCTCTCGACAGCAATGAATCAAACCGTGGTTCATGGTACACCCCGCCAATAAAAGCAATGAGACATCAGTTGTATTGCACGCCAAGAACAGATGTTGCACACGCGCAGCCCACAGATGACAGGTGTCGACGCACGACGCGTCGAGCCCTCCCCTAGTCGAGCACGATAAGCTCGGCGGGATCGTAATCCACGCCCATAAACGTAAGGCCGCAGGCAGGAGCCGTGGGGCCCGCAGCGGTACGGTCGCAAGCATCGATGACCTCGCGCATCCACTCGGGTTCACGGCGATGCATGCCAATCTCGACAAGCGTGCCCACGATCGTGCGGACCATCGAATGCAGAAACGCATTGCCCTCGATGGTAAACGTCAGGATGTCCTCGCCAAACGCAACCTCATGGCCAAACTCGGCACGCATCACGCAGCGATGCGTGGGCTTGCCAACGGCAGACGCCACCTTGCAAAAGCTCTTGAAGTCCTGCTCGCCCAGCAGCGCGGGACAGGCCGCAGACATCGCCTCAACATCCAATGGGTAGCGGTGCCACCACACCGCACCGCGCGAAAGCACAGGGCGCGCGTCGCGATCGGCAATACGGTACGTATACGTACGGGAACGCGCATCAAAGCGTGCAGAAAAGCCTTTACGGGCCTTGTAGACCTCGTTTATGGCGATATCTTTGGGCAGGAGGGCATCCATAGCCCTTAGCCACCTACGGCGCGTCAAAGCCAACTCAGCGTCCGTTACGGGCACGCTGATGAACTGTGCCACCGCATGCACGCCGGCATCGGTACGCCCCGCACACGTCAGGTCGATCGGGCGGCGCAGGAGCGTCTCGATAGCGCGGCGCAACTCGCCCGCAACCGTCGTCTGACCGGGCTGCTCGGCAAAGCCGCTGTAGGACGAGCCATCGTAGGCCACGCGGAAAACGAGCGTGGCATCGAGCTCAGGAATCGAATTGAAATCAGACGGCGCGGTCATGGACGCTCCCAACAAACAGGCAATGGCATTTCGACAAAAAAAGAGGGGTACGCGAACGTACCCCTCGAATATAGCCTATGCAGACGGATTGTCTACTCAGCGGTCTCCTCAGCAGGAGCCTCCTCGGCAGCCTCGACCTTCTTGGGAGCAGCGGCCTTCTTAGGGGCCGGAGCAGCCTTCTTAGCCTTAGGCGTGCAAGGCTCGGTGACGAGCTCCATGATAACGATGGGAGCGTTGTCGCCCTTGCGGTTACCGAGCTTCATGATGCGGGTGTAACCGCCGTTGCGGTCCTGCCACATACCCTGAGCAGCCTTGTCGAAGATCTCGGCAACGAGCTGCTTATCACCGAGCTTGGCGATAGCCAGACGACGAGAGTGCAGGTCGCCCTTCTTGGCCCAGGTGATGATCGGATCGACGACCGAACGCAGCGCCTTAGCGCGGGTCTCGGTGGTCTTGATGCGGTCGTTCTCGAAGAGGGCCTTAGCAAGGCTCTTCTTCATGGCCTTGGTGTGGCTCGCATCGGTGCCGAGCTTCAGGCCCTTCTTAACGTTGTGACGCATGGTCTAGTTTCTCCTCAAATATGCGAAGCATTAAGCCTTCAGGCTCAGGCCCATGGACTCAAGCTTGTCCTTCACTTCCTCGATCGACTTAACACCGAAGTTACGGATGTTGAGCAGATCGTTCTCCGAGAACTCAACGAGCTGACGGACCGAGTGAATGCTGGCGCGCTTAAGGCAGTTGTAGGAACGGACGGAAAGGTCCAAATCCTCGATCTGCTTGTCCAGCTCGGCGTTGTCGTTGGTGACCTCGGGAGCGAAGATCGAAGCCTCCTCCTCGACCTCGGGGGTCTCGGCAAGGTTCATAAAGGCGGCCATATGCTGGTTGATGATATTGGCAGCCTGGACCACGGCGTCGCGCGGAGCGATGGAACCGTTGGTCTCGATCTCGAGGACAAGGCGGTCGTAGTCGGTGTGCTGACCGACACGGCAAGCCTCAACGAGCTTGGCGCAACGGGAAACCGGCGAGTACAGCGAGTCGACGTGGATCACACCGATGGGATCGTTGTCGCGCTTGTTGGCCTCGCCAGAAACATAGCCGCGGCCATAGCCGATGCGCATGCTCATGGTGAGATGGCCACCCTCGGTGAGCGTAGCGATGTGCTGCTCGGGGTTGACCAGCTCAAACTCGGACGGAATAAAGAAGTCCGCACCGGTGACCTCGCAGGGGCCGTCAACCGAGATGGTGGCGGTCGCCTCGTCGGTCGTGCCGAGAGCCCTGAAGACAAGACCCTTGACATTCAGGACGATATCGGTGACATCCTCGACCATGTTAGGGATGGTCATGAACTCGTGCTGCGCACCATCGATCTGAATGGCCTCGACGGCGGCACCCTCGAGCGAGGACAGAAGAACACGACGAAGCGAGTTACCCAGCGTATCGCCGTAGCCACGCTCGAGCGGCTCGACGGAGACACGAGCAGAGGTCTCGTTGATCTCTTCGACCTGAACCTGAGGCCTAATGAATTCTGACATGTATTACCTCCAGCCTCAGCAGCCCGGATGGACTACTTAGAGTAGAGCTCGACGATGAGCTGCTCGTTGATATCACCGCTGATCTGCTCACGCGTCGGCAGAGCGAGCACGTTACCAGACAGCTTCTCGATATCGACCTCGAGCCAGCCAGGGACCTCAAAGCGCTCGGAGGAAATCAGAGCCTCCTTGATGGGGAGGAGGTCACGGAACTTCTCGCCGACAGCGACGACGTCGCCGGCCTTGACGCGGTAGGACGGAATGTCCACGCGCTTACCGTTCACGGTGAAGTGACCGTGACGGACGGACTGACGAGCCTCTTTGCGGGTGCGGGCGAAGCCAAGACGGAAGACGACGTTGTCGAGGCGAGACTCAAGGATAATCATGAGGTTCTCACCGGTGACGCCGTTCATCTTACGGGCCTTGTTGAAGTAGCCGTGGAACTGCTTCTCCAGAACGCCATAGATGAACTTGACCTTCTGCTTCTCACGCAGCTGCATGCCGTACTCAGATTCCTTGCGACGGCGCTTGGGCTGACGGATAGATTCCTTCTTGCTGCTGTAACCGAGCTCAGCGGGATCGATCCCGAGCTGACGGCAGCGCTTAAGAACAGGAGTCCTGTCGATTGCCATATTGATACGATCCTTTCAGTTACACGCGGCGACGCTTCTTGGGGCGGCAGCCGTTGTGCGGAATGGGGGTCTTGTCCTGGATGCTCGAGACCTCGAGGCCAGCAGCCTGGAGGGAGCGGATGGCGGTCTCACGACCGGAGCCGGGGCCCTTAACGAAGACAGAAACCTTCTTCATACCGTGCTCCATGGCCTGCTTGGCAGCGGCCTCGGCAGCCATCTGGGCAGCGAACGGCGTGGACTTACGGGAGCCCTTGAAGCCCACCTGGCCAGCCGACTTCCAGGAAATGACGTTGCCCTGGGGATCGGTGATCGAAACGATCGTGTTGTTGAACGTAGAACGAATGTGAGCCTGGCCCACGGAAATGTTCTTACGGTCCGCGCGCTTCAGACGGGCAGCGCGAACGTTCTTCTTAGCAGTAGCCATCTATCTAGCGCTCCTTATTTCTTCTTCTTAGCACCGATCTGACGCTTCGGGCCCTTGCGGGTACGAGCGTTAGTGTGGGTGCGCTGGCCGCGGACCGGGAGGCCCTTGCGGTGACGAAGGCCGCGGTTGCAGCCGATGTCCATAAGGCGCTTGACGTTCTGGTTGCGCTCACGGCGGAGGTCGCCCTCAACCATGATCTGATTCTTATCGATATAATCGCGGATGGCGTTAACCTCATCCTCGGTGAGGTCCTTAACGCGCGTGTCCACGTTAACGTTGCACTCGACGCAGATCTTCGTCGCAGTGGTGCGGCCGATGCCGTAAATGTAGGTCAGACCGATCTCAACGCGCTTCTCACGCGGGAGGTCGACACCATTAATACGGGCCAACGTAGTCTCCTCTCTTAACCCTGACGCTGCTTATGACGGGGGTTCTCGCAAATGACGAGGACCTTGCCATGGCGCCTAATGATTTTGCACTTATCGCACATCTTCTTGACCGAAGGACGTACCTTCATCGTTCTTCCTTTCGGTAGCGCTCAAACTACTTCCCTACTATCTACTCGCCCAGCCGCAGGCGTTTAAAACTATGGCTGGTCTTCACACGCAAACCGACCGTAGGTTGAGCTAAGCCTGCAGTCGGAAAAGAGCGTGTATGCGTGCCGCTATTTATAGCGATAGGTGATGCGACCGCGGGTCAGGTCGTACGGGGAAAGCTCCACGACAACCCTGTCACCGGGGAGAATGCGGATGTAATTCATTCGGATCTTGCCAGAAATATTGCACAGAACCGAATGACCGTTCTCGAGCTCAACCTTAAACATGGCGTTGGGCAGCGGCTCCTTTACCGTACCCTCGAGCTCAATTGCGTCTTCCTTCTTCACAAGCAATCATCTTTCTCTAGAAAACGACAGCGATTGAGTATTCTACAATACGCATGCACGTATCGTAATAACTTCGTAATGGCTCCACAACTAAGTGGAACTTGTTACATTTGAAATGTAAAACAAAGCCGTTCCCTGATGCCCAAGATCGCCTTGAAATGAGAAGGCATAGACCTTGGGGTCATGCCTTCGAAATTGAAACGCGAGGTTGGGCATCAGGGGGCGGCGACTTTTACATTTCTCCGCCTTGGAGCGAACACCAAGCGCCTTGCGCGTCGGTGGTGAGAATCACCGGGCCGTCATCGGTGATGGCGACGGTGTTCTCGTAGTGCGCGGCGGGCAGGTGGTCGTTGGTCGTAACGATCCAACCATCGGAGCCTGTGCTCACATGATTGGAACCCATCGTAACCATCGGCTCGATGGCGATGACCATACCAGCCTGAAGGCGAACGCCTCTCCCCTTCTTTCCATAATTTGGAACGTTGGGATCCTCGTGCATCACACGGCCGATACCATGCCCCACGTAATCGCGAAGCACGCCGTAACCGTGAGACTCGGCAAGGGACTGAACGGCATAGCCGACGTCCCCGATATGGTTACCGGGAACAGCCTGCTCGATGGCAGCCTTTAGGCAATCGCGCGTAACCTCGCACAGGGCCTTGGCCTCGGGCGTGGGCGTGCCGACGAAAAACGTCCAGGCGTTATCGCCAACCCAACCGTCAACGACAGCTCCCGTATCGATGGAGATGATATCGCCATCGCGCAGGATCATGTCGGGATTGGGAATACCGTGGACCACAGCATCGTTAATCGATGCACAAATGGTACCGGGGAACCCGCCGTAACCCTTAAAGGCCGGGGTGCCGCCATGCATGCGGATAATCTGCTCCGCAAGCTGATCAAGCTCAAAGGTCGAAACACCAGGGCGAACCATGGCTCCAACGTGGCGGAGCGCCATCTTAGATAGCGCTCCTGCCTTCTTCATCTGCTCGATTTGCGTTGCAGACTTAATCTTGATCATAGACCGAGAGCCTCTTTGACATCCCCGTACACGGTCTCGCGAGCCTGGTCACCGTTGACCGACTTAAGCAGACCCTGGCCACGATAGTAGTCGACGAGCGGACTCGTGGACTTCTCGTAGACGTCGAGACGGTTCTTGATGGTCTCGGGCTTGTCGTCGTCGCGCTGATACATCTCGCCACCACACTTGGGGCAGGTAGCATCGGCAGCGGTGCCGGTGTAACCGCAGGCGCGGCAGGTGCGACGCGAAGACAGACGGTCGATGATGACCTCGGGGGCCACGTCGACCAGAAGGGCGCAGTCAATCTCGCGACCCATGGCGGAGAGCTCGGAATCGAGCGTCACAGCCTGGGCGGTGTTGCGCGGGAAGCCGTCGAGGATGAAGCCCTGCTGGGCGTCATCGGCGGCAAGGCGCTCCTTGACAAGGTCGATCACGAGCTGGTCGGGAACGAGCTGGCCAGCGTCCATGTACTTCTTAGCCTGAATACCAAGCTCGGTGCCACCCTTGACGGCAGCACGCAGCAAATCGCCCGTGGAAATGTGAGCGACGCCAAACTCGGCAACGAGCTCCTGTGCGACGGTGCCCTTACCGGCACCCGGAGCTCCGAGCAATACGAGGTTCATGAGCAATCCTCCTCTAGCCTATTTAAAGAATCCATCGTAATCATACATCTTGATCTGGCCTTCGAGCTTATCGACTGTGTCGAGCACGACGCCGACCATGATGAGGATGGATGTGCCGCCAAATGCCTGGATCAGATGGTTGCCCGTAAAGGAGAAAATGATCGAAGGCACGATGGCGATGAGCGCCAAGAAGACAGCACTGGGAAGCGTAATCTTGTTGAGCGCGTTCTTGATGTAGGCCGCGGTAGCCCTGCCCGGACGGACGCCCGGAATAAAGCCACCCTGCTTCTTAAGGTTGTCGGCCGTGTCATCGGGGTTGAACACCATGGAGGTGTAGAAGTAGGCGAAGAACACGATGAGGACAACGTTAAGCACCCAGTTGAGCCAACCAGTCGAAAGCGCGGAGGCAACTGCCTGAATCCAGCCGATGCCGGGGAAGAACACAGCAATCTGGGCCGGGAAGTACAGCAGCGCCGAAGCGAAGATGATCGGCACGACACCCGCGGTGTTGACCTTGATGGGCAGGTAGGTGGTCTGGCCACCCATCATGCGACGGCCCACGACGCGCTTGGCGTAGGAGACCGGGATGCGGCGCTGGCCGCGCTCAAGGAAAACGATCAGCGGGATGACCAGCAAGATGATGGCGCAGATGATCACCATGGTGATGATGCCACCGGCGTTACCCTCGGTGCTGGAGAAGATCGCCTGCGGAAGACCGGCCATGATGTTCGCGAAGATGATCAGCGACATGCCATTGCCGATACCGCGCTGGGTGATGAGCTCACCAATCCACATGATCAGCATGGCGCCCGCGGTGAGCGTACCGACGATCATGAGGTCAAAGATGATCTCGGGAGCGCCGGCACCGTTGAAGCTAATGCCGAAGCTCTTAAAGAGGAAGAGGTAACCCACGGAGTTAAGGATTGCCAGAGCCAAGGTGAGGTAACGCGAATACTGCGTAATCTTGGTCTGACCGACCTCGCCCTCGCGGGCAAGCTCATGCAGGGAAGGCACGACGGCCTGGAGCATCTGGAGGATAATCGAGCTCGTGATGTACGGCATGATGCCCAAAGAGAACACCGAGACATAGCTCAACGCGCCACCAGAGAAAAGATTCAGGAGGGCCATAGCACCTGCGGCGACCGAGTTGCTCCCGGTCGAGAAAAGGCCCAGCATCCCCTGGAAGGGAATGCCGGGCACAGGAACGTGCGCACCAATACGGTACACGACGAGCATAGCTATGGTAAAAAGAATCTTTTCGCGCAGTTCTTTGATGCGGAAAGCATTCTTAAGACCATTTAGCACGGCAGCTCGACCTTTCCGCCGGCGGCCTCGATCTTGGCCTGCGCAGAAGCGCTGACCTTGTCGACCTTGACCGTGAACTTCTTGGTGAGCTCACCATTGCCGAGCACCTTGACGGGCTCGAACTCGCTCTTGGTGATGCGAGCGGCCTTAAGAGCGGCACCGTCGATCACAGCGCCGTCCTCGAACTTACGCTCGAGACGCTCAACGTTGACGGCGGTGTACTCGATACGACGGGGGTTGCGGAAGCCCGGAAGCTTGGGCAGGCGCATAGCCAGCGGAGTCTGGCCACCCTCGAAGCCGGCACCCTTGGTGCCACCAGAGCGGGAACCCTGGCCCTTCTGGCCGCGGCCAGAAGTGGTGCCGTGACCCGAAGAATTGCCACGGCCGACGCGCTTGCGGTTCTTGGCGGAACCGGGCGCGGGAGTAAGATCGTGAAGCTGCATTTGCTACTCCTCTACAATCTCGACAAGGTGCTTGACCTTGAAGATCATGCCGCGGACGGACTCGTTGTCAGCAATCTCGCGAACCTCGCGGATCCTGTGGAGACCGAGGGCACGGACAGTACGGACCTGGTCCTGCTTGCAACCATTGGTGCTGCGGACCTGCTTGATCTTGATGGTGTCAGCCATGCTTAGTTCTCCTTACCGACGAACATCTCGGAGACCGTCAGGCCACGGCGAGCCGCGACGTCCTCAGGGCTGGAGAGCTCCTTGAGGCCCTCGACGGCAGCCTTGATGATGTTAAGGCCGTTGTCGGTACCGAGGGACTTGGACAGGACGTTCTTGATGCCAGCAAGCTCGAAGAGGGGGCGCACAGCGCCGCCGGCGATAACGCCGGTACCCTCGACAGCGGGCTTGATGATGATGCGGCCGGCACCAAAGTGACCGAGAACCTCGTGCGGGATGGTGCCCTCTTCGGTCACCGGCACGTGGAACATGTTCTTCTTGGCATCGAGAGACGCCTTGGAGATGGCCAGGGGCACCTCAGCGGACTTGCCCATGCCAACGCCGACGTTGCCCTTACCGTCGCCAACGACGACGAGAGCGACGAGGCTCATGCGACGACCACCCTTGACGGTCTTCGACACGCGGTTGATGTAAACGACGCGCTCCTCGAACTCGGAGGCCTCGCGCTGCTGCTTCTGATTACGAGCCATGTGCTACATACCTCCTAGAACTCGAGACCGGCGGCACGAGCACCGTCGGCGAGGGCCTTGACGCGGCCATGGTAGATACGGCCACCGCGATCGAAGGCGACCTTGGTGATGCCGGCCTCGATGGCGCGCTTGCCAACGAGCTGACCGACCTTCTCCGCAGCCTCCTTGTTCGAGGTGTGGGTGCCCTTGAACTCGGCCTCGAGGGTCGAGGCAGAGACGAGCGTCAGGCTGGAGCCCTTGCTGTCGTCGATGATCTGGGCATAGATGTTGGCGTTAGTACGGGTCACGCGAAGACGCGGACGCTCGGCGGTACCCGAGACCTTGCCGCGAACACGACGCTGACGACGCTTGAGGCCTTCCAGCTTCGCCTTATGCTTGTTCATACGTAAACTCCTAAAAAGGTTGATCTTGCCAGCACCTGACGGGGTGCTGGTCTTATGCGAGTGAGTCGGTTACGACTACTTGGCGGCCTTACCCAGCTTGCGGCGGATGTGCTCGCCAACATAGTGGATACCCTTGCCCTTGTAAGGCTCGGGAGGACGATGACCGCGGATCTCAGCGGCGATCTGACCGACCTGCTGCTTGTTGATACCCTTGACGTTCACGTGGGTGTTGTCGGGAACCTCGAAGGTGATGCCCTCGGGAGCCTCGACGATCACGGGGTGCGAGAAGCCCAGGGAGAACTCGAGGTTCTTGCCCTTCTGCTGCACGCGGTAACCGACGCCGGCGAGCTCGAGCTTCTTCTCGAAGCCCTCGGAAACGCCAACAACCATGTTGTGGATGAGGGCGCGGGTGAGGCCGTGGCGGGCACGGGTCTCACGCTCGTCGTCGGGACGGGAAACGGTGAGGACGTTGTCCTCGACGTTGATAGCGAGCTTCTCAAAGACATCGAGCTCGAGCTGGCCCTTGGGGCCCTTGACGACAACGTTGTTGCCGTTGACTGCCACTTCGACTCCGGCGGGAATCTGGACAGGCTTATTACCGATACGAGACACGGTGATCTCCTTTCCTTCTACCTACCGAGCGAATTACCAGACGTAAGCGATGATCTCGCCGCCGACGTTGTGCTTGCGAGCATCGCGGTCGGTCATGACGCCATGGCTGGTGGAAATAATGGCGGTACCAAGGCCACCGCGGACGCGGGGCATGTCGGCAACGCCGGTGTACTTACGCAGGCCCGGCTTGGAAATGCGGCGGATGCCGTTGATGACCTTAGCCTTCTTGGGACCATACTTAAGCGTGATGTGCAGAGTCTTCTGGGGAACGGTGTCCTCGACATCGTAGCCCTCGATGTAGCCCTCCTCGTGCAGAACACGAGCGATCTCGACGAGCTTCTTGCTGCTCGGCATGGAGACCGTGGCCTTGTTCACAGAGTTAGCGTTACGGATGCGCGTAAGCATATCTGCGATCGGGTCTGTAAGGTTCATACAGATTCTCCTTCGTTCTTGATGAACACGTGCTCTTGGTTCTTCGCCGCCCTTAACGGCAAAGCCTAACTAGCGCGTTTTCCCTGTTCCAAACGGATGCTTGAAACGCTGGTAGTGACTTACCAGCTGGCCTTCTTAACGCCGGGAAGCTCGCCCTTGAGTGCAAGCTCACGGAAGCAGACACGGCACAGGCCGAACTTGCGGTACACAGAGTGCGGACGGCCGCAGCGCTGGCAGCGCGTGTACTCACGAGTAGAGAACTTCTGCTTGCGATTGCACTTGACGATCATCGATGTCTTAGCCACTTATATCCTCCTCACATAGAGTATTGTTCGCCCCAAACGCCGCCCCCTTGTGGGAACGGCGCTTATAGGGCAGGTGAACCTATTTCTTGAACGGGAAACCGAAGGCGTCCAGAAGGGCCTTGGCCTCCTCATCGGTGTTGGCGGTGGTCACGAAAGTGATGTCCATACCACGCTGGTGATCGACGGAGTCGAAGTCGATCTCGGGGAAGATGAGCTGCTCGGTGACGCCCATGGAGAAGTTACCACGGCCGTCGAAGCTCTTGGCGGAGATACCGCGGAAGTCGCGGATACGGGGGATCGCGACGGAGGTCAGACGATCGAAGAACTCCCACATACGGTCGCCACGCAGGGTAACCTTGCAGCCGATCGGCATACCAGCGCGCAGGCGGAAGGTAGCGATGGACTTGCGGGCACGGGTGATCATCGGCTGCTGGCCGGTGATGGCGCGCAGGTCGCGCACGGCACCGTCGATGGCCTTGGAATCGGTAGCGGCCTCGCCGACACCCATGTTCACGACAATCTTCTCAAACTTGGGGATCATCATGACGTTCTCGTACTGGAACTTGTCCTGAAGCTGCTGCTTGACCTCGTTGTTGTACTTGGTCTTCAGACGCGGCACATACTTCTCTTCTGCCATTGTTCACTCCTTCTTGGGGTTTTAAGCACGGGGCGTGGCCACGATGGGTTGTCCTCGTGCCTCCTGGCTGCATCCGCGCCGCTCATGGCATTTCGCGGTTTGGACTCGACGCAGCAGGAGCCGACAAAACAATCGGTACTATACGCGCATTGGGTGCGTATTTCCAGAAAAACCTCGTCTGCCTGCACAACTCCACAACTCCCCCGCACAAATGGATCCCAAAAAGCAGTTGCGGTGAAATAGTTCCTGGCTGACCGCCCGTCAGGCTTATCTAGGAACTATTTCACCGCAACTCATATATGGGGATGCGATTAGCGCTTGCGGGGGACGAGTTTGGTGCGGCGCAGGTGGATCATCTCGGCGGCGATGGAGATGGCGATCTCCTCGGGGTCCTCGGCCTGAATGGCAACGCCGATCGGCAGGTGTAGCTCGTCGATCTGCTCCTGCGTAAAGCCCTCCTGCTCCAGGCGGGCGCGCACAAAGGCCGTCTTGCGGCGCGAGCCCAGGCAGCCTAGGTAGGCAGGCTTGGCGCGCATGGCTTGAATCACCACGTCGATATCGGACTTGTGACCCGCCGTGGCGACGACCACCAGGTCGCGCGGGCCGATGGGGCACTGCTCGCTCAGGTTCTTGTAGTCGACCAGACGACGGTCGTAGACACCGGGCACCCAATCGGGGGTCAGCGTGCCGGGGCGATCGTCGCAAGCCACGACGGCAAAGCCCGCCGCCGTGAGCACCCTCGCCGTCGCAGCGCCCACGTGTCCGCAGCCAAAGATGTAGGTCAGGCCCTCGGGGCAGAGCGTCTCGATGTGCGCGGGAGGAATCTCGGAGGCGGCGTTTGTATAGGTAACCTTACTCCCCTCCTCCACCAGCGAAAGCCCGGGGCAACCCGCAATGGTGCGGCGCGATTCCTCGCCATGGTATTCAGTAGCGTCGCTTTCGAGCGCGCTTGCGATAAACGGCTCAAAGTCGATGACGAAGTCGCCGATGCGCCGATAGGCCAAGACGTCGGCAATTTCCTGGAACAACGGTGCCTGGGTTGCATCCAGATGTAGGTAGCACAGGCAGATAGCTCCGCCGCAGATCATGCCGGTATCGGAGTTCTCGCCGCCCATGGTGTAGCGGACCAGACGCGACTGTCCCGCGCTCAGGAGCTCGCGTGCCTCATTCAGCGCAAAGAGCTCGATCTTGCCGCCGCCGATGGTACCCGCTTGGCTGCCATCGGCAAAGACGGCCATCCAGGCGCCCACGCCGCGCGGCGATGACCCTGCCGTGCCGGCCACGACCACCAGCTCGCACGTCTTACCGGCCTTCAGAGCGCCAAGCGCAGCATTCACCACATCGAGCTTTTCCATTGCAATTTCCTATCCCTGGAATACACCGGTGAGCATGGCGAGTGCCTCGAGCACGCCGCCGCCGACCGACGTCGCCTTGTCCGAAATGTAGTTGATATAGCTGGCATCGCCGCGCGGATCGACATCGCCGCATTTAAAGCCCTCAGTCACCTGCACGCCGTTCGCCAAAAGCCCGCGCAGACAGCCATCGATCTGCGTGCACATGGGCGTATCGCCCGCATAGCCAATCACGTCTCCGGCGCTCACGATGTCGCCGATTGCGTGGTCGGACCGAAACACGCCGGCGGCGGGGCTGTGGATAACGCGCTCTTTACCATAGCCGGCGATAATGCCTGGCACGCCCGTGTTGGGCTGGGGCGAACCTTGGGTAATGACACGGCCGAGAAAATGCCCGCGCATGGTCTCGACCACGGCATCGCAGTCAACCGGCGCGGTAAAGCCCGGCCCCACGGCGATGACGGCAGGCGCCATGTCGCGCGTGGTACCCAAGTTGCGCTTAGCCAAAATCGCGTCGACCACAGCCGCGGGTTTCAACTCACCGAGCATCTTGGCCTGGGGGTCCACCACAACGGCGACGTCTCCGGCCTCGGTAATCGCAAGCGCCTCAGCCGGCGTCTGTGCCAAGCGAGCGCGAATGCCTTCGACCTCGACCTCGCCCAGGCGAATGGCCTCGCAAAAACTGATTGTGCGACGGATGCACGTGGGAACCGCGATATCGGCCATGACAACCGACACGCCGGCGCGCACCAAGCGAGCGGCGACGCCCGTGGCGATATCGCCGGCACCGCGAACATAAACGAGCATTCCCGGGGCACCTCCCTGTGCTACGGTTTGAGCAGAGCAAAAGCGGTTCGACCGCTACTCTGATGATTATTTATTATCACAGTATTATACGGCGGTGAACAGATGGAAACGACGAGCGGAAACCTTGCCTCCGCGCTCAAGATCGAGCCGGGCATTACCGCAATTATCGGCAGTGGCGGCAAGTCGACATTGCTGAAAACGCTGGGTCTCGAGCTCATGCGCGCCGGCGGCAGGGTACTTCTCTGTACCACCACGCACATGTTTCCCGTCGCCGGCGTGCCATGGGACGGGTCGAGCCGTCGCCTGGACTCCGCGCCTTGGAAGCCGGGGACCCTGCATGTTCCCGGCTGCACCTGCGAGGCATGCACGGGACTTGCCCGCGGAAGCATCTGCCAGGCAGGCGTCTTGGACCCGGAGACAGGCAAGCTCTCCGCCCCCGCCGAGCCGCTCAGCAAACTGGCGCAGCGCTTTGACTATGTGTTGGCCGAGGCAGATGGCAGCAAGCGACTCCCGCTCAAGGCGCATGCCGCCTGGGAGCCGGTAATTCCCGCCGCCACGGCAAACGTTGTCTGGGTCGTCGGCGCCTCGGGACTGGGCAAACCCGTCGCCGAGGTTGTCCACCGCCCCGAGCTCTTTTGCGAGCGTTGCGGCTGCGAGCTCACCGACATCGCCACGCCCGAGCGCGTCGCCCAGGTGCTCAATTCCGAGATGCAGGCGCTGAAACTCAGCACCGCACGCGTCATGCTCAACCAAGTCGACACGCTTGCCGACCCAACGATGGCAGATTGCTTCGAGGCAGCCCTCGGCAGCCCCATCGTCGCCACCAGCCTCCAGGGGTAGCTAAAAGAGCCCTCTCCCAAATTAGCTACCCTGGCGGCCTTCCTGCTAGCGGGGGACGTAGCGGCCGGGTTGGGCTCCGGTGGGCTCGCCGTCGCGCGCGGCCAGCACGCCGTTCACAAACACAGCCTTGGCGCGGCCGTGTGCCTCAAAACCCTCGAGCGGCGTGTAGTCCACAGCCTGATGCTGCGTCGCCGCGCGAATGGTCCAGCGCGCCTGGGGATCCCACACGCACACATCGGCATCGGAGCCCTCGGCAAGACAACCCTTGCGCGGATACATGCCAAAGACGTGCGCCGGGTTCTCGCTCATCAAGCGGCACAGATCCTCAGGACCCAGCTGTCCCTCAAAGCTCGTAGCGATCGCGACGGGGCGATGCTCCACACCGGGCCCGCCGTTGGGAATCGCGCGGAAGTCGTCGCGCCCGCGGTCCTTTTGCCCATGCAGGTTAAAGCTGCAGTGGTCGGTCGCAATCGTATCGATCTCGCCGGCCACAAGCGCCTCGCGCAGTGCCGCACGGTCACCCGCATGGCGCAGCGGCGGGCTCATCACATACTTGGCACCCGCAAAGCCGTCCTCGCCCTGCTCCAAGTAGCACGTATCGTCGAGCATCAGATACTGAGGGCAGGTCTCGACATAGATATTCTTCTGCCCGCGCGCCTTGGCGGCACGGATGGCCTCGAGCCCCAACTTGGTCGAAAGGTGCACCACGTTGACCGGTGCGTCGCCGGCCAGGTGCGCCAGGTATAGCAGACGGCTCACCGCCTCGGCCTCACACACGTCCGGACGGCTGAGCGCATGCCCCTCGGGCCCGTGTATACCCTGCTCGTACACGCGCTTCTGCAGTTCATTCACCAACGTGCCGTTCTCGCAATGCACGCACAGGATACCGCCCAGGCGCTTGAGTTCCTCGAGCACCTCGAGCGTCTCGGCATCGTCCAGGCGCAGGTGGTCATAGGCAAAGTAGGTCTTGAACGACGATACGCCCGCCTCGCGCATGGCCGAAAGATCGGCGCGGTTGCGCTCGTTCCACTCGGCGAGTGCCATATGAAAGGCGTAGTTAGCCGTGCAGGTTCCGTCGGCACGGCGATGCCACTCGGCCAAGGCATCGGGCATGGTCACGCCACGATCGGCCGTCGCGTAGTCCACGATGGTCGTCGTACCGCCGCAGGCAGCCGCGCACGTGCCGGTCTCAAAGCTATCGGCCGTCCAATCCATGCCGGTCCAGCACTGCATGTGCGTGTGGCCGTCGATAAAGCCGGGAAACACCCAGCAGCCCGTGGCATCCTCGACGGTATCACCCTCGGCAGGCTCAATCGCCGCGGCGATCCGCACGATCTTATCGCCATCCATGGCAAGATCGGCGCGGCGAAGCCCCTGTGGCGTCACGAGCGCGCCGTTTTTGATGATGATCATAATTGCTCCTTATTGATTGATGCAGTTGGCCACGCGATCAAAATACGAGCAGGCGGCGATATGCTCCGTTATGCGTTGCTGTCCCTTGGCGGTATCGACGTCCCACAGCTCGTAGGCACGCGCCTCGACCAGCATCACGTCGGTACGGTCCTTGAGGATCGAACCGCCGCCGTCCTTGCCCTCAAGACACATAAGCGCATCGAATAGTTCCGCCGGAAAGAGCACCGGGCTCGAAGGCTCACCGTTGCACGCAAGACGCACCGGATGCTTGCGGCCACGCTCGTCAAATGCACGAACCATAGCCTCAAAAGAATCCGAACTCACGAGCGGCTGGTCGCCCGGCAAAAAGAGGCAACCTTTCCAGTTGCGTTCGGCTCCCCACGAAAGGCCCGCACGGACGCTTTCGCTGCGCAGCTCGCCATCGTGCAGCACACACGGGCAACGCTTGTCCTCGCAAATCTGAGCGACCTCGGGCCAACGCGTCGAAACCACGACGTCAAAGCCCCGGGGAACCGAATCGATGGTCCGGGCAATCAGCGGCTCGCCATAGATATCGGCAAGCATCTTGTTAGAGCCAAACCGCTTGCCCTCGCCCGAGGCCATAATCACGCAACCGAGTTTCATCTCCGCAAACCTCCCCTGGCCGCCTTGGACGCCATAGTTGCTATACCCACCATACCAAGCTCACACTCCGTCGGAACAGGCATGCGCTCGTTTTTCCAGCGAACGCCCCTTGGCTCTCCATAGCACAAAGGAGGGCGCCCCGCGACGCAGGGCACCCTCCTCAATGGTGCAGATATGCCTACTCAGCGTCGCCGGTAAACGTGGTACCGGTCTTGCCGGCAAGACCGTCACGCGCCTTCTCGAGCAGCGTGATGAGCGCCGTGCGGCCCGGCTTGCTCTCGGCAAACGTCGAGGCGGCCTGGACCTTGGGCAGCATGGAGCCACGACCGAACTCGTTGGCCTCGGACAGACGCTTAACATCGGCAGCGCTCAGTGTGTCGAGCCACTGCTCGTGGTCGGTGCCAAAGCCAATGGCAACCTTCTCCACGGCCGTCAGGATAATCAGGGCATCGGCATCGAGCTGCTCGGCGAGCTTCTCGGCCGCAAAGTCCTTATCGATGACGGCGGCAGCGCCCTTAAGGTGGTTGCCCTGGGCCTTGGTGACGGGAATGCCGCCACCGCCGCAGGAGATCACCACATGGTTGGACTCGACGAGCGACTTGATGGTGTCGAGCTCGACGATGTTCACGGGCTTGGGCGAAGCCACCACGCGACGGAAGCCCTGCTTCTCGTCGTGGATAAACTGGTAGCCGCGGTCGGCCTCCAGCTCCTTGGCCTCGGCCTCGCTCATCCACGGACCGATCGGCTTGACCGGGTCGGCAAAGGCCGGGTCGTCTGCCGCAACCTCGACCTGGGTGAGCACGGTGGCGACACCCTTGTCGATATTGCGGTCGAGCATTTCCTCGCGCAGGGCGTTTTGCAGGTCATAGCCAATGTAGCCCTGGCTCATGGCGCCGCAAACGGACAGCGGGCAGGGAATGTACTTCTGAGGGTTAGAGCGCGTGAGCTCGGCCATCGCGTTGGCGATCATGCCCACCTGGGGACCGTTGCCATGCACGACGACAACCTCGTTGCCCTCCTCGATCAGGTCGACGATGGCCTTGGAAGTCGTCTTGACGGCCTCCATCTGCTCGGGAAGGTTGGCGCCGAGGGCGTTTCCGCCCAGGGCGACAACAATACGCTTAGCCATTTCTCAGCCCAGCTTTAGGCCTGGAACCAACGGGCGGTGTTGCGCTTGTCGAGGGCCTTGAGGGTAGCGGCGGGATCGGCAACCTTCTGCAGGAACATCATGGCAGCGATGGCGTACGGCTTGTAGCTGGCCTCCTTGTACATGCCCACGCGGTGCATGTCGAAGACGTCGGCGTTGACCTCGCCGTGCTCGCAGGAGACACCGGAGATGTCGGCGGGCAGCGGGTGCATAAAGATGGTGTCCTGGCCGTTGGCAGTCTTCTCCATGAGCTCGGTCGTGGAGCACCAATCCTGATGGGTGGCGTTCTGAGCGAGCAGCTCCTTCTCGAGCGCAGCGATGCCGGCGTCGTCGCCCTCGGCGTACAGGTTGGTACGCTTCTCCATGGCGGCAAACGGAGCCCAGCTCTTGGGGATCACAATGTCGGCGCCTTCGAAGGCCTCGGCCATGGTGTTGACCTGCTTAAAGGTGGTGCCGGACTCGGCGGCATAGCCCTTGGCGCGCTCGACGACCTCGGGCATGAGGTCGTAGCCCTCGGGGTGAGCAAGAGTGACGTCCATGCCAAAGCGGGGCAGCAGACTGATCAGCGACTGCGGACAGGACAGTGGCTTGCCGTAAGAGGGCGAATAGGCCCAGGTGACGGCAACCTTCTTGCCCTTGAGGTTCTCAAGGCCGCCAAACTCGTTGATGAGGTAGAGCATGTCGGCAGAGGACTGCGTGGGGTGATCGGAGTCGGACTGCAGGGAGATGAGCGTGGGACGGTGATCCAGAACGCCGTCCTCGTAGGCCTGCTGTACGGACTCGGAGACCTCGGCCATGTAGGCGTCGCCCTTGCCGATGTACATGTCGTCGCGGATGCCGATGACGTCGGCCATGAAGGAGATCATGGTAGCGGTCTCGCGGACGGTCTCGCCGTGAGCGATCTGGGACTTCTTCTCGTCCAGGTCCTGCAGCTCAAGGCCGAGCAGGTTGGCGGCCTTAGAGAAGGAGAAGCGCGTACGGGTGGAGTTGTCGCGGAACAGGGACACGGCCAGGCCCGAGTCGAAGATCTTGGACGAAACGTTGTTCTCACGCAGCTCGCGCAGGGCGTCGGCGACGATGTAGAGCGCCTTGAGCTCATCGGTGGTCTTATCCCAGGTGTGCAGGAAGTCGCTGCCGTACATACCCTTAAAATCGAGGCCGTTCAGCTGCTCGACGAGCTCGGTAAACTTGGCGTCCATGTAAATGTCCTTTCTAAAGGTGAAACGATCGCAATGAGTAGATGCGCTCCGGCATGCGCGTGTGGCTAGAACATGCAGAGCACTATGACGAGGACCCGCTACCGTTGAGGAAGCATGGGAGATAACGACCGCGGGCCCCAAGTCAACAGGAGGTGCCGGGGACACGATCGGCCCCCGGCTCAACAAGATCGAGGAATGGGACTAGTCGATCTTGTTGTTGGTCAGACCGGCGCGGAACACGGTGGCATCGCCATCGGCCTGACTCGGATCGTAGAGGTTCAGGGCAGCCACATACATGGCGGCAGCGGTGACCAGGTCGTCCTTGTAGGTGACCTCGTTGGGAGCGTGAGCCTGAGACTCGGCACCCGGGCCAAAGCCGACGCAGGGGATGCCATAGCGGCCCTGGATGGAAACGCAGTTCGTGGAGAAGGTCCACTTGTCGCACAGCGGACGACCGGTGCGCTTGTCCATGCTGGGCTCGCAGCCGATGCGCTCGTCACCAAACATGGCCTTGTGGGCGTCGACGAGGGCCTTGACGTGCGGAGCGGTCTCCTTGTTGATCCACGTGGGGAAGTAAGCCTCGGTCTCGTAGACCTCGCCGGTCCAGGACGGACGGTCGTACATGTACATGGAGACCTTCACGTCGTCGCCGTACTTCTTAGCGGCCGGCAGGTTGCGGATCTCGTCCAGGCAGGACTCCCAGGTCTCGCCGGCGGTCATGCGACGGTCGATGGAGATAGCGCAGGAGTCGGCCACGGCGCAGCGGCTGGGGCTGGTGTAGAAGATCTGGCTGACGGTGCAGGTGCCGCGGCCCAGGAAGCGGGCATCCTCGAAGTGCTCGGGGTTGTACTTGGGGTCGAGCATCTTGACGAGACCCTTGATGTCGGTCGACTCGTCGCAGCCGTTGTTGTTGAGGGCGCGGACGTCGGCGATGATGTCGGCCATCTTGTAGATGGCGTTGTCGCCGCGGTCGGGAGCGGAGCCGTGGCAGGAGGTGCCGTGAACGTCGACGCGGATCTCCATGCGGCCGCGGTGACCGCGATAGATGCCGCCGTCGGTGGGCTCGGTGGAAATGACGAACTCGGGCTTAATGCCGTCCTTGTTGTAGATGTACTGCCAGCACATGCCGTCGCAGTCCTCTTCCTGGACGGTGCCGACGACCATGATCTTGTAGCCCTCGGGGATGAGGCCCATGTCCTTCATCATCTTGGCAGCGTAGGTAGCAGAAGCCATGCCACCCTCCTGGTCGGAGCCGCCGCGGCCGTAGATGATCTCGTCGGTCTCGTAGCCCTCATAGGGATCGGCATCCCAGTTATCGATGTTGCCGATGCCGACGGTGTCGATGTGGGAGTCGATGGCGATGATCTTGTCGCCCTCGCCCATAAAGCCCATGACGTTGCCCAGGCCGTCGACCTTGACCTCGTCATAGCCAAGGCTCTCCATCTCGGCCTTGATGCAAGCGACAACCTCACCCTCCTCGCAAGACTCAGAGGGATGGGAGATCATAGCGCGCAGGAAGCGAGTCATATCAGCACGGTGGGACTCAGCAGCAGCCTTGATAGCGTCGAAATCGAGTTCTTTAGCCATTATTCATAACCTTTCAAACGAAGGAATCTACCTGTGAGGTGGCGGAGCGATACCTATTTACTCCACCCAGTATTAGCAAGTGGGGTATTCGCCCTCCCAGACGATGCGACGGTACTGATCCGGATCGGTGTCACCTTCCGTGGAGAAGCAGAGCACGGAGCTCGTCTTGTCCAGGCCGATGAGCTCTTTGAGCTCGGCGTACTCAGGATCGAGCATGAGGGTCTCGACCAGGCCGGTGGTCACCGCGCCGGACTCGCCGGAGATGACGCGCGGGTCGCCCTTCTCGGGAGCGCCCAGGGTGCGCATGCCGCGAGCGGTGACCCAGTCGGGGCAGGACACGAAGGCGGTAGCGTGGTTGCGCAGGATATCCCAGCCCAGGATGTTGGGCTCGCCGCAGCACAGGCCGGCCATGATGGAGGGCATGTCGCCGTCCACGATGCGCGGATCGCCGTCGCCGGCGGCAGCGCCCTTGTACAGGCAGGCGGCCGGAGCGCACTCGACCACGACGAAGGTGGGCGGGTTATCGGGATACAGGTTGGTGAAGTAGCCCACCACGGCGCCGGCGAGCGAGCCTACGCCAGCCTGGACAAAAACGTGCGTCGGGCGGTTGATGGCCATCTCGCGCAGCTGCTCGGCAGCCTCGGAAGCCATGGTGCCGTAGCCCTCCATGATCCAAGACGGGATCTTCTCGTAGCCCTCCCAGGCGGTGTCCTGAACGATGACGCCGCGCTCGCAGGCGTCGGCCTCGGCGGCGGCCATGCGCACGCACTCGTCGTAGTTGACCTCTTCGATGGTCACCGTGGCGCCCTCGGCGGCGATGTTATCAAAGCGGGGCTTGGTGGAACCCTTGGGCATGTGCACGACGGCCTTCTGGCCCAGCTTGTTGGCAGCCCATGCCACACCGCGGCCATGGTTGCCGTCGGTGGCGGTAAAGAAGGTAGCCTGACCAAAGTCCTTGGCAAGCTGATCGGAGGTCAGGTAATCGAAGGTGCACTCGGCAACGTCCTTGCCAGTCTCGTCGGCAATGTAGTTGGCCATGGCAAACGAACCGCCCAGGACCTTAAAGGCGTTGAGGCCAAAGCGATAGCTCTCGTCCTTGACGCACAGGTTGGACAGGCCCAGGCGCGCGGCCTGGCCATCCAGGCGGGCAAGCGGAGTGACGGTGTACTGGGGGAACGACTGGTGGAAGGCACGGGCCTTCTTCACGTGGTCGAGGCTCATGATTCCCAAGTGCTTGTCATCGCTCTTGGGCATCGTGTTGCCCGCCCACTGGATCTTATCGGCCATACGGTGAACTCCTTAAGTCCTCTCTTGCCGGCCCCCGCATACGCGTTTCAGCCCATTCCCATTCATGCGACTGAACTTTTATGTGGATGCCAAACAAAAAGTTTGTTAGCACTGTTCTATCACACTTTTTGATTGGCAAACCTAACAAATTGTTTGTTGCCGTAATCGGTACCTTTTTGCCGCCGAACGGTCACATAGCGCAGCGACGCTTTCGTTATTTGCGAACAGATGTGGTTTATGGCAAAGTGAGCCCAAACTAATTTTTAGGAAGGCACCCATGACCCCCGCACAGATTGAGTTTTACAAGCGCCTTGCACACGGCCTGGCGCTCCAGTTTGGCCCCAACTGCGAAGTCGTCGTCCACGACTTGGAGACCGAGGACGTGGACCACTCCATCGTAGTGATCGAAAACGGCCACGTCAGCGGGCGCAAACTGGGTGACGGCCCCAGCCATATTGTGCTTGAGTCCATGCACGAGGGCACCGCCGACGTGCACGACCGCGAGCCATACCTCACCAAAACCGCCGATGGCAAGCTGCTCAAGTCCTCGACCATCTTTATCCGCAACGACGAGGGCAAGCCCGTCGGCATTTTGGCCATTAACTTTGACATTACGCTCATGAAGGCTTTTGAGCGTTCGCTCGACGCGCTCACCGGCACAGGCGACAAGGGATACACCGAGCCCGAGCCCATCACCAAAAACATCGGCGACCTGCTCGAGGATCTGCTGCGCGAGTGCGAGCAGTACGTGGGCAAGCCTGCAGCCCTTATGACCAAGGACGAGCGCATTCGCGCCATTGGCTACCTCGACCGTCGCGGCGCCTTCCTCATCTCCAAGTCGAGCGAACGCGCCTGCGAGTTCTTTGGCATCTCTAAGTACAGCTTCTATAGCTACCTCAACGAGGCAAAGGCTGCCGCCGGCGACAAATAGTCAGCGCGCCTGCACCCCTCCCCTTTTGGGCGCGAGTTCTGGAATGCACGAATCCGAGAGTCGGCCGCAAGGCAAGTTCCATATAATCGATGAATGTGAATATTTCGAAAGGATGGAACAAGATGGGGTCGAGCAACGCATCACGCAACGGCCGCGGAGGCACCGTTTCTGGCGCCAGGCATGCGAAACGCGCGTTTGACGAGGGCGAAGACGATCTGTTTGCGTTGAGCCTCGACGACGTGATGAGCGACCGCCCTTGGACCGCCGAGGAACTCATGGGCGGCGGGGTTCGCCCGACAAGTGCAAAGCCCGCACCTTCCGCCACGCCCGCGCCGGCATCCGTGCCCGCGAACGACTTTGCCACCCGCCCCATCGTGCAGACGACGCGTAAAGCCGCCCCTGCACCCCGTCCTGCTAGCGATCCGTCCGAGACGGCGGCATTTCTCGCTGCAGCGGCACAGCGCCCCACGGCAGACAGCACGATTCGCTACGCTGCCCCGCAGCAGTCGGCATACACGGCTCCCGAGCCCGAGCTCGAGCCGCCTGTCATGGATCTGTCTCTTATACACATCTCCGAGCCCACGAGACCGAGGCTGATCTC
>UQSC01000011.1 GCA_900543615.1 uncultured Collinsella sp. | reverse complement strand
CGCAGACCTCGCCGATGCGCATGCCGGTGTGCAGGGCGAGCACGACTGCACGCTTGAAACGGGAATCGGGCATCATGGAGCAGATGGAGTTGAGCTTCGGCACGAGGTCGGACCTGAGCGCGTTGCGCGGTTTCCCCAAGATACGGGGAGCGAGCGCACCGTCGAACGGGTTTTTCCCAATTGTGTCGTTGCTGCGCTTGATGAGGACGGTATAGAGGCGCTTTCCCAATTTAAACGCCTTGTTGAGCGTGTCGGGGGCAGTCCCAAGCGCAATTCTCCGCGCAGACCATGCATTGATGTCGTCGGTCGTCACCTCATTCACGGGAATCGTCCCCAGCTCATCGCGCTCGATGTGCAGGGCACTGAAGTGGTAGTCATCGCGGGTGGTCGGAGTAATTCGGTTCATTTGCAGGCAGAAGTCGATAAATTTCTCGAGCGCGGAGCCCAAGGGGAGAAGTGCGTAATCGTCCGCTTCGAGTTTCGCCTGCCGTTCCTCGACCGCCGCCCTCAACTTCTCGATCTCGGCGAGCTCCGCCTCAATCTCGCGCCTGAAATCCGCGAGCGCGTCGAGGGCGGCCTTCTTGCCGCGGGTGCCCTCGTTGAAGCACGCGATGCCCGTGTTCCTCGTCCTCTGCGTGCGCTCACCTGACCCCTCGTCAACGAGGGTGACGATGGCCTGCCATTTCCCCTTGTTCTTCCTGACGGAGCCGTTTCCACATATGCGTAAGCTCTTATTGTCGTCTTTTTCGTTTGCCATGATTCTCCCCAAAACACTTTTTGATTCCAGATGGGCAATTCTGCCTGCGGAAACCCAAATGCCGTGGATTCTGGGCGCTCCGGAGTCACCAGAGAATCAACGGCTGCACCATGAGTTTGTAAGCCGAATAATAACGAAATGTAGAAACCTGTGCTTACCTGCGATAATTTACATATGCGAAAACGGCCTACTTGCGCTATTTGCGCGTGCTATAATAAAAAAGACACAGGTAGAGCCAAAATTAGGGGTCTGGGGGTCAAGGGGTCGCTGGTTCGAATCCAGTCGTCCCGACCAGAAGTTTGCAGGTCAGGCACCTAGTGCCTTACCTTTTTTGTTTTTAATCACTATGATTATTTTGCTCAAAGCAACAATGTTCCCGCTCGATGTAATCACCGAATCAAAACGTGTACATCAGCCACCAAAATCGACATTTTTCGACATGTTTGGACGTTGATGTACACGAATGCGAAATCCCCCGCCACCTAAAAGCGCCCTCCATATGTCTGGACTCTCTATGCTTGCGCTGGATAGACATCGCAGGAACGGGTATAGTATCGAAAGTTTTGTCGTTTACCAGCGGGGGAGTCCTGTGGGCATCAAGAAGAAGATCAAAAAGGAGCTTATCGGCACTTCCGATTACCCGTCGAATAAGATCTTTACGATCTCCAATTTCATCACCTTTACGCGCCTGGTCCTCACGCTCGTCTTCCTGTACTTGTTTGTGACGGACAACAACCGTGTCGTCGCCATTGTCATCTATGCCATCGCGGCTTCCACCGATTGGATGGACGGTCAGATTGCCCGTATGACCAAAACGGTCTCGTGGCTCGGCAAGGTCATGGATCCCATCTGCGACCGTGCGCTGCTGTTTACCGGCGTGCTGGGCCTGGTAGTCCGCGGCGAGCTTCCCATCTGGGTCTGCGTGCTCATTATCGGCCGCGATATCTACCTGGGCATCGGCACGCTCATCGTGCGCCATTATCACCGTCGTCCCATCGATGTCGTCTTCCCCGGAAAGATTGCCACAGCGCTGCTCATGACCGGATTCTCGCTCATGCTGCTTGGGTTCCCCGGCGTGGACGGCTGGCATCTGCTGCCTGCCACGTTCACGGCATTCCCGGGCCTCAACGGCAGCTCGGTGCCCCTCGGCATCTTCTTTGTGTATGGCGGCGTGATCTTCTCCATGCTCACCGCTGTCATCTATTCCATTAAGGGAGGGGCGGCCATTAAACAGGCCATCGCGCATCCCGAGGACGAGGACACCGACTTTCTCAACCCCGAAATCGAAGACTGATTCATTGGGGTATGATTACGTACGGTTCATTCTTTGCGGCACGTCCGCGTTAGATAGGGGTTGTCATGGACAACAAGGTTAACAATATACCTCAGAACGATAAGACTGCGGACGCTACCTGCGTTTTCCGTGTTCCTTCGAGCGATGTCACCGTTCCCGACCTCATGGCCAACGTGCGGATCACCGCTCCGGTTCTGTCCATCGTCAAGGGCCCGCAGACCGGAGCTGCCTTTGAGCTCGAGGACGACGTGACCACCATCGGCCGCGATCCCGCGAACGGTATCTTCCTCAACGACATGACCGTCTCGCGCAGCCACGCACGCATTATTCGTGAGGGCCTCGGCGCTCGCATCGAGGACTTGGGCTCGCTCAATGGCACCTGGGTCGACGGTGCCATCGTCAATGCAGCCCCGCTGCACGACGGTTCTTCCGTCCAGATCGGTACGTTCACGCTCATCTATCACGAGAGCACGCCGGAGCGCATCGAAACCGGTGAGTAGGTAATGGCCGAACGCAACTATCTGAGTATCGGCCAGGTCGTCAACCTTCTTCGAGGCGCATACCCCGATCTATCGAACTCAAAAATTAGATTTCTAGAAGATGAGGGGCTCATCACCCCTCATCGTACGCCTAAGGGGTATCGCCAGTATTCCAAGGAAGACGTTGACCGTCTCGAGGTCATCCTGCACCTGCAGAAGACCCGCTATATGCCGCTCAACGTCATTAAGCAGCGCTTGGAAAACGCAACGGACCTTTCCACTCTGGCTTACGAGGTGGGTCTTCTGTCCGATGTTCCGCTTAAGACGGAGCCCAAGGAAACCAAGCAAAAGCTGCATCCCATCGAGACCATTCCCGACATGCTCGGCGTCGAGATTTCGTTTATCCGCTCCCTTGCCGAGAACGATCTAATCCGCATCATCAAGAGCCCGCAGAACCGAGAGCTCGTCGATGGCCGAGATTTCCCGATTATCCGTTACTGCTCGGAGCTGTCGCGCTTCCACATTGAGCCGCGCAACCTGCGTCAGTACGTATCGTCGGCAAATCGCGAGTCTTCGATGTTTGAGCAGGTTCTCGTGAGCATGCTCGGCATGGATACCTCTGATGACGAGCGTGACGCCAAGCTCGAGCGCGCTTTTAAGAAGCTGCACGACCTCACCGAGGGTGTGCACACCGCGCTCCTTAAGAACCGCGTCTTTGAGTCGCTCAACGCCGTGGTCGAGGACGCTGACATCGATGCTCTCGATGAGGAGATCGCGCGTTCCGAATCCACCAAGGCTAAAAGCGATGCGACAAGCGTCCCCGCGGTTGCCGCGCACGACGAGTCGCTCGTGCAGCCGTCCAAGGTCGTCGTCCCCTCGCATAGCTCGTCTGCTAACACGGGCAAATAACCGCCGTTCACCCGGCAATCCATGAAAGGTCACGCCATGTACGACTTCGAATCTCATATCGTCGATATCCCCGACTATCCCGAGCCCGGAGTCGTCTTTAAGGACATCACGCCGCTCTTTGGAAATCCCGAGGCCCTGAAGGCCATGGTGGATGCCCTGGCCGAGCATTTTGCTGGCATGGGTATCACCAAGGTCGTAGGGCCCGAGGCCCGCGGCTTTATGGTCGGTGTGCCCGTGGCCGTCGCCCTGGGCGCCGGCTTTGTTCCCGCACGTAAGCCGGGCAAACTGCCGCGCAAGACGGTGAGCGAGAGCTACGAGCTCGAATATGGCACCGACTCTATCGAGATCCATGCCGATGCCATCAGCTCTAAAGATACCGTGTTGATTCTGGACGACTTGGTCGCGACGGGCGGAACTGTCGAGGCAACAGGTAAACTGGTGCGAGATATGGGCGCAAAGCTTGTGGGCTACGGTTGTATCCTTGAGCTTGCGTTTCTCAACCCGCGCAAGAAGCTCACTCCTTCTAACGAGGACGTTGAGCTCTTTAGCCTGGTAACGGTTGACTAGCCGCTACCCTTAGATACCGGAAAGGAAGCTACATGCGCACAGCAAATACGCACAGAAACATGGCACGCTGCGCTGCTACGGCAACCCTCGCTTGTGTTTTGGGCCTGGGCCTCGCGGCTCCTGCCTACGCCGATACCGCATCCGACCTTGCCGCCGCTCGTACGAAGCTCGAGCAGATTGGCACCCAAACCCAGCAAATTCATGAAGAACTCTCCGCACAGACGCAGGAGCTTGATCAGACTGCAGGCGAGATCACTCAAAAGCAGCAAGAGATTGCCGAAGGTCAGGCAAAGCTTTCCAACTACGTTGCCGGTGAGTACAAGACCGGCGGTCTGAGCCTTCTTCAGGTTCTGACGGGCGTCGACGATCTGGGCGACATGCTCAACCGTCTCTTCTACTACGGTAAGGTGTCCGACAAGCAGGCCCAGACCATTCAGGAGGTCAAGGACCTTAAGCAGCAGCTCACCGATAAGCAGACCGAACAGGAGAAGAACGTCGCCGCGACGCAGAAGAAGGTCGACGAGCTCAACGCCCAGCAGGCTGAGGCCCAGAATGTCGTGAACTCCCTGGATTCACAGCTGCAGGCCGAGCTTGCTGCCGAGGCCGAGGCCAACGCCGCGCTGCAGGCCGGCATCAACGCCAGCACCGCCGAGAAGGCCACGGTGAGCAACGAGACTGCCGGTACGACCGAGAACACCAACAACGGTGGCCAGACCAGCAATAACAACAACCAGGGCGGCAACACTCCGGCTCCTACGCCGGCACCTGCTCCGACGCCACAGCCCTCCACGCCTGCTCCGGCTCCGACGCCTTCCGCTCCGAGCCAGTCCGTCGATGGCGGTTCTGTTGTCTCGCGTGCATACAGCAAGCTTGGTTGCGCCTATTCCTGGGGCGGAATTGGCCCGAACAGCTTCGATTGCTCTGGTTTTGTTAGCTATTGCCTCACTGGTCGCTATTGCCGCCTGGGCACCACGGGCACCTTTATGGGCTGGACGCGTGTGTCCGATCCGCAACCCGGTGACGTTGTGGTCAACTCATACCACACCGGCATTTACATCGGTGGTGGTCAGATGATTCATGCTTCCGACTACAACACGGGTGTTATCATCAGCTCCGTTGCCGCCGGCATGAACAATAACTACATCTTCGTACGCTACTAAGTCATCTTACACAGCGTGTGGATGTGGACCTCATGGCTTTAAGTCGCGAGGTCCATTCTTTTTTTCTCTCTCATCTTAGACGGCTATCTAGTATTCAAAACTAGATAGCCGTCCATTCGGTTTGCAAGAAGGCTATAATTGTTGATGAACAATTAGAAAGGACCCTCTATGAGCTGGGCACTTATCACCGATTCAAGCTGCAACCTCCGTGATTGGCAACCGACCGCGCCCCATACCACCTTTGCATTTGCGCCCCTCAAAATTCGAGTGGGGGAGCGTGAATTCATCGATGACCTTTCGCTCGATGTTCATGAGCTCAACTGCGCTGTTCAGGCGGAGACGAACGCTTCTTCGAGCGCTTGTCCCAGCGTAGGAGAGTGGGCCGAGCTCTTCAAATTGGCAGACAAGACCATCTGCATGCCGATCTCTGAGGGCGTGTCGGGCAGCTACAACGCGGCAGCCACGGCTCGCGATATGGTTCTTGCCGAGGAACCGGACCGACAGATTCATCTAGTCAATTCACGCGCAGCTGGCGGCAAAATGGACCTCATTTTCCTGCTGTTCGACCGCTATCTTGCAAGCAACCCGGATGTCTCATTCGAGGATGCTTGCGCATACTTCGATAGTCTTGAACAGAACAGCAAAATCCTCTTCAGTTTGTGCAATTACGAAAACCTCGCCAAAGCCGGACGTATCCCTAAGGCAGCCGGCGTCATTGCCAACAAGCTCAATATCCGCATTTTGGGCACGGCGAGTGAGGCCGGTAAAATCGAACTCGTCGGGCACACGCGTGGCGAAAAGAAGATGCTCAACAAGATCATCGACACCATGGAAGCCGAGGGCTTTACGGGCGGTGAGGTCGTCATCGACCATGTGGAAAACGTATCGAGCGCCCAGGCGCTGGCCAATCGCATTATTGAGCATTGGCCCGACTCCAAGACCATCATTATGCCCTGCAATGGCCTGGATTCCTATTACGCCGAGATGCACGGCCTCATCATCGGCTATGGCATGGGCGTAGCTTCGGGCAAATAAAGTCCAACCAAGCAAAAATACGGGCGGGATAAAGCGACAGATGCCTCTTTATCCCGCCCGTTTTATACGTCGACTAGCTATTAAACCCGTTGAACTTGAGATAGCTCATCAGGTACGCCTTCGAAACGAAGGACGATACCGCGCTGCGCACAAGCAGCGACTCACGCGTTACCTGATGCGCCGTATCGGGAACCGGCGTCTGCTCGACGGAAAACGCCGAACGAATCGATGCCTCGAGCTGATCGACCACATAATCGAAGGCCGTCGGGGCATCGTAGCTCAAACGCTGAATGTTAAAGAGTGCCTGCACAGCAGCAATAGGTAGCACCTGTTTAAAGATGCAGATAGCGATCAGGCGGGCAATCTGCTCGCGGCCATATTGCTTTTTGACCGGAGCAGGCACCAGGCCGACCTTCACGTAGTTATTAATCATCGATGGCGTAATGACAGGCTGCTCAACGCAAATGGACAGCGGCTCCATCCACAGCGCAACATACTCAATGACCTGGTCGCGGTAGAGCGTCACATTGGGCAACTGGTCATAGCGCGGCAGACTCAACGTATTGAGTTTGCGCACGATATCGGACTGAATAAATGCATCGGGCAGCACAGTGGGCTGAATATCCTCAGGCTTAATGCTGACCGACGAATCGGACATCGGGATAACGCGTTTGGCGTAGTTCATAAGGATCCTCCGTTCATTAGCTATATTGTATTCTAGGTTATCTAGTTTTGCATACTATATAGCAGGAAAGTAAAAGTGGTTGGACAGCACATTGATGCACCGTCCAACCACCTTGTTTTGAAGATAGCAACCTTACATAATATATATTATCGTACTTATTCGCGGAGAAACGCGTATGCGCTGGTTGCCGCTATGGCTCCATCAGAAACGGCGGTCACAACCTGGCGTAAACGCTTGGAACGGATATCGCCAGCGGCAAATAGACCTGGCGTGCGGGTCGCCATAGATTCATCAGTTAGAATGCCGCCATCAGGCGCCAAATCGACGAGATGCTCAACAAGCTCGGTATGGGGTTGCGTGCCGGCAAAGACAAAAATGCCAAACGAGCCAGGCTCAAATGACTCGGAATGAATTTCCCCGGATGCATTGTCCTTAAAGGCGATCGTCGTTGGCATCGCTTCACCAGAAAGTTCAACAATACTAGTTTGGTACCTAACTGTAATATTGTCCTTTTCGAGTACTTTCTGAACAACACCATCAGGTGCACGGAACTGATCGCGACGCAAGACGATGGTCACGCTGCTGGCGATTTCTGACAAGAACAGGGCTTCCTCACAGGCAGCATTGCCGCCTCCGATAACAAAGACCTGCTTGCCACGGAAGAACATACCGTCACACGTCGCGCAATACGAAACGCCACGACCGCGATACGTGTCCTCGCCGACAAAACCCGCAGTACGTGGCGTGGCGCCCATGCACGCAATGACGCTCTTGGCCGCTGTGTCGCCCATATCATGATGGATGGTAAATTGAACCGCAGCGGAATCGTAATCGACACCTGTCACCATACTCCATTCAACCTGAGCCCCCAGGCCTTCAGCATGCTGTTGGAATCGCTCACCAAGTTCAACACCGCTCAGCAGCGGAATGCCAGGATAATTCTCAATCTCGTTGGATGTGGCGATCTGTCCGCCAGACATGCCCTGCTCAAAGACAGTCGTCGTCAGGTTGGCGCGCGCCGCATAAATGGCGGCAGCATAGCCCGCAGGGCCGCCGCCGATAATCGCAACATCGATTGTCTGATCGGTAGTCATGAAGAGTCCTCTCATCGAAACGTTGTCGTTCTTTGCGCTCATACCCAAATTTACGTGAACGTGACACTCATGCACTACAATGATAAATCCGTGTTACAACGTCGAAGGGGAGTTATCGATGGATCAGACGCAGACGAGCGACGACGCTCCCCTGCTCACGCACAGCACTCCCCAATCGAAGCAAACCACGCTCTTGGCTCAGCAAAAGCCTCTCGTGACCATCGTGCACGCCTCGGTCGGCTCGGGCCACAAAGCCGCCGCAAATGCGATTGCGCAAGCATTCGACCTCATCCGCGGCACCAATGGCATCCCCGAGGATGTTGAGATTGAAGTACTCGATATCCTTGATTTTGGACGTATTAAATTCGACGGCAATAAGACCGCGGCTTCTTTTACGGGAGCCACGCGCCCAATTTATGACCTGACCTGGCGATACACGCTTACGGGACATCTTCTCTGGGGTGGCGGCACGGCATGGTCGCGAATTATGTTCCCCGCCTTCAACGACTATATTCGTAGCCGCAGGCCCATAGCCGTGGTCGCAACACACATCACGGCAGCCAATGTTGCCGTGGGCGCGCGCGTAATCACGGGTATCGATTATCCGGTCATCTGCGTCCCGACCGACTACGAAGTCGAGGGCTGGTGGCCCCACAAGGACACCGACCTCTTCTGTGTTGCCAACGAATTTATGGCCGAAACGCTGCGTCCGCGCAAGGTGCCCGAGGCAAAGATTCGCATTACCGGCATTCCTATTCGCGCCGGATTCGACACGGATTACGATCGCGAGGAAGAGCTAGCCAAGTTCAACCTCCCCATCGACAAGACCGTCGTGCTGGTAATGGCCGGTGCCAGCTTGCCTCAGCCTTACGTCCGCTTTCGCGCGGCGATGGACCACACACTCCCCTTCCTGCGCGGCTTCGAAGACATGCACTTTGTCTTTTTGCCCGGCAAAGACGTAGAGTATGCCACCCGGCTGAAGACGCTCTTCGACGCCATGAAGCTCGAGAACGTCACGGTGTTGGACTATGTCGACGACATGGCGGCCCTCATGCACGGCTGCGACCTGGCAATCCTCAAATCGGGCGGGCTCACGGTCACCGAGTGCCTATGCGCACATCTGCCGATGATCCTGCTGGGCAAGTCCTATGGCCAGGAAAAGGCCAACACCACCATGCTTACCGGCATGGGCGCCAGCATGCACGTCACCACGGCACGAGAGCTCATCGTAACCCTACGCCACCTGCACGACCATCCCGAATCACTCAAGGCACTGCTCATCAACGGCGAAGTACTACGCCGCCCCCACGCAGCCGAAGACATCGCCGTCGCCACCATGGAACTCGTAGGCAAACCCCAAAAGCGCAAACGAGCCTTCTGCCGCTTCTACTGGGGCGATAAGCCAGCGCACATCCGCTAGCATTGGTCTGTCCGCTTACCTGTGGGAGGCCCCTATATATCATCCCATGCTCAAACATTCTCGCTGCGCTGCGAAACTGCGCGTGGGACGATATATAGGGGCCTCCAACAGGTAAGCTGCGTTAACGTACTAGCGGCTATACCAGATTCCCCACCAGTAGAATCTGCAAAGGGGAACCAGATAATATAAATACAGTAAGTCGATGCGACAAAGGAGGCGTCCCTTTATCGCATCGACTTACTAGAAAAGTAAATATTGTTTCAAGCGAGTAACCACCCGCCCGGGGCTTACCTATATCGTTCCACGCGCAGTTTCGCAGCGAGCGAAGCGACGCGAGAATGTTTGAGCATGGAATGATATAGGTAAGCCCCGGGCGGGAGGGATACGAGCGCCCCTAGGCGACGCCGCTGGAGCCGAAGCCTCCGTTGCCTCGGTCGGTTTCGTCTAGTTCTTCTACTTCTACGAGGTTGACCATGGGGACTTCTTGGATGACGAGTTGGGCTATGCGGTCGCCTTTGTTGATTTGAATGTTGTTGGAGGGATCCAGGTTGATGAGGATAACCTTGAGTTCTCCTCGGTAGTGGGCGTCGATGAGGCCCGGCGTATTGACTATAGACAGGCCCTGCTTGATGGCCAAGCCGCTGCGGGGCTGGACGAAGCCGGCGTAACCGTCGGGCAGGGCGATGGCCAGCCCAGTAGAGACCAGACGACGTTCGAAGGGCCTCAGGACGCAGTCCTCGTTGGAGCGCAGATCCAAACCGGCATCGGTGGGATGGGCGTATTTGGGAAGCTCGACGGTGGGATCGAGACGCTTTATGTTGAGGGTAATGTTGGACATGGAATCACCTTAGCTTGTCGAGCTCTTGCAGAAACTCATCGACGTCTTTGAAATCGCGGTAGACCGAGGCAAAACGGATGTAGGCCACCTTGTCGATCTTGGCCAAGCGCTTGAGCACCATGTCACCCAACTCATGGGACGTGACGGCCGTCAGCGTGCGAGAGCGCAGCTCGACCTCGATGTCATCGATAATCTCATTGAGCTTCTTAGTGTCGATATCACGCTTGATGGTGGCGCGCATCAAGCCGACGAGCAGCTTATTGCGATCGAACCGCTGCTCGGTTCCGTCCGACTTAATGACCTCAATTGGGTCTTCGCATCGCTCGAACGTTGTAAAGCGGTAGTTACACGAGCAACATTCGCGACGGCGCTTAATGGTGTTATTTGACTCCTGCATACGGGAATCAACGACGCGGGTATGTGCCTTGCCGCATTTGGGACAGCGCATGGTACCTCCTCTTAAACGATAACAAGGGTACCATGCGCAGCGCGATAATGATTACGAACGAGCAGGAATCTTAAGATGCGCACCGGAGGCGAGCGAACCATGCTCCAGATGATTGACGTTACGGATCATGTCGGAAGTCTCTTGCGTGGAAAGGCCTTCGATTGGATATTCCTCGGCAAGCGACCAAAGAGAATCACCAGGCTGAACGCGAACGGTCTCGTAGGTAACGTTGGAAACGGACTCGGCATACGCGGCGTGACGAGCGCTAAAGACCGACGTAGCGAGGACAAAGAAGAGCGTAAGCGCAACGGCAACGGCGACAATCGTCGGAACCTTGAGGGCAACGCGGCCCGGCGCGACTACAGCCTGCTGATTGCGAGCAGGCTTTACGGTCAAAGGCTGAAAGCCGGAGCGGCCACCCTGAACAACCGTAAAAGTGGGTTCCGCAGGCGTCTCGAGCTTAAGGGCGAGGTTTCCCTGGACCATATCCGTTGCGTTCATCATGTTCTCCTCTCGCGTGTTTTGCTGAGAACAGTTTTATCAAGCCGCGCGGACAAAAATGTCTAGCGCGAGAACGAATGTTCGGTTATTATTATCTTCGAACAGTTGTTCCTGTCAAGCAAAAATCGAACATTTGTTTGACATTGGCAGAGAGGATCCCCTGATGGCTCGCAAAATTACCAAGCGTCAGCAGCAGATTTACGACTTCATCAAGGAATATCAGCAGGAGAAGGGCTATCCGCCCAGTGTGCGCGAGATGGCATCGGCCGTAGGCCTCTCCTCCCCCAGCACGGTGCATGCTCATCTCTCTGCCCTGGAGGCTCGAGGGCTGCTCAAGCGCGATGCCACCAAGCCTCGCGCCCTAGAGCTCTTTGATGAGGACGGATCCTCTGTTTCGATTTCCAAATCCGATGAACCCACAGCGCCCCGCGGAACGGTCTCGCTGCCGCTCGTCGGTCGAGTCGCGGCTGGGATTCCCATTCTGGCCGAGCAAAATATCGAGGACACCTTTACCATCCCGACCGAAATCGCCACGGACCAGGGCTCCTTTATCCTTGAAGTGCACGGCAGCTCAATGATCAATGTCGGCATCTACAACGGTGACTACATCATCGTCCGTGAGCAAAAGAGCGCCATGAACGGCGAAATCGTCGTGGCCATGATCGATGGCTCGGCGACCGTCAAGACGTTCTACAAGGAGCAGGGGCGCGTGCGCTTGCAGCCCGAGAACGACACCATGGAGCCCATCTATGCGACGAATCCCGTTATTTTGGGTAAGGTTGTCGGCTTAATGCGCCGGTTCTCGTAATGCAAAAACGCATCACCGTATTTGATACCGTCCGCGGGTTTACGATGCTGTCGATGGCAGGTTTTCACGCCTGCTACGATTTGGCCTACCTATATGGATGGGAAATGCCATGGTTTACCGAAACGGTATTCCAGGATATCTGGCGCGCTAGTATCAGCTGGGTATTTTTGTTTATCGCCGGTTGGATGTGCACGCTCTCGCGTAATAACGTTAAGCGCACCCTCAAATACGCAGCCGCAGCCTTAATCGTATGGATTGCAACAACACTGGTATCAGTCGACGATTCGGTAAACTTTGGCATCATTTATTGCATGGCGGCGTGCACCGCGGTGGTTGCACTCACCCGTCCGTTACTCCAAAAAATACCGAGCTCGTGGGGCATCGCAGCGTGCCTTGTTCTTTTTGCCCTAACCTGGGGCATTCCAAAGGCGGTCTACCCACTCCCCTACCTGGCATGGCTAGGATTCCCGGGTCCGGGTTTTGTTTCGGGAGACTACTATCCGCTCATTCCGTTTGTCTTTATGTACCTTACCGGCTTTTTTGCTGCCCAGACAGCACGAGCGTCAAGCCTCGAAACGCCAGCGTGGGCATACGCCAATCCCATCCCGGCACTCGCAGTCCTCGGTCGGCATGCCTTACCGTTCTACCTGCTCCATCAGCCAGTCATTCTAGGCGTACTAGAACTCGTTTATTCCGTACGATAGCGCTCAAGTCGCGGCGCGATTCGGGCCGGCAACTTCGCCACAATGCGAACGCCGTCCTCAAGATATTCCTCATGCAGAAGGGTTCCCTGCTCATGCACCAGCGTGATGAGGGCGCCCTCGCGATACGGGATATCGGCAGAAAGCAACACATCGGTGGCAGCTGCCTCACGCGCAATACGGTCAACGAGATCGTCGAGTCCCTCGCCCGTCTGGGCCGAGAACAGCACGGCCTCGGGATAGCGACGATGGAAACTCAATCGATCGACGCTATCAAGTAGGTCGATTTTATTGAACACCGTAAGCGTCAAACGCTCGCCGGCACCGATCTCGTCAAGAACGCGATCGACTGCCTCGAGCTGGCGCTCGTAGTCCTCGTCAGAGGCATCCACAACTTTAAGGATCAGGTCGGCACCAAGGACCTCAGACAGCGTGGACTTAAAGGCATCAACGAGACCATGCGGTAGCTTTTGAATAAAGCCAACGGTATCGGTAATGGTCATACCACGACCACCGGGCAAGCGATACGAGCGCGTCGTCGGATCGAGCGTGGCGAACAATTTGTCCTGAGAAAGCACCGTGGACCCGGTCAGGCGATTGAGCAACGTCGACTTACCGGCATTGGTATAACCGGCTAGGGCAACGCGAAACGCCGGCGACTCGATACGACTCTTTGACTGGACATCGCGGCGCTGTTCGACCTGCTTAAGCTCACGACGAAGCGCGGCAATCTTGTTGCGAATCAAACGTCGGTCAACCTCGAGCTGGCTTTCGCCCTGGCCAAAGCGCGAGCCAATGCCACCGCGTGTCTGCTCCTTGGCAAGATGGCTCCACATACCGCGCAAGCGGGGCAACAGATACTGCAATTGGGCTAGCTGCACCTGCAGGCGGCCCTCACGGGTCTGAGCGTGCAGGCCAAAGATATCGAGAATCAACGCCGTGCGATCGATGATCTTAACCGGTTCGCCCACGGCTTTCTCAAGATACGACTGCTGCGAGGGCGTTAAATCGTCGTCGAAGATAACAACATCGGCATCCATACGATGCACGAGCCCGCAAAGCTCCTCAACCTTACCGGAGCCAATAAACGATTTTGGATACGGCTTAACCAGACGCTGTGACAAACGTGCCACGCACTGTGCGCCAGCCGTATGGGCCAGGCGCTCAAGCTCGTCAAGCGAACGGTCGAGCGGCCAGACGTTATCGCGCCACTCAACTCCGACAAGAACGGCACGTTCAGGCTCAGGCGCTGTGGGAACGAGGGGAAATCGAGCCATTAGGCCGCCGCGATACGATGAAGGATATCCTCAACGACCTCATCGATCGTAAACTCGTCCATGTCGAACCACACGATGCGGTCATCGCGTTTAAACCACGAAAGCTGACGCTTGGCATAACGACGCGAACGTATCTTGATGAGTTCGCGAGCTTCATCCATAGAAATCACGCCGTCAAAGGCATCGATGATCTCTTTATAGCCAATCGCTTGCATCGAAGTCAGGGCATCTCTCAGCCCCTGGTCCATAAGACCACGGACCTCATCAACAAGACCCTGCTCAAACATCAGATCGACGCGTAGGTTAATTCGCTCGTAAAGCGCCTCGCGATTACGCATCAATCCAAACCACAGAGCGTGATAATGCTCGCGCGGAACACTAAACTGCGACTTTTGCTGCGCGTAGGACACACCATCATCGTGCATTTCGAGCGCGCGAATCACGCGGCGGACATTATGAGGGTGGATGACCGCAGCGGACTCGGGGTCACGCTCGGCAAGCAGCGCATGCAGCGCTTCCTCGCCAATGCGTACGGCAAGCTCCTGATACCCCGCGCGGCGATCGTCCTCAAGCTCGCCCGAGGGAAAATCCATCTCATCCAGGGCGGCCTTGAGATACAAGCCCGTACCCCCGCAAAACACCGGTAGGCGGCCCTCGCCCAGCAAGCGCTCAATATGTACACGAGCGTCTGCCTGATACAACGCTGCAGAATATGCAACGCCCGGTTCAACAATATCGACCAGGCGTAGAGGCGCCGTGCATTCCTCTGGTGCCATCTTGGCAGTGCCGATATCCATGCCTCGATAGATTTGCATCGCGTCACACGACAGCACTTCGGACGAAAGACGAGCCGCTAAACGATCTGCGACATCACTTTTACCAACCGCGGTCGGACCGACAATCGCAACGGCAGAAAGGCTTGCCCTGGGAGAAACCATTAGCGCGGCTCGCCCACAACGGAGCCGGACAAATACCAGGTCTTGGCAACGTCAACGTCAACATCAACAATCTTGCCAACAAGCTGATCGATGCTGTAGCCCTCGGGAATCGGTGCATGAACAGTCTGATTCTTAGGACTCTTGCCCAGCAGCACCGCGTCATTCTTTTTGCTCGTACCCTCAATAAGCGCCGGCACGACGGTGTGAAGCTCACCCTGGTTATACTCGTGCGCAGTGGTCTCGATAACCTTCACCAGACGGTTGAAGCGCTCAAGAATCACCTCATGCGGCGTGGGATCGTCAATCTCGGCTGCCGGAGTACCGGCGCGCTTGGAATAGATAAACGTATAGGCCTGAGCATAACGGACCGTCTCGGCAAGCGAGAGCGTTTGCTCAAAGTCTTCCTCGGTCTCTCCGGGGAAGCCCACGATGATATCGGTCGAAAGCGCGATATCGGGCATGCGATTGCGGATGCGATCGACCAGGCCCAGATAATCCTCGCGCGTATAGCGACGGTTCATTTCCTTGAGGATGCGCGTCGAGCCCGATTGAACTGCCAGGTGCAACTGCGGCATGACGGCAGGCGTCTCGGCCATAGCGTCGATAGTCTCGGGCAGCAGGTCCTTGGGATGCGAGGAAGTAAAGAAGATACGCTCCACACCCGTATCGCCCACGGCACGCAACAGGTCGGCAAAGCGCGGCTTGCCAAACAGGTCGCGACCATAGGAGTTGACGTTTTGACCCAGCAGCGTGACCTCACGCACGCCCTGTCGTACTAGACCGGTTACCTCGTCGACAATCTCCTCGAAAGGACGGCTCTTTTCGCGACCGCGCACATACGGCACGATGCAATAGGTGCAGAAGTTATTACAGCCCGTCATAATGGGGACCCAGGCATGATACTGAGTCTCACGATGCCACGGCATGCTCATAGCATCCGTGTCCTCGTGCTCGTTGGTGCGAATATGACGTTTGCCGTCCAAGAATGCCTCGGCAACGAGCTCGGCAACATGCGCGATAGAATGCGTACCAAAGATGACATTGACGTTATCGACATTCGTGAGCAGGCCCTCGCCGTCGCGCTGCGCGATGCAACCGCCCACGGCGACCACGCGCTTACCCGAGGGCGAAGGCGGGAGGCTCTTACAAGAGTTGCACTGACCGTACAGACGGGTGTCAGCGGCCTCTCGAACGCAGCACGTCATGAACACGACAATGTCAGCATGCTCCGGATCGAGCGCCATAAGGCAGCCATACGAGTCGAGCAGGCCACTCACGCGCTCGGAGTCGTGCTGATTCATCTGGCAGCCAAAGGTGCGGATGAAGTAGGTTTTACCGGCAAGAATATCGCGTACGGAACCCTGGTCCATGTGTATAAGTCCTAACGAGGTGGAATAGGCGGAATCAAAGAGCGCGGGCAAAGAGTAAACAATCTATGCCACAGGCTTAACGTCGTCCATCACAACGTTATCCATAGCGGCTCGATTAATCTGATGAACGTAAATAGAAAGACGGATGGCCGTGCGCGACTCCCCGTTGATGAGGATGTCGGAGAACACCGGCGCGCAGGAAATATCAAACCCGGTCGGAATCAAAAATCCGCGTGCAATGGCCACAGCCTTAATGGCCTGATTGACGGCACCCGCGCCGACACACTGAATATTGACGGGAACACCATCTTTGACCATGCCGGCAATGGCGCCGGCAACGGACGCGGGCGATGATTTGCTTGATACCTTCAGGCAATCCATGAAGAAACTCCTGCGTTTAAAAGTACGTTTTAACTGCAATAACTGTAACGTAGCGAACGGACTCGGTAAAGATGCTATTCCTCTTTGGCAAGATCGAACGTCACAGTGATGCGATCACGTGAAACACGAATCTTGGGGTCGCCGCAAAGGTTGAGATAGTACCGCGATGCAAGATCGTTAAAGTCGCGCTCCACGGCTCGCGAGAACTGCGCCATGTCGTCCTTGGCAATACGCAGCCCGCGACGATCTTTAGCAAGATCAACCGGAGCAGACGCATGTGAAGATGAATCGCGCTCGCGAAGCAGGCGTGCGGTCACACCGCGAACGGGCTTAATCTGGCCCGCCAAGATACGATGCGCCGTACGCTCGGACATCTCAAGGCCCAAACCCGAACAGATACGGATAAAGTCCTCTGCATCCGAAGCAAGACCCAGACGATCCACCACGGGAAGCTCGGCTTCGTCATCGATAAACAAAAGACGGGAAGCATCGAGACGGCTGGAGGCCTGTGCATGCAGCGTCGCGGCGATCTCGGACGGAGACCCCAGATAGACATCACAGGCGCGCAGCTCCTCGAGGGCAAACTCACAGGCGGCGCGAATGATGTTGTGAGGGCCGCGGGCGCAGACATAGTGACCGGCCTCGTCCTTCACGGCCTGAGGCCAGCTGGACTGATCGGCGCGCTCGCCAAGTCGGTCGGTAGCGACGCTCACCTTAAAGACCGAGCCAAGATCAACATCCGACGCGACAACGCGTGCCTCGTCGGTGTTTTGCTTAATCGAGAACAATGCCATGCCTCGACCGTGAACGCCCCAGCGATCCATCTTCATGCTCTCGAGCTTGGAGGTAACGCGGGCATCGAAGATGCGCTCCTGCATATCCTGCGGCACGCCCGACCCGTTATCCAGAAAGACGAGCGTACGGACGCCATCTTCCTTGGTCGTGGCGAGATAGACCTTGTCGGCGCCGGCATCGCGAGCGTTGCGCAGCATTTCGATGACAATATCCTCGACATGCTGAATGTCGTGCTTTGCCTGGCGCCGCTCGGCCTCCGAAACGCGGAGGCGGACATACCCCTCGCCAAGGTTCTCCTCGACGCGAAGGTTGCCCTCCCCCGACATCGACGCGATAAATGAGATGAGCTCGTTCGCGTCGTTCATGTTATTTAGCGATATCGACAGCGCGACTCTCGCGAATCACGACGACGCGCACCTGACCGGGATACTCCATCTCTTCCTCGATTTGATGGGCGATGTCATGAGCCAAGACCGTGGACTGAGCATCGGAAATCTTGTCCGGCTGAACCATGACGTGGACCTCGCGACCAGCCTGCATGGCATAGGTACGCTCGACGCCGTCATGGGAATTGGCGATCTCCTCGAGCTTCTCAAGGCGTTTGATGTAATTCTCGGCCGATTCGCGACGGGCACCGGGGCGAGAGGCAGAAACGGCATCGGCAGCCTGGACCAGAACATCGAGCACCGTGTTAGGGTCGACGTCGGCGTGATGGGCCTCGATAGCGTGAACGATAACGGGCTTCTCGCCATAGCGACGGGCGAGCTCGGCGCCGATAACGGCATGCGGACCCTCGACGTCATGGTCGATAGCCTTGCCAAGATCGTGCAGCAGGCCGGCGCGCTTGGCGGTCACAACGTCCAGGCCAAGCTCGGAAGCCATCACGCCGCACAGGTCGGAAACCTCGAGGGAGTGCTGGAGCACGTTCTGACCAAACGAGGTGCGGTAGCGCAGAGCACCAAGGGTCTTAACGATCTCGGGGTGCAGATCGTGGATACCGGTATCGAAGGCAGCCTGTTCGCCAGCCTCGCGCACGCGCTGTTGAACCAAGTCGGCGGCCTTGTGATACATCTCCTCGATACGGGCAGGATGAATGCGGCCGTCAGCAATAAGGTTCTCGAGGGCGACGCGGGCGGTCTCGCGACGGACCGGATCGAAGCTCGAAAGCACGACGGTCTCGGGCGTATCATCGATCACGAGGTTGACGCCGGAAACCTGCTCGAAGGTGCGGATATTGCGACCCTCGCGGCCGATGATGCGACCCTTCAGGTCGTCAGACGGAATATGCACGGAGGTAACGGTGACCTCGGCGGTGTGATCGGCGGCACAGCGCTGAATCGCCAGGGACAAGATCTCCTGGGCGGTCTTGTGGCACTCGGCGCGAACCTGCTGCTCGGACTCACGGATGATCGTAGCGGCCTCGTGGGTAACCTCGCCACGAACCTTGTCGAGGAGTTCCTTGTGAGCATCCTCGCGGGTCAGGTCGGCGATGCGCTCGAGCTCCGAGGTCTGCTTGGCGCAAAGCTCCTCAAGCTCACGGGAGCGCTTCTCGACCTGACCAGCCTGGCTGGACAGCTGATGCTCACGCTTGTCGAGGGCATCGTTGCGGCGATCGAGAGACTCCTCGCGCTGCATCACGCGGTTCTCGAGCGTACGAATCTCGTTCTTACGCTGCTTATCCTCGGCCTCAGCGGCCTGCTTGTTCTTGATGATCTCCTCTTTAGCCTCGAGCAGAGCCTCTTTTTTGAGGGTCTCGGCCTGACGCTTAGCATCACCGATCAGGGACTCAGCCTGTGCGTGTGCCGACTGGATCTTTTCGTCGGCCTCGTGAAGACTACCCTGCTTGGCGGTGCGCATGTAGGCAATGGCGGCGATGGCACCCAAAACGATGCCAACGAGCGCTGCGATGATAGGCATGCTCACTCCTTTTTATGGATTCGTTACACAACAAAGCGAACCGTCCTTGCGAACGGCTCGCGACATTTGAGTAATATGGGCGCAGCTTATGCGGGTCGGATACAGATAAACATATAAACAAACTCATCAAAGATGAGCACATATCACAAAGCAAATGACAGTGTTTATCGTACGTTGAACCGCAACAACTGTCAAATAAATGGACCCAGTACGGCGGCTAAAACGCTGTGAACGGCAAGTATGCAAAACACATGTGTCTAAACTGCACATTCCTCACGTTCGGCATCGAGACGCGCCTTAACGGCATCGGCGGCGATGTGGTACGAAAAGCCCTTGCCCATCAAAAAACGGACGAGCTTTTCGAATCCACGCGTCTCGGGAACACGACGCTTCGCGAGCAAAGCCGATGCGCGAGCCAAGTCGTCCTCCACGGCAAAATAATCCTCGGGATAGCCGGGGATATCATCGAGTACGACATGGCGGCGCTTGAGCTCGGTCTCAATCTTGCGCTGTCCCCAGCCGCGTCGTTTGCGTTCCTCGATAAAGTACGAACAAAAGCGGTTCTCATCTAAAAAGCGATACTCAGTGGCACGCTGGACGGCGAAATCGATTGCAGGCTGGCGAAATCCGTAACGAGCCAGCTTGTCACGGACCTCGCCCGTGGCATGGTCGCGGCGCGACAGCATCTCAGTCACCATGGTAAGCGCGCATTTACGCTCAATGAGCTGCACTGCTTCGCGAAACTCATCCAAATCGCAGGGAAGATCGGGGCGATTTTTAAGGAACAGGCGCGCGACACGAACAGGAATCCAGATGGATCTTTCAAAACCGCCCTCGAGCTCACAGTCGATATGTGCACAAGGCTTTTTTGATGCATACCCACTCGAGAACGAGGAGGCCGCCTTCTTATCGGGAAAGACGACCGTGGCCTCGGTCACCGTATACGACATGAGGGCATCCGCTACTCGTCGTCATCATCGAGCATCGCGGAGCCATCGATGGCGTAAAGCTCATCGAACTCCTCAGTTTCGGGCTGATCGGTCAGCTCGACCTCAGACGGAGCATCGTCATCGAATTCAAGGCCGCAGGCGAGACGAACCTTATGCTCGATCTCGTCAGCACAATCGGGGTGTTCGCGCAGGAAGGCCTTGGCGGCCTCGCGACCATTACCGAGCTTGTCCTCACCGTAAGCAAACCAAGAGCCCATCTTTTTGCAGATACCGCACTCGACGGCCATGTCCAGAATCGAGCCCTCCTTAGAGATGCCCGTGCCGTACATGATGTCGAACTCGGCCGAGCGGAACGGAGCGGCCACCTTGTTCTTAACGACCTTGGCACGCACACGATTGCCGATGACCTCGTCCTTAAGCTTAATGCTGTCGATGCGACGAATATCGATGCGCACCGACGAGAAGAACTTGAGGGCGCGGCCGCCCGTCGTAGTCTCGGGGTTGCCGAACATGACGCCGATCTTCTCGCGCAGCTGGTTAATGAAGATGCAGGTCGTTTTAGATTTGGCGAGCGAGCCGGCGAGCTTACGGAGCGCCTGGCTCATCAGACGGGCTTGAAGGCCGACCGTAGTATCGCCGATCTCTCCCTCGATCTCGGCACGCGGAGTCAAAGCGGCGACAGAGTCGACGACGATGGCGTCGATGGCGCCAGAGCGCACGAGCATGTCGACGATCTCGAGCGCCTGCTCACCCGTATCGGGCTGGGAAATGAGGACCTCATCGATGTCCACGCCGATACGCGCGGCATACGTTGGGTCGAGCGCGTGCTCGGCATCGATAAATGCCACGACACCGCCCATAGCCTGGGCCTCTGCCAAAATCTCGAGCGAAAGCGTTGTCTTACCGGAGGACTCGGGACCGTAAATCTCGACGATACGGCCGCGCGGCACGCCGCCGATGCCCAGAGCGGCATCGAGGGCCAGGGCGCCCGTGGGAATGGCCTCGACCTCGAGCTCGGGACCACCGTCGCCGTACCTCATGATGGAACCCTGGCCGAATTTCTTCTCGATCTCGGCCTTGGTGGTGGCGATCATCTCATCGCGCTCTTTACCCGTCGTGCGAGCATGAACGGTACGTACGGGACCTGAATTCTTGGCCATGAATAGCCCTCCTCTTAACAACCTGCATCGATAATAAACGAACGGCTGTTCGTGGTCAACCGTTCAGATAAATCATATGAAGCCGACCTTTCCAAAACCCAACCAAACGCCGACCAAAAACTGACCAAAAACTTGACCGCAGACGAGCCAAGCAAGGCAAGACAAACATGAATACGCCAACTACCTGCACAAAGAGCAAATTCGCCAGAGGTCCCTATCTCCACAATTAAGGGGCCCGGAGGCCCCTTAAAACACGTCTATTCCATAGAATCGAGCAAGTAGACAATGCGACCCAGTGCCTCAGCGACCGCATGGGCACGGACGCATGAACGATCGCCCTCATGGTGACAACGAATGGAGTCCACGACCGGCGCTCCCCCATCGGCCGAGCGATACGCCCAGCCAATATAAAAGGTTCCAGCCGGATCGTCCTCGGTACCTCCACCGGGGCCGGCATAGCCCGTCGCGCTCACGGCAATATCGCTCTGGTACAGCTCCAGCGAACCGGTAGCCATCTCCCGCGCCGTCTGGTACGACACCGCGGTATAGCGGTCGAGCGTCTCCTGCTCAACGCCGAGCACGCGATGCTTAATCTCGTCGCAGTACGTCACCGCACCGCCACGAAGCACTGCCGAGGCACCGGGGATATCGGCAATCGTCGAGGCGATCATACCCGCCGTCAGAGATTCAGCCGTCGAAACCGTCGCACCACGTACGCTTGCACGCTCGACAATATCGCGTGCAAGATCTTCATTGTGCGCGGCAATTTGCTCAAATGATTCCGTCATGCCTACCAGGACCTAGACCGAAAAGACGATCTTACGGCAGTTCCAGAAGTACTGAGCGCCCGAGATAACGGTCAAGACAACGGCCACGGCGTACAGGAAGCGTGACACCGAGTAGATACCGAGCGTCAGAGCCACCGGGGCAAGGTGCAAGCCGGCCATCGCAAAGACGCACAGGTAGCCGCAGATGGAAACCATCGTAGTCGCCGTCTTGTACTTGCCGAGCTTATCGGCGGCAACGACCACACCGGCCGCACTCGCGACCATGCGCAGGGCGCTCACCAACAGCTCGCGGAACAGGATGATGAACACGGACCACACGGTCACCGCACCAAAGTCCAAGAACAGCAGCAGGGCCGAGAACACGAGCAACTTATCGGCGATGGGATCCAGGAACTTACCGAAGTCGGTGATCTCGTTGCGCGAACGAGCCAGGTAGCCATCAACCTTATCGGTGCACGATAGGATGACGTACAGTATAAAGGCGGCAGCGGCGAGCGGGCCGTCGAAGGTGCTCCAATCCGTACCGGCAACGCTTGTGTGAGACAGCGCCGACACGATCATGAACACCGGAATGAAGACGATGCGCACGCACGTCACGATGTTGGCGGGCGTCCAAACACTCGTCAGTTCCTTATTGCTCTCGTTAGCCACGACGCTCTCCTACTCCACAACATGACCGATAAGCTCGTAGCAGAAGCTATCGGTAAACTCGACCGTCAGAATATCGCCCACAGATGCCTCGCTGGCATCCAGATGCACCGCGCCATCGGAATCGGGCGCCTGGAACCAGGCATGTCCGATGAGCTCGGCACCGTCTTCGGTCTCCTCGATACCGTCGACGATCACCTGGGCGCGCTCGCCCACGTGCGCGGCAGTCGCGGCAAAGCCGAGCGACTCGGCCAGGTCCATAGCCTCCTGGGCACGCTCGAGCTTAACCTCCTCATCGACCTGACCCTCCATCTTGGCGGCCAGGCTGCCCTCCTCCTGCGAGTAGGCAAAAACGCTCGTGTAGTCAAAGCCGACGGTGTCCATAAAGTCAATGAGATCGCGGAACTCGTCGTCGGTCTCGGTCGGGAAACCGACCATGGCCGTGGAGCGAATCACGATACCGGGGATGCGCTCGCGCAGGTCACGGAACAGATCCTCGAGCTCCTGACGCGAACCGGATCGACGCATGGCCTTGAGGATGCGCGCGTCGCAGTGCTGCACGGGGATATCGATATAGGGCAGCACCTCGGGCGTATCGCGGATAGTCTCGATAAGCTCGTCGGTCATGCCCTCGGGCTGCAGGTAGAGTACGCGAACCCACACGTTATGAGGACGCACCACCTCAGCAACGGCCTGCAACAGCTGCGCCAGATTGCGCGGCGAGCCCTCGGCGAGGTCCTCGTCGGCAAAGTCGGTGCCCCAAATGCCCGTGTCCTGACCGATCAGCACGATCTCGCGCACACCGCCGGCGACCAGGTCGCGCACCTCAGAGATAATGCTCTCGGCATTGCGCGAGTGATAACGACCGCGGATATACGGAATCATGCAGAAGCTGCAAAAACGATTGCAGCCATCGGAAATCTTGACGTAGGCAACAGCGCCCTCGACGGTACGCTTGACCTGCGGAATATAGGCGGCAATCTCGCGCTCGACACCCAGCACGTCATCGATGACCGCCACGATGCCGTCCTCCTCGTCGGCCTTCACAAAGGCCGCGACCTCGGGCAGCTCGTCGGGCAGGTCATCGCCGTAGCGTGACGGCACGCAGCCGCACATGACGATCGGGCAAGAACGAACGCCGTCCTTCACCTCGTTGGCAAGCTCGAGCGTGGTCTCGATGCTCTCGGACGTTGCGGAAGCGAGGAACGAGCATGTATTGACGATGGCGATATCGGCATCCTGCGGATCGAATGCCTCCTCGTAGCCCGCGGCGGTCAGCAGCGAACGCATACGGTCGGTATCGACCTCGTTCTTGGCGCACCCGAGGGTGATATAGAGCACGGAGCCCAACAGAGTATCCATGTTGGAGAGCGGTCCTTTCGAATGAATTAACGGTAGTTAGTGAACTGCAGCGGCTGACCGTAGTCCTGGTCGCGCAGGAACTGGATCACGGTCTGCAGCGCATCCTTGGAAGCGGAGGAAACACGCAGTTTATCGGCCTCAATCGTCACCTTGACCTTGAGCTTCTGATCCTTGATGTCCTTATTAATCTTCTTGGCAGTCGTCTGGTCGATACCCTCGACGATATGACCGAGCACACGCACGGTACCACCCGATGCAGCCTGAGGCGCATCCCAGGACACGGCCTTAAGATCGATGCCGCGCTTGATGAGCTTGGAGCTCAGGACATCGATAATCTGCTTGGAGACAAAGTCGGCCGGGGCGTTGATCGTAAAAAGCTTGTCGCCCTTCGAAAGCTCGATGGTAGCGCCGGAGTCCTTCAGGTCATAGCGCTGGGAAATCTCGCGCGTGGTCTGCTGGAAGGCATTGTCGACCTCCTGCATATTGACCTCGGACACGACGTCGAAGCTGGAATCTTTAGCCATGGTTAATCCTTTCGCTTACGAGCGGCTTAGTAGCTGTCGTACGAATAGTCGTCTGAATAGGGCGTAGTCTGCCCGTCGGTGGCGGTATCGGTGCCGTCCGTGGACTGGGCATCGGTTCCATCAGTTCCGTCGGTACTTTCGGTGCCATCGGTGCCGTCGGAGCTCTCGCCCTCCTTGGACTCGGTCGTCTCCTTCTTGGGAACGGTAATCGTCACGCGTGCCACGCCCGACGTCTTAGTGTCGTAGCGGACCTTTTCGCCGTTCTTGGTAACGGTGACATCCGAAGGCTTGGACGTGGTGATCTCGATCGAGGACTCGGGCGTATATTCCTGCTCAAAGGGACCGGTCGCTTGGGCGCCATAGACCGACTTGCCATCAACCTTGACCTCAATCCAAGCAGTCTTGCCCTTGGCAACGGAGATCTTGACCTTTGTGACCTCGTTCTCTTCCTTCTTGGCCGTCGTCTTTGCGGCGTCCGAATCGGTCGACTCGTCCGTCGTCTCATCGGTATCTTCATCCTCATCGACGGATTCAGTCTTCTTGGAAGACTTCTTAGTCGTTGTCTTGGTGGCAACGGGCGTCTCGGGCGTCGACTCGGGCGCCGAGGAGCCGCAGCCACGCAGGAGCACCACAATGAGCACGATCAGAAGCAGCGCCACGGCGCCGATACCGGCGTAAACGATACGAGGATCGAGACCGTTGTTCTGGGGAGCGCGCCCACCGCCGCGTCCACGATTGGAACCACCGCGACCGGTGCCTTGGGGCATACGACCGCGGTTATTGTCGGAACGTCCGCGATAACTACCCTGGCGCTGCATATTGCGCTGGCCTGAGCGGGGAGCGAGCTCGCCGCGACCCTGGTAGTTGCGCTGGCCCGAACGAGGCGCTGAGGAGCGCTGGCTATAAGGCTGTGACTGAGATCGAAGGCGAGGCGTCACCTGCGTAGTATCGGCGTCTGCATAGCCGCCGCGCGGACGGCCGGAAGAAACGCCACGGTACCCGCGATCGGAATAACCACCATCGCCGTAGCCGGCACGAGGGTCTCGTGCGACACCGCGGGCAGCGGGGAGTGCGCGCTCCTCGGGCGCCGGCGTGCTGCGAAAACGATCGCGCTGGGAACGAATCTCCTCGCTCGAGCCCGTCTCGGTAACATAACCAGCCTGTTGAGGGCGCTGGCCGTAACGCGTCGAACGCCCGCCCTGAACCATCAGGAAACGGCCGTTGTCGACCGAGGATCGCGAATTGACGTAGCCGGCGGCGTCCTGAAAACGACCGCCCTGCTGCGACGTCTCGCGCTCATATGCCATCAGATCGTCAAAATAAGCGTTGACGACCTCCCGCGGATTGAGGCCCAAAAAGCGCGCATAACTCGAAATCATGCCCTGCGCATAGCCGCGCGGAGGCATCGATGCAAAATTGCCATTCTCGAAAAACTCGATGATCTGCGGCCTGATTTTGATGGTGTTGGCGACCTGCTGAATGGAAAGGCCCATTCGGCGACGCTGCTCGAGCAGCATGTCACCAAAGCGTGCAGCCATCAGAATCCTCCAAACTCACGATCTTCACGTGCCATCTCGGCGTCAACGGATTCCAGCGCGGCAAGGCCTTCTTCATCCAAAAGGACCTCGCGCGGCTTGGAACCGTCGGGCGGTCCGACGACACCCTTTTCTTCCAGCATGTCCATAATACGCCCGGCGCGCGCATAGCCAACCTTCAGGCGACGCTGCAGGCCAGATGTGGAGCCCAGCTGCGATTCCACCACAATATGAGCGGCTTCCCAGATAAGCGGATCGTCGTCCTGAGGCTCGGCAACGCCGGTGCGCACGATCCCGCCGCCACCTGCCATGGACATGGAGGCAGGTGCCACAGCCGACAGAATCTCCTCATGGTAGTCGGGCTCGCTTTGCGACTTGACGAACTCGACAATCTCGTTGATCTCGTCATCCGAAACAAAGCAGCCCTGGATACGGCGGGGCTTGCCCCAGTCGACCTTTGAGAACAGCATGTCACCCAAGCCGGTGAGCTTTTCGGCACCCATCTGGTCGATGATGACGCGGGAGTCGATGCCCGTTGCGACGTTGAAGGCGATACGGTTGGTAATGTTTGCCTTGATGAGACCCGTCACCACGTTAGAGCTCGGACGCTGGGTCGCTACGATAAGGTGGATACCGGCGGCACGGCCCAGCTGGGCGATACGCACAATCGACGCCTCGACGTCCTTGCCGGCGACCATCATCAGGTCCGAAAGCTCGTCGATGATGATGACCAGGTAGGGCATCTTTTGCGGCGGGTTATCGTAATGCTCAAACTCGCCGGCGGCCTGCTTTTCGTTATAGGTCGAGATCTTGCGCACGTTCAGGCGCTCGAAGACCTTCAGGCGGCGCTCCATCTCGGACACCGCCCACTGCAAGGCACTCGCGGCCTGCTTGGGCTCGGTCACCACGGGCACGTAAAGATGCGGCAGGCCGTTATAGCCTGCGAGCTCGACGCGCTTGGGGTCGACCATGATCAAGCGAACGTCCTCGGGGAGCGCGCGCATGAGCAGGGTCGTGATGATGGAGTTGATCATGACCGACTTACCGGAACCCGTGGTACCGGCGATCAGCAGGTGGGGCATCTTGGCAAGGTCAGCGACGACCGGCGTGCCCTCTGCATCGCGGCCGATGGCAAGCTCGAGCGGACCGCCTTTAACATAAGGCAGCACGTCGCCCAAGTTGACGTTCTGACGCTTTCGATTGGGGATCTCGATACCCACGAGCGAGGTGCCGGGAATCGGCGCAAAGATACGCACGGACTGAGCAGCAAGCGAAAGCGCGATGTCGTCCTCAAGGCTCGAAATCTTGCTCACGCGCTCGCCCTCGCCGGGCTGCAGCTTAAAAGTCGTCACCGTGGGGCCGGCAATCCAGCCGACAACGCGAGCGCTACGGCCAAACTCAAGCAGCGTGGACTGCAGCGACTCGGCGGTCTGTTCCAGCTCCTTGTCCGAAGACGCGGCAGAAGCGGACTGAGGGTTTGCATGCAGGATTTCGAGCGGCGGAAGCTTAAGGCCGTCCTCTTCTTCGCCCTCGTTATCCGCGGGGGCATTGTCCGCTCCCCCATCGCTCGAAGTAGACGCCTCGACAGCGCCCGCGACAGCCGTATCGGCAACCTTGGGATGCTTGAGGAAATCGGGAATTTGAGGGGCGGCCGAGACGGGATTCACGGCGAACGGCGGCTCGGACTCGTCGACCTTGTCCGGATCGTCCTCCATCGAAAGCTGACCGGTCACTTGGCCGCGCTTGGCATGGCGGCGCGGCAGCAAGGTGGTTTTAGCAGTCTCGAGCGGGGACTCGTCATCATCGTCATCACCCTCGGTAAGCTCAATCTCGCTCTCGGACCAAGACGGGTCGGGCTCACTCGTATTGAGCTTGGGAGCCGTCTTACCTTTCTTAGCGTGACGGCGTGGGAGCAGCGCGGTCTTAGCACGCTCGGCCTCCACGGCATCGGACACGTCGACAAACGGATCCTCGTCTTCGTCGTCATCGTCCAGAACCTGGTCCGCATCGTTGCCCATGACCGTGGTCACGGACATATCGGAGGCCTTTTGACGAAGAATGCTCAGGTGCGGACGGGCAACGCCGGGCACCGACAGGGCCTCATCGTCACCCCACGGACTCGCGTTGACGTCGGCACGACGGCGTTCGGCAAAATCGGCCGCACGGTCGCGGGCAGAGCGCAAAACTCCGCCCACCGAAAAGCCAATGATGACAAAGCCAACGACGGCCAGACCCAACAGGACCACCATCGCGATAGGCTTACCCAGGGCATTCTGCAGCGCACTCGCAATAAACGAACCGATGTAGCCACCCGAGGCGGACAGGTTTTGCGGCGTGAACATAAGGTCGCACGAGACGCTCGTACCCGGCACCATCAGCGAAAGAATAGAGACGACGGCGATAAAGACCACGGTGCCGCCCGCAACAGAGCGCACGTTGAGCGGCGAGTCCTCGCCTAAAAAGAGCGTGGCGGCAAACAGCAAAATGACGATCGGCAGCACGTAGGCGCCCAGACCAAAGCCCAGGTGGTAGAAACCGGCAACCGCAGCCGTAACGGGTGCGGTCGCCGGCGAAATCACGGCAATGAAGGACGCAATCGCCAAAACGGCAATGGCCACGCCGGCGATATCGCGGTTGGCTGAAGGCTCGACCAGGGGCTCGAAATCGTCGAAGTCGGCCTCATGGCCCTTATTGGCACGAAGATGGGAACCGGCACCCTTAGCAGATGCCGGTTGGTTGTTGGCCTTATTGCCTTTGGCGTTTTGTGCAGATCCGCGCGCCAAACTAAACCTCCATGACGACCGGGATGATCATCGGACGAGTGCGGGTACGGCTCCAGATAAAGTTAGAGAGCGAGTCGCGCACGGCCTTGCGGATGGCATCGGAACCGCTGCTCGTAAAGCTGAACTTGCCCTTCTCGATCGTCTTCATGATGGACGCCGAGGCGTCCTCGGAGAACTGGTCGTCGATAGCAAAGGAGACGCCGCGGCCCGAGAACTCGATGGCCTCGATCTTCTTGTGCTTGAGCGAAACGATAGCGACAGCCGTGACCATACCGTCGTTAGCAAGCTTCTGGCGATCGCGTAGAACGATGGGGTCGGTATCGCCGATGCGCAGTCCGTCGACGTAGACGACGCCAGACTCGACGGGCGTACCGCGCTTGACGATACCGCCACGCATCTCGAGCGTGTCACCGTTGTCGAGGATAAAGATATGATCTTCCTTGAGGCCCATCTTGCGTGCAAGTTGAGCATGGGCGCGCAGATGCACGGCCTCGCCGTGGACCGGCATAAAGTACGTAGGCTTGGCCATGGCCATCAGGAGCTTGAGCTCCTCCTGGCTACCGTGACCCGAGACGTGAACGAGGGCGCGGTTCTTATCCCACACGTCGCAGCCAAGCTTGGCGAGGCTGTTGACGACCTGCTGAACGGCTTTCTCATTGCCGGGAACAGGAGTTGCCGAGAGGATAACGGTATCGCCCTCGTGAATGGAGAGCGTCTTGTGCTCGCCATTGGCCATGCGGGACAGGGCCGACAGCGGCTCGCCCTGCGAACCGGTGCACATGACGACGATCTTGTCGTCAGGCAGGTTGTCAATATCGAAGGCATCGATGATATCGGCATCATCGATGTTGAGGTAGCCCAGCTCGCGCGCCACACGGGTGTTGGTGAGCATGGAACGACCGGTCACGACGACCTTGCGGCCGCATTTGCGGGCAGCGTCGCAAATCTGCTGCAGACGATGGATGTGGCTCGAGAACGACGCGACGAACACACGGCCCGGAGCATTCTTGATGGCATGCAGCAGATTGGGGCCAACCTCGGCCTCGGACTTGGTAAAACCGGGGACCGTGGCGTTGGTGGAGTCGGACAGCAGCAGATCGATGCCCTGCTTGGCAAAGCGGCTGATAGCGGCATAGTCGGGCGTGACGCCGTCGATGGGCGTCTGGTCGAGCTTAAAGTCGCCGGTGTGCATAACGGTGCCCTGGTTGGTGCGGATGAACACGCCCAGAGCGCCAGGGATGGAGTGCGTCATCGAGAAGAAATCGAGCGAGATGCCACCGAGATTGACGTGGCTACCGCCCTTGACCTCACGAAACTTGGGTGCACGAATGCGGAACTCGGAGAGCTTGCCCTCGATAAAGCCGAGCGTCAGCTTGCTCGAGAAGATGGGCACCTTGTTGTTAAGGTCCTGAAGCAGATACGGAAGCGAACCGGTGTGGTCCTCGTGGCCGTGAGTGACGATGATGCCGCGGAGCTTTTCCTCGTTCTCCAGAACGTAGGTGTAATCCGGCAGCACCAAGTCGATACCGGGCTGCGAGTCGTCGGGGAACATGAGGCCAGCGTCGACAAGCACCATGTCGTCGCCGCACTCGAAGACCGTCATGTTCTTGCCGATGCCATCAAGGCCGCCGAGCGGGATGATCTTCAAGGGAGATGATTTTTTAGCTGCCATAGGTGAGTGTTGTTTCCTTTCTTCGAAACGGGTCTGGAACAACCGACGGGGCGCTTCTGGCAAACCGACCGCCGGGAACGTACAAACATGCATCACAGAGTCGATGCAGTAACCACAGTATGATACCCATTTGAACAACAACAGACCACCCATGCATCAAAGCCCCATCTGAACCGGTCTATCCCGCCGGTCTGGGGCCATCGGGGGCCGGGGCGAGTTAAGTTTGCTGCTCTACAGTCCTGCGCAAGACGGAAAGCACATTAAGTGCTTTCCTT
>UQSC01000010.1 GCA_900543615.1 uncultured Collinsella sp. | reverse complement strand
GAGCGTCCGGCTGATAACCGGGAGGTCACAAGTTCGAATCTTGTCAGGTCCACCACTTTCTTTCGCAATAAACACCCCAGCGAGAGCCGAGTCGCCGCTGGGGTGTTTATTACTTTCTCCGTGGGGGTTTAGCTCAGCTGGGAGAGCGCGGGCTTTGCAAGCCTGAGGTCAGGGGTTCGATCCCCCTAACCTCCACCATGATGGACCTGTAGCTCAGTTGGTTAGAGCGTCCGGCTGATAACCGGGAGGTCACAAGTTCGAATCTTGTCAGGTCCACCATCAAAACGTTAAGAGCCCTGGGGCGTTGCCTTGGGGCTTTTTTCTTATCAAACAAAAGTAGTCAAAATAGCCCCGTCCCAAATTAACTGCTTTGATTTTGTGTGCTGGGCGAAAGATTGGGTAGTATAGCTATTCAATGCGGCGACCCTGCCGTGTGTTAACCGCTACGTACCGGAGGTGTTCCATGGTTCGTGTCGACATAGAGACCATCGTCATGGCCGCCGGTCCCGTGCCATCGCTTATCGTGCTTCGTGAGCGCTGCGGCAAGTCGGATTCGCCGGCACCCCTGCGTTCGCTTTCCATTCAGACCGGCTCGTTTGAGGCCGCGGCCATTAGCCGTGGCATCGATAGCGGTCGCGCCGAGCGCCCGATTACGCATGACCTGCTGCTTGACACCGTCGACGCCCTGGGCGCCAAGCTCGAGCGCATCGAGATCGTTCGTGCCGAGCCGCCGGTGTTCTACGCGACGATTGTCGTGCTGGTTGATGGTGACGAGCGCAAGATTGACGCCCGCCCCAGTGACGCCATTGCCCTTGCCGTGCGCAGTAATGCCCCCATGTTTGTGGAGGACGACATCATGAATCGCCTGGGTACCGTTTCTGCCCATGCCGAGGAAGTTGACGACGAGCAGGAGTTCGAGAAGTTCGACGAGTTCGTCCATACGCTCTCCCCCGATGATTTCTAAATGTCTGGCACGCGAGCGGAGAGGTCGTTGATGGGTGCCCGCGTATCGGCTGAAGCGGCCGCCATCGCGCGTGAAGCCCAGATGCGCTCGGAGGCATCCGAGGCGGCTCGCATCGCCTATGTGACGCAGGCCCGCACGCTTCGCGAGCGCCGCGGCTCCTATATCAAGATGGTTATCATCTCCGCCCTTGTCGCGGTAATCTGTTCTCGTCTTCGTGGTACAGTTGGTGCGCTTGGGTTTTCGATTTCAACAGGCTTGGTAATCTGGGGTGTGGTCGATGCGGTAATGCTGACCAACCAGATCAAGGTACTCGACAAGCGCGCGATGGATATGACGCGCGCCCGCGACGCTGCCGCCAAGATCGCTGCCGAGGCACAAGAACTGTAACGACGCCGGATTCGATGGGAAGGTCTAGAGATGGCACAGGATATGCAGGACGCCGGTAACGTCTCCGCCGAGCTCGACGCCATGGTGTGTGACCTGATTGGTGCGTTCTTGGACGACCTTGCCGCCGGCGAGAATCCGGGCGTAGTCGTGGCGATCGAGGATGCTGCTTCCAACCGCTATCTGGCCGCGCTCGACGAGGATGGCGAGGAGGCATGCCTGGAGGCTGCCACCAACTTTATCTCCGAGCACAAGATGGGCCTTAAGGACGAGGGCCTGGGCCGCATCGCCCGCTATGCCATCGGCTATACCGGCTGTGTCGAGATTGACGGTGGCTATCACGACGCTCTGCTCGTGAGCTTCTTTGAGACCACGCTCGAGAGCGGCTTTTCGGCATATGTGCTGTATGAGGGCATGGGCGCCGGCGATGGTTTTATGTGGAGCGACCCTGAACCTGCAGGTGAGGAAACCCCTCTCATCTAAAATCGCTAAAATAAACGAGTTTTCGGTAAAAGGCTCAATATTCCCGCTGAGCGTTGTATCGCTGGGCGGGCCGCATACGCGTGCCGTTTGTATATGGATAGAAGATAGGGGAACTACATGCGCGTAGACAATCTGAGGAACATCGCCATCATCGCCCACGTCGACCACGGCAAGACGACGATGGTCGATAAGCTCCTGCGTGCCACGGACGCCTTCCGTGCCAACCAGCAGGTCGAGGACCGCGTCCTGGACTCTAACGACCAGGAGCGCGAGCGCGGCATCACGATTCTCGCCAAGAACATCTCTATCGAGTACAAGGACGTCAAGATCAACGTCATCGACACCCCGGGCCACGCCGACTTTGGCGGCGAGGTCGAGCGCGTGCTGCGTATGGCCGACGGCGCCCTGCTGCTGGTCGATGCCTTTGAGGGTCCCATGCCCCAGACCCGCTTCGTACTGCGTCACGCTATCGACACCGGCCTCAAGATCATGATCGTCATCAACAAGATCGACCGTCCGGGCGCCAACCCCGAGAAGGCCTACAACGACTGCCTGGACCTCATGGCCGACCTGGGCGCCACCGACGACCAGCTTGAGTTCGCCATGGAGCACGTGGTCTACGCCAGCGCCATGAATGGCTTTGCCCGCCTTGACCCCAACGACGGCAACATGGACATGTATCCGCTGCTCGATATGATCATCGACGACATGCCCGCGCCCGAGGTTGACGAGAACGCCCCGCTGGCCATGCAGTGCGTGACCATCGACCACTCCAACTTCGTTGGCCGCATCGGTATCGGTCGCGTGTACTCCGGCGCCATTCACCAGGGCGATCAGATTCTGGTCGTCAAGAACGACGGCTCCAGCGCCACCGCTACCGTCAAGCAGCTCTTCACCTTCGACTACCTGGGCCGCACCGAGTGCCAGGAAGTCGGCGCCGGCGATATCGCCGCCGTCGTGGGTATTGACCGCACCGATATCGGCGATGTCTACACCGACCCTGAGAACCCCGTCGAGCTTGAGCCCATCGAGATCGACCCGCCGACCCTGTCCATTGTCTTTGAGGCTTCGACCTCCCCGCTCGTCGGCCGTGACGGCGACATCGTGGGCGCCCGTCAGCTCAAGGAGCGTCTGTTCAACGAGGCCGAGAACAACGTGACCATGAAGATCGAGGAGCTCGAGGACAAGAGCGGCGTCGAGGTCTCGGGCCGCGGCATTCTGCACCTGTCCGTCCTGATGGAGTCCATGCGCCGCGAGGGCTTTGAATTCCAGGTCGGCCGTCCCCGCGTTCTGTTTAAGAAGGACGAGAACGGCAACAAGCTGGAGCCTGTCGAGCAGGCCGTCGTCGAGTGCCCGGACGAGTATTCGGGCAAGGTCGTTGAGGTCTTCGGTACCTCCGGCGGCATCATGACGAGCATGGATACCTCGGGCATCGTGACGCACCTTGAGTTTAAGATCCCGACCCGCGGCATCATGGGTCTTAAGAACCGCATCATGAACGTCACCCACGGCGAGGGTGTGTTCTACCACACCTTCCTGGAGTACGGCCCCTACGCCGGCGAGATCGGCAACCGCCAGAACGGCGCCATGATCTCCATGACCACCGAGAAGGCCGTTGCCTACGCTCTGGGTACGCTGCAGGAGCGCGGCCAGCTGTTTGTTGAGCCGGGTACCGAGTGCTACGAGGGCATGATCGTGGGCGAGCGCAGCAAGGCCGGCGACATGGTCGTCAACATCGCCCGTACCAAGAACCTGGGCAACCAGCGTTCCTCGACCTCCGACATCTCCGTGCAGTTGGTGCCGCCTCGCACCTTCTCGCTGGAGGAGGCGCTGGAGTACATCGCCGACGACGAGCTGGTGGAGATCACTCCCAAGAACATTCGCCTGCGCAAGCGTCTGCTCAACGCCACCGACCGCAAGAAGGCAGCCGTCCGCGCCGGCCAGGTCAACAAATAAGCGCTGTGGCTTATAACCGCCAATAAGAAAGGGCGTCGACCGCAATGGTCGGCGCCCCTTTTTGGTATACAGGGGTTGAGTTGGTCTGCACCACCACAAAGGTGCCCGTCCCCTTTGTGGTGGTTGGCGGCTAGGCGGTGGGGAGTCCTGGCGTGTTGGAGGCTTGTTGGGTCTTGAGGCGGGCGTTGCGCCAGATGATTTGGATAACGTAGCCGAGCATAAAGACAAAGGCCACGCCGCTGATGAAGTCGCCGATGAGGGGAAGTCCCGTGAGGGCACCTGCGGCGATACCGCCCGCGGCGGCCATGGCGTAGCGGTTCTGGTTGTGTCCGACCATGCGGGCGATCGCGCAGCCCGCAAAGGCGGTGGAGACCAACGCGATGCCGATAACGCCGCACAAGAGGGCTCCGGCAAGCGACAGGCCGGCGATAGAGATAATCAGCAGCAGGACGGCGGGGACGATAGCGATCGTGCCCAAAAGACCGCTCACCCACAGGGGCGTGGGGTGCTGGTGGAGCATTCCGGCGGCGCTGGCGGTCGCTCGCGGAAAGACGAGCTCGAGCGGCAGAGCGACAAAGCAGGTCGAGAGTGCCGCGGCGACGATACCGCCGATGACATCGTTAACGGTGGAAGTATCCTCGTTCTCGGTGCGGTCGATCTTGAGCGCACCGACCTCGGCTCCTGCGGCGCGCTCGGGGTCCTCGGAGACGTGTGCGTTCACGGTGCCGGTAATGCGGGCATTCTTGCCCAAGACGAGCTTATCGGCCCAAACCTCGACATCGCCGTCGACGGTGCCATCGATTGTCACGGTGTCGCCTGCGAGCGCTGCCGACTTGGCAGAGCCGCGCAGGGCAACCGTCTCGCCCATTGCGTAAAAACAGTTGGCGGTGCTACCGGTGTTGAGCACGACATGCTGGCCAGCCACCGTTACGCTGCCATCAATTGCGGTTTTGGAGATATCGATGGTGCGCGCCGCCAGGCGAACGGCTCCGCCTATGGTGCAGTCGCGAATCGAGAGGGTATCGCCCGCGGCGATAATATCGCGGCCGATGGAAGCGTCGTCTAGGTTAAGGCTTTGGCCGGCCCAGTACAGGTCGCCTTTGACGCCAGACGGATTTGAGTCAACTTCGGTTGCGAGCACGTTGCCCGCGGTGTCTGTACTGGCGAACGACGTCGTGGGAAGCGCGGTCAGCGCAAGCGCAATCAGTGCGAATAGGAGGGCGATGCAGGCCTGCGCTTTACGGCGCCGGGACGACGGTTCTAGGTTGCAAGGCATAGTGAATCCTTCGTTAGATACTCGACATGTATCTAACAGGGTACCCAACGCGCGGGCGCTCTAAAAGAACCTCTCGGTTGCATTTCGGGGACGAGCCCGCGCCACCTACTTTTTGCGATGCAAAAAACGTGCGATGTCTTCCTCGGTGGGGCTTTTGACATCAAAGCGCAGCGAGAGCCAGCGCAGACCCATGGTCACCGCGACGCATACGACCAGCGCGGCGACATTGCTGACCAAACCACTCATGACGAGGCTTACATAGCTTGTCGATCCGGCGATGGCGGCGATGGCATAAAAGTTAGTACGTTGGAAAATGCCCGGAACCACGCCCATAAAGCCGTCGCGCAACATGCCGCCACCCACCGCGGTGAAAAAGCCCATCATGATGCATACGGCCGGCGCAAAGCCATAAACCAGTGCTTTGTCCGCTCCGGTGGCGGCGTAGATGCCGACCGAAATGATGTCGAGCAATGGGATGAGTTTCTCGGGTTTATCGACGATTGCCGGGAAGATGTAGATGATGGCCGCCGTGGCAATGGAAAGCGGGAGCGCCATCGGCTGGTTGAGGATGTAGACGTTGCCCACCTGCAGCGTCATGTCGCGCAAAAGACCGCCGCCCAGACCGCAGACCACCGCGAGCGCGACCGCGCCCACCAGGTCGAGCTTGTGTTCGCGCGCAACCAACACTCCCGAGATCGATGCAGCGACAACGGCGAACATCTCGAGCCAAAAGGGGATAGCGACCATGGCATCCGAGGCATGTGAGGTAACGGTTATAGCGGCGACGACGGGCAAGATGGGGTCCTTTGAGTTACGGGTTTGGACAATGCCCGTACATAGTACATGGTTGGCGGGCATCGCGACCCCATTCCTCGGCAAACGGTCGGGACTGGGTACGGTCATAGGTTCAAAACGTGTACATCACACTCCAAAGATGTCAAAAAATGTCGTTTTTGGAGGGTGACGTACATGTTTGGGGGAAGCGCGGGGTGAGTGGGTTCGTCGTTACTCAGAAGGCGACTCTTCGGCTTGATTGCTCTTCCAGTTGCGGATAAGCACCTTGCGCAGTTCGTTTTGCTTTCGCTGATACTCGGCATCTACGCAACGAGGCATGCCGAGTGCTTCGCGGATATTGTTCATGGCACGGTGGAAAGCGAGTTGGCTGGCAAATTGCGTTGAGGTGAGCGTGACGATGCGATAGCCCATTTGGGCGAGTACGGCCTCTCGCTCCGCATCTGCTCCCTTGCGTTCGGCCTCGTCGTGAAAGCCGCCCTTATATTCGATGCCGAGCTCTCTGCGTTTATAGGTAATGAGGGCATCGATTTTGAGCGTTCGAACTTTGGTGCAATGCCAAAGTCGTTTAGGGATTTCGAGCGGCTTGTTGAGTTCGACACCTCGGATGCCAACGCCGCCTTCGCTCGTCGGGAGTGAAAGGGCGATAGCGGATGCGGTCTCCATGGGTGAGGCTGAGTGGTCGTAGATATGCCTGAGCGCGAGTCGGGCGCGTGTGGCACCGGGTTTGCCGGGGTGCCGATCGAGCAGATCGACAATTTCGTTCTTGGAAGCGGTAGCCGGTTGATCGGTGTAAGGGTCATCGGGATTGAGCCCCATGCGATAGTCACCGCAAACTTCGTAGCCGTATTCGAGGTATTCGATTCTGTCCATCCACTCGGCAGCGAATACGAAGGTAAGGGCTTCGTCGGTGATAAAAATACCAGGGGACAGCTCGTCGATATGGTCGTAGGGTAGATTTTGGCCAAGAACGTGGCAATTTACACCGTTGGCGCGGATTCGCTCGAAGGCAAATACAACGGAGATATCGATAGTCTCAAGCATGCTAGTGGGAATACCGCAGTCGGTAAGAGCCTGTCGAATGCGCGTGATACGCTGCTGGGTGGAGAGGCCTCTTGCGCCTATCTGGTAGTCGTGTTGCGCGATCGCTTGAACCAGGTCTTGTGGCGCATGATGGACGAGCCACGCCGTTTTATGCGAAATGAGAACAGGAGTATCCATTGGGGACCTCTCGCTTTATGCCGATATGCAGTCCTTATGTCCGTTGAAGTGAGGAAATATACCGAATGCTGGCAAAACGGCCGATCGTGCGCCGAGTGCGATATGCAAACATGTACATCAGCCTCCAAAGATGTCGAAAAATGTCGTTTTTGGAGGGTGATGTACATGTTTGGTTGGGATGTGCGGCCGAGAGGGGATCCGATAACAAAAAAGCTCCCATTCCCGGGAGCTTTCTCAACCAAAATGGCGGAGGAGGAGGGATTCGAACCCTCGTGACCTTATACAGGCCAAACGGTTTTCGAGACCGCCGCATTCAACCACTCTGCCACCCCTCCGCGTGGGGTAAAAACAAAGCAGGCTCGAAGGCCTGCTTTGGAATTAACTGGCGGAGAGTCAGGGATTTGAACCCTGGAGACGCTTTTGACGCCTACACGATTTCCAATCGTGCTCCTTCGGCCACTCGGACAACTCTCCGTTAAATGCGAAAGTCAGTATACACGAGGAATCGCAAAGTGCAAACAGAAAAGTTGGCATTTTTTGAAACGTTTGGCTTCGTGACGGGATCTAGGAGGGCAAAAACGGGCTCTGACCAGCAGGGTTGCATGCGGCAAATTGTTCAAAATGGGTATTTATAAACGCCGTGGCGGCAATTTTAAAAATCTTTAAGCGGTGTTGTGAACCACTGGTATGTATTTCGCGACCACAACCATGCGCTCGCTGACCTGCGGCTTGGCTCAGTTTGTCCCCGCAGCGCCGTATCTTGTCCACGGATCCGTCAAGCATTTGGTCAGCATTTGGTTGGAAGACGCATGAAGTGCCGTGTGAGTATGGACATATGTGGAGGTCATGAGGTTGTAGCTGCACATTCTTGCAGCCTGGGAGGTTGAAAGATATTATTACCAAGTCTTTTCCTGCTTCAGGCGCACCTTCACGACCTGAAGCCACATTTGCCCAGAGGAGGTGACAATATGAAGGCTTATGAACTGCTGTTCTTTGTTGACCCGTCGCTCGACCCCGAGACTCGTCTCGCTGTTATGAAGCGTATCGATACCACGATCGCTGAGGGCGCTGGCAAGGTCGACTCCGTTGACGAGTGGGGCAAGCGCAAGCTCGCCTACGAGATCAACGACCTCACCGATGGTGACTACACCCTCATCAACTTCCACGCAGATCCTACCCAGATCGCCGAGCTTGATCGCGTCCTGCGCATCACCGACGCTGTGGTCCGCCACATGATCGTCCGTCGCGACGACCAGGAGTAAGACTGTCGTTTTGGACTGGGCTTGTGCCCCAAGAGGAAGTAGTGAGTTATGAGCATCAATCGAGTGAACATCACCGGTAACCTCACGCGTGATCCCGAGCTGCGCGCCACCGCTGGCGGAACCCAGGTTCTGTCCTTTGGCGTCGCCGTGAACGATCGTCGCCGCAACCCGCAGACTGGCGAGTGGGAGGACTATCCCAACTTTGTCGACTGCACTATGTTCGGCACGCGCGCCGAGGCCGTGAGCCGTTTCCTGGCAAAGGGAAACAAGGTCGCGATCGAGGGCAAGCTGCGCTACAGCTCTTGGGAGCGCGATGGCCAGCGCCGGAGCAAGCTTGAGGTCATCGTCGATGAGATCGAGTTTATGAGCTCCCGCGGTGGCCAGGGTGGCTACGATCAGGGCGGTTACGCCCCCGCAGCCCCTGCAGCGCCCGCACCGCGTCCTGCCGCACCGGTGGCTACGCCGCCCGCGGTCGACGTCTACGATGAGGACATCCCGTTTTAAGGGCTGTTCACCTATTTTTGAGTGAGAGGCGGCTTCGGTTCGCCGAAGTTGCCAAACGAAAGGTATTTTGACATGGCTAATGATTTTTCTGCACGTCAGCCGCGTCGTAAGTACTGCCAGTTCTGCAAGGAGAACACTGAGTTCATCGACTATAAGGACACTCAGCTTCTCCGTAAGTACATGACCGACCGTGGCAAGATCAAGCCCCGTCGCGTCACTGGCGCTTGCACGCAGCATCAGCATGACATCGCCAACGCCATCAAGCGCGCCCGCGAGATGGCTCTCCTGCCGTACACCGTCCCCGTGGTTTCCTCTCGTGGCAACCGCGACCGCGGCTAAGAAGGGAGACGCATCATGAAGGTTATTCTTCTCGATGAGATCAAGGGCAAGGGCGGCGAGGGTGACGTCGTAGAGGTCGCTCAGGGTTACGCTGAGAACTTCCTGTTCCCCAAGAAGCTCGCTGTTGCCGCCACCAAGGGCAACCTCAAGCAGCTTGACGAGCGTCGCAACAACATCGCCAAGCGCGAGGCCGTCCGTCTGGCTACCGCCAACGAGACCAAGGCTGCCTTCGAGGGCAAGACGGTCACCGTTGACGTCAAGGTCGGCGACGAGGGCATCCTCTTTGGCTCCGTTACCGCCGCTATGATCGCTGACGCCATCAAGGCTCAGCTCGGTATGGACATCGACCGTAAGCGCGTCGAGCTCGGTAAGCCCATCAAGGTTGCCGGTGCCCACACCGTTGCCATCTCGCTGTACCGCGAGATCAAGGCCGAGGTTGTCGTTCTCGTTGGCGTTACCGCCGAGGAGCTCGCTGCCGAGGCTGAGGTCGAGGAGGCCGCTGAGGCCGCCGAGGCCGAGACCGCCGAGGTCGAGACTGAGGCTGCTGCCGAGTAGCATTTGCTGCAACGCAACAATCTTGTTCTAAGAAGGGCGCTCTGGGAAACCAGGGCGCCCTTTTGTTTTCTACGCTCAGCGAGCGTCATGGCAGGCGTTGCGTCGAAGTCCTATACACGGGACCGTTCATCCGTTTCGTTCGGTGATGATTGCCGGGGCGCGGCCCGTTTTGGGACTGTGGCTGATACTATGGATGCTCGCAAGCGATATGAATGAGGATGCTCATGGCATATGACGAAAGGGAGACGGGGCTGACGGTCGAGGACCGTGGCTCCAAGTTGGGTCTCCCTCAAAACCAAGATGCAGAGGCCAACGTACTGGCCGCCATGCTGCTGTCGCCCGAGGTGGTCGAGGAGGCCCAGGTCGAGCTGCAGCCCGATGACTTCTACCGGCCCATTCATAAGACCATCTACACCGCGATGGTCGATATGTACAACAGCCGCATTCCCATCGACTCTATCTCGCTGATCGATTACCTGCGCAGCATCAACAAGCTTGATGCCGTGGGCGGCGAGGCCTACATTTTGGAGCTGATGGGTCAGACCCTGTCGCTCGTGAACTGGCAGCACCATGCCGCCATCGTTCGTCGCGACTCGATGCTGCGCGAGCTGATCGGTGCTACCAACGAGATCAACGCGCTGGCCTATAACGCCCCTACCGACACCAAAGAGGTCGTGGAGCTGGCCGAGAGCAAGCTGCTCAAGGTCACGGCGCGCGAGGTCAAGTCGAGCTATAAGACACTGACCGAGTTTATGGTCGAGGCCTATAACGAGGCCGAGGAAGTATGTAAGGCCGGCGGACAGGCCGCGGGCGTGCCCACCGGCTTCCCGTCGCTCGACCGCATGCTTATGGGTTTCCGCGAGGGCCAGCTCATCATTATCGGCGCCCGCCCTGCCGTGGGTAAGACGTCGTTCGCTCTGAACCTGGCGCTGAATGCCGCCGCTGCGGGCTATACCGTCGGCTTCTTTTCGCTGGAGATGTCGGGCAAGGAAATTGCCCAGCGCCTGATTTGCGCCTACGCCATGATTTCGATCAGCGACTTCCGTACGGGCCGCATTAGCCCCGAGCAGTGGGCCAATATCAACGAGGCCACGCAGACCTTGTCTAAGCTCGACATTTTGATTGACGATACGCCCGGCACCACGGTGACCGAGATCCGCGCCAAGAGCCGCCGCATGCTCCACAACAAGGAGAAGGCCATCATCATCCTGGACTACCTGCAGCTGGTGAGTCCTCCGCCGGGGCGTCGCTCCGAGAGCCGTACCGTCGAGGTCTCCGAGATGTCGCGTGGTTTAAAGATCATGGCCAAGGAGCTCAAGATCCCGCTCATTGCACTGTCGCAGCTGTCGCGTCAGGTCGAGTCCCGTACCGGCAAGCGCCCGCAGCTGTCCGACCTGCGTGAATCGGGCTCCATCGAGCAGGACGCCGACATCGTTATGTTCTTGGACCGCTCCGCCGATGAGGCCGAGGCTTCGCGTGACGATCGACCCGACGAGGGTGTTACGCGTATCGTCGTGGCCAAGAACCGTTCGGGCCCGATCGGTGACGTCGACCTGATGTTCCTGCCGGCATCCACCAAGTTCTATGAGCTTGATGGGGCGCATACCGAGGAGTAGGACAGGCGCCCGTTGCACGGGTATACTGGGAATGTTTTGTGCTTCTGCGTGCCAGCGTGGCGCGTAGACAGTCCATGAATGTAAGGAGTAAACATGCCGTCAACCGTTTTGGTCGGTGCCCAGTGGGGCGATGAGGGCAAGGGTAAGATCTGCGACCTGGTCGCCGGCGACTTCGATGCCGTCGTGCGCTATTCAGGCGGTAATAACGCCGGCCACACCATCGTCGTCAACGGCAAGAAGTACGGCCTGCACCAGGTGCCCTCCGGCATCATGTATTCCGACCATGTGTCGGTGATCGGTAACGGCTGCGTCGTCAACCCCAAGGTCGTCCTTGAGGAGATTGACATGTTCGAGGCCGACGGCATCACCACCAAGAACCTCAAGATCAGTGGCAACGCGCACATCATCATGCCGTACCACATCGATCTGGATGGTGCTTTTGAGCAGAAGCTTGGCAAGAAGAACATCGGTACCACCAAGCGCGGCATTGGTCCGTGCTATCAGGACAAGATGGCTCGCATCGGCCTGCGCATGCAGGACATGCTGGACGAGGCGCTGTTCCGCGACAAGCTGGAGACCGCTCTCGCCCGCGTGAACCCCGAGCTCGAGCTCATCTACAACCTGCCCACCTACACCGTGGACCAGATTTGCGACGAGTACCTGCCGATGGCCGAGCGCCTGCGCCCCTACATCACCGAGACGAGCCTGCTGCTCAACAACATGATCGATGAGGGCAAGGACCTGCTGTTCGAGGGCGCCCAGGCAACGCTGCTCGACATCGACCACGGCACCTATCCGTACGTGACATCTTCCAACTGCACCGCCGGCGGCGCCATCACCGGCTCCGGCGTCGGTATGAAGAATGTCGACCGCGTGCTGGGCGTCATGAAGGCCTATATCACCCGTGTCGGTTCGGGCCCCATGCCCACCGAGCTTTCCTATGAGTCCGAGGCCGGCCATACGCTGACCGAGGAAGGCTATGAGTATGGCGTGACTACCGGCCGTCGTCGTCGCTGCGGTTGGTTCGATGGCCCCATCGCCAACTACGCCTCGCGTGTCAACGGCCTCACCGATATCGCCCTGACCAAGCTCGACGTGCTTTCGGCCTTCGACACCATCAAGGTGTGCGTTGCCTACGACGTCGACGGCGAGCGCTACACGAGCGTGCCCGAGCATCAGGTTCGTTTTGAGCACGCCAAGCCCGTCTACGAGGAGCTCCCTGGCTGGAAGTGCGACATCACCGGTTGCCGCAGCTTTGAGGAGCTGCCGCAGGAGGCTCAGGACTACGTGGCATTTATCGAGGATCTGGCACACACCCGCGTGACGTTCATTGGCGTTGGCGCTGGTCGCGAGCAGATCATCAACCGATTCTGGAAGTAATCGGCACTATTCGGTTATTGCGATATACCCCTTTGCAGCCCAAGCGGGCGGCCGAGGGGTATATTTGCTTTGTAATGGGTCCGCATGGTTGGCGGGCCGTTCATCCATAGAGGAGGCACCCTTGAAGGCGGACACTCAAACCATCGACATCCTGTTGTTGGGCAGCGGCGGCCGTGAGCATGCTCTGGCAGCAAAGCTCGCAGCATCACCGCGCGCCGGCAAGCTCTACATTGCGCCGGGTAACGGCGGCACCGCGAGCTGCGGCGAGAACGTGGTTCTCGACGATTGCGATCCTGCGGCCGTGGCGGCGTTTGCCCAGAGCCACGGATGCGGACTCGTGGTGATTGGCCCCGAGGCTCCGCTCGTGGCGGGCGTAGCCGATGCCGTGCGCGCGGCGGGTATTCCCTGCTTTGGCCCGGGTGCCGAGGGCGCTCAGATGGAGGGCTCCAAGCTATTCTCCAAGCAGCTCATGGAGCGCGCCGGCATTCCGACGGCCGCCTACGGCTCGTTTACTGACGAGGCTTCGGCGCTTGCCTATGTGCGCGAGCAGGGTGCCCCGCTGGTCGTGAAGGCTGATGGCCTGGCCGCAGGCAAGGGCGTTATCGTGGCGACTGAGCTCGAGCAGGCCGAAGAGGCCGTGCGCGAGTGCTTTGGCGGCACCTTTGGTGATGCCGGCAACACCGTTGTCATTGAGGAAATGCTGGTTGGCCCCGAGTGCTCGCTGCTGGCCTTTACCGACGGCAAGACCGTGCGTCCTATGGCCACCTCGCAGGATCACAAGCGTGCACTCGAGGGCGACAAGGGCCCCAACACCGGTGGCATGGGCGTCTACAGCCCGGTGCCCATCGTGACCGACGAGGAGCACGCCACCATGGTGAAGGTCATGGAGCAGACCGTGGCCGAGCTCGCTGTCGAGGGTATCGACTACCGCGGCTGCCTGTACGGCGGCTTTATGCTCACCCCCGCCGGCCCCAAGGTTCTGGAGTTCAACGCCCGTTTTGGCGACCCCGAGACGCAGGTCATACTGCCGCGCCTCAAGAACGACCTGGTCGAGGTCATGCTCGCCTGCGCCAACTGCGAGCTTGATCAGATTGAGCTCGACTGGCGTGACGAGTGGGCCGTGGCCGTTGTCCTGACGAGCGCGGGCTACCCCGGCAGCTACGAGAAGGGCAAAGTCATCACCGGCATCGCCGACGCCGAGGCTATGGAGAACGTGACCGTGTACCATGCCGGCACCGCCGTGGTGGACGGTCAACTCGTGACCAACGGCGGCCGTGTGCTTGCCGTGACCGCGCTGGGCGATACGTTTGAGAACGCTCGCAACCTTGCCTACGAGGCCTGCGAGAAGATTGATTTTGAGGGCAAGACCCTGCGTCATGACATTGGCCTGCGTGCGCTGCGCGGTCGCGACGCCTGGGATGCCTAAAATCCGAGAGGAATGAGACGGATGGACGAGAAGAACGAAGAGCTCGTGGACGCGCAGATCGTCGAGGAAGATAGCCGCATGTATGGGCACGCCGAGGGCGAGCCTGGTGGCGAGGTCGCTGACGAGCCGGCGCTGGTGCTGGGCGACGACGACCCGCACGATGCCGAGCTGCACGAGAAGATTCTTTCGGAGGAGTGCGCCTGGAAGGGCAAGATCCTCGACGTCCACCGTCTTGAGGTTGAGCTGCCCAACGGTCACCGTAGCGCCCGCGATATCGTTCGCCATCCGGGTGCGGCGGCCGTTGTGGCACTGACCGAGAGCGGCAAGATCGTACTGGTGCGTCAGTACCGCACCGCCATCGACCGCGTGACGGTCGAGATTCCCGCCGGCAAGCTCGACCCGGGCGAGGACCCGCTCGATTGCGCCAAGCGTGAGCTGCACGAGGAGACGGGCTTTAGGGCTGGTCGCATTCGCTTTTTGACGTCGATTGTCACGTCCTGCGGCTTCTGTGACGAGATCATTCACATCTACCTGGCCACCAAGCTCGAGTTTGATGCGCCCAACCCCGATGATGACGAGTTTGTCAACGTTGATCTGGTGCCGCTGCACGAGCTGATCGACGCCGTGCTCGACGGCAAGATCGAAGATGCCAAGACCGTCGTAGGCGCCTTGGCCTGCGATAGCATCGCGCACCGCTTGGGCGGAGCCGATCTTTAACGAGCGGGAATGATCCCGTAGGTTTGTGTAAGTCAGCGAAAGTGCTCCATTTGAGACAAGGTGGCCTAAAAGAGGAGGGAAGCGTATGGATATACGCGACCGACGATTGAAGGCCAGATTGTCCAAATGGAGCACTTGCAGCGTCGAGACGAAACGCGGTTTGGTAAAACCGCGTAAGGTGATTATGCTGAAAAGGTTTTTGTCTTATTACAAGCCCCAGATGGGGCTTTTTGTTGCCGATACTGTTTGTGCCCTGGTGCTTGCCGCCATTGACCTGGCGTTTCCCATTATTCTGCGCAATCTGACCGGTGGGCTCTTTACCCAGGGTCAGGCTGCGATTATGCAGGCGCTCGGTATGATCGCGGTTGGCCTGGTACTGATGTATGCCATCCGTTGCGCCTGTCGCTACTTTGTGAGTTACTGGGGCCACGTGATGGGCGCGCGCATGGAGTCCAAGATGCGCGAGGACCTGTTCGATCAGTACGAGCGCTTTAGCTTTGCGTACTTCGATCGCAACAGTTCGGGTGACATGATGAGCCGCGTGGTCAACGACCTGTTCGATATCTGCGAGGCGGCACACCATGTGCCCGAGTGGATTATCATCTGCGGCATCGAGATCGTCGGCTCGTTTGTGATCCTCTTTGCTATTGCCCCGGTGCTGGCGCTTGCCATGGCCGTGGTGACGGTGGTGTTTGCAGTCATCATGTTTTGGCAGAACATGCGCATGCGCGAGGTCTTCAGCGACAACCGCAAAAAGATCAGCGGTATTAATGCTCAGCTGCAGGATTCGCTGGCAGGCATGCGCGTGGTCAAGAGTTTTGCGAACGAGGAGGCTGAGCGCTCCAAGTTCCGCGCCTCCAACGACCGCTATCTTTCGTCCAAGGAGAATATGTATCACGCCATGGGCGTCTACACTGCGACGTATGGCCTGCTCTCAGGCGTACTGTACGTGATTGTGGTGCTGCTGGGTGGTTGGCTGGTGGCGCAAGGCCAACTGCAGGCGGTCGATATGGCGACCTTTGCGCTCTACATTTCGCTGTTCTGCACCCCGCTCGAGACGCTTGTGAACTCGGCTGAGACGTATCAGAAAGCCATCGCCGGCTTTAAGCGTATGGACGAGGTACTTTCGACCGCCCCGGATATCCAGGACAAGCCGGATGCCGCGGACCTGCAGGTGACGGCTGGCGCGGTTGAATATCGCGATGTGTGCTTCAGCTACGAGGATGTTGAGCTGGGCAGCAGCGAAGAGGCTCGTCCCGTGATCGACCATATGAATCTGTCCATCAAGCCCGGACAGACCATTGCCCTGGTTGGCCCCTCGGGCGGTGGCAAGTCCACAACGTGTTCGCTGCTGCCGCGCTTTTATGACGTGGCTGCTGGATCCGTCAGCATCGACGGCCAAGACGTGCGCGACGTGACGCAACAGAGTCTGCGCCGCGCCATTGGCCTGGTGCAGCAGGATGTCTATCTGTTTGACGGTACGATTGGCGAGAATATCGCCTACGGCAAGCCAGGCGCCACGGCAGAAGAGGTCGCCGAGGCCGCTCGCCGCGCCAATATCGATGCCTTCATTGAGTCGCTGCCGCAGGGCTACGACACGGTCGTGGGCGAGCGCGGCAGCCGTCTTTCGGGCGGCCAGAAGCAGCGCGTAGCCATTGCGCGCGTGTTTCTCAAGAACCCCAAGATCCTGATCCTGGACGAGGCGACGAGCGCCTTGGATAACGAGAGTGAGGAGGCGGTGCAGGAGTCGCTCGAGCGCCTGGCGTGCGGTCGCACCACGATCATCATCGCCCACCGTCTCTCGACCATTAAACATGCCGACGAGATTGCGACCGTCGAGCATGGTCGCGTTGTGGAACGTGGTACGCATGAGCAGCTTCTCGCCCGTGGCGGCACCTATGCCCGTTACTATCGAATGCAGTTCGAAGGTGCGCGTGCGCACGAGCTCGACTGATTGATATGACAGGAAGTATATGGCTGAGAAGAACCCTTTGACTCCGGAAGAAGTGACGGAGTTATTCTCCGAGATCGACGCATCCGGCGTTTTGGATCCGACGCTTGCCAAAAAGCGCACCGAGCGCATGCGCGAAAAAGAGGCAGCGGCCAAGCGCGGCGACAAGGCGGCGCTGGCGCAGCTTCGCAGCGAAGATCGCGCAAGCCAGACAAAGCAGATCGACCCGCTGTCCGAGGACGACCCTTCGGGCTCGCAGGTGAGCCATACCATTACGAAGACCGCCATGGCCGTAGTTATCGGCATTCTGGTGTTGATCGTGGGCATGCAGATCGGCTACGGCGTGATGCGCCGCCTGAACACAGCCAACCTGTCCGAGAGCGTTTCGGTCGATACCGTTTCTACAGCACTCAAGGGCGGACTCGAGTGGGGCAACGGTTTTACGCAGTTCCCGCTCGACTTTACCGTCGATGAAGCCGATGAACGTACGGGCACGGTTGAGGTAACGGTGTTGGACACATCGTCTGCCAATGAGCTTGAGCTGCTGTCCAACGGGCAGATTCAGGCCGCGGCGCTTGCGACCAACGCGCTGCTCAACGATAAGATCGACCGCGTGGTGTACAACGTGCATGCCTATATCGATGAGGACAGCAATATCCAGCACGACTCTTTCTTTGGCATGTTTCCCGCACGGGGCCATCAGAGCGCCATTTTGACGTTCGTGTGGACCAAGAGCTCGTCAAATGCCACGAGCATCGACTGGAAGATGCGTATCGTGAGCATGGACGACACGATTGCCGAGCGCATCCAAAAGCAGGTGAACTCGGTGTCGTCACTGATTGAGGACCCGTCGGTGAGCCAGACCAAGATTGACGAGGAAAAGGCCGAACGTGACCTGGAGCATCGTCTGCATGGCCGCGAGATTTTCCGCGGCGGCAAGCCCGATCGCACACCGTCCGATCTGCTGGAGCAGGATAAATAAGACGCCATCATCCCGCGTGAGCCAAATGCCCGCGCGGGATGATTTTTAATCCCCGTCCCAGAAAAATCATTATGCATAGAAAGTCATAATTATCATTTCGTAAACATTTCGATGAAATTAACGCCATGGCGCATACTTGCGGTTAAAATACCGCAAGGCCTAACTACCAACCTTTAAGCCGGTCCGGAGAGACCGGGAAGGAGAATTATGGCGAACAACCATACTGCGGGCACTGCTGCCCGCACCTTCGCGCCCAGCGAGCTTTGCCAGCGCATGCTGGCCAAAACCAGCAAGGGCACCTGCGGTCCCTGCATCCTGTACCTTGAGGATGGGACCATTTTTTATGGCCGTGCATGCGGTGCCGAGGGTACCGCGACCGGCGAGGTCTGCTTCAACACCTCGCTTGAGGGCTATTTTGAGGTCATGACCGACCCGAGCTATGCCGGCCAAATCGTAACCATGACCTATCCGCAGATCGGTAACTACGGCATCGACGAGACCGACGTCCAGTCGGCCTTCCCCGGCGATACCGCTCGCCCCGCGAGCGCTCCCGCCATGCGCGGCATGATCGTCCGCGACATGTGCGCCACGCCTTCCAACTGGCGCTCGGCCGTCAGCGTGCCGGAGTACCTGCGTGCCCACGGCATCGTCGCTATCGAGGGCGTCGACACCCGCGCTCTTGTGCGCCACCTGCGCGACAACGGCTCCAAGATGGGTATTATCTCGACGGAGATCTTTGGCGTCGACGAGCTTGCCGAGCGTCTGGCCGCGGCGCCGACGCTAGTGGGCGAGAATCTGGTCAAGACCGTGAGTTGCCCCGCGCCTCACGAGTTTGCAGCTGCCGACCTGCCCGCTACGCATGACTTTGCGCTTGCCCCCGCCGCTCCTTCCCGCCACAAAGTGGTCGCCTACGACTGTGGCGTCAAGCGCGGTATTCTGGAGGGCCTCGTCCGCGCCGGCTGCGACCTTACCGTCGTGCCGTGGGATACGCCCGCGAGTGAGGTGCTCGATATGACTCCCGATGGCGTCTTTTTATCCAACGGCCCCGGCGACCCCGATGCCGTGGTGGAGACCTACGAGCAGGTGCAGCAGCTGATCGGCAAGGTGCCGGTCTTTGGCATTTGCCTTGGTCACCAGATGATCAGCTTGGCGTGCGGCGCCCAAATGGAAAAGCTTAAATTCGGTCACCGTGGCGGTAACCAGCCGGTTATGAACCTGGTGAGCCGTCGCGTGGAGATCACCGCGCAAAACCACGGCTTTGGCCTGCTGTTCCCCAGTCTGGGCAAACTGATCCCGGAGCTTTCCGGCGGTGAGACCGAGCATGCGGCCGACGGCGACCTGCGCGCCTGGGTGCGTCGCGGCATCGCGCCGGTCGTGATGAACGAGCGCTTCGGCCGCATTCGCCTGACGCACGTGAACCTCAACGACGGCACCGCCGAGGGCATCCAGCTGCTCGACGCCCCGTGCTTCTCGGTCCAGTACCACCCCGAGGCCTCGCCCGGCCCCACCGATGCCCACTATCTCTTTACCGCCTTTACGCGACTCATGGACGGCGAGGAGAACTACCTGGACATCGACACCGCGAAGGACCGCCTTGCCGGCTGGAATTTCGCCGAGACTGCCGCGACCGAGACCGAGGAGAACTAACATGCCGAAACGTACTGACATCAAGCGCATCCTCGTCATTGGTTCGGGCCCCATTGTTATTGGCCAGGCCTGTGAGTTCGACTACTCCGGCGCCCAGGCCTGCAAGGTGCTCAAGGAGGATGGCTTTGAGGTCATCCTGGTCAACTCCAACCCGGCGACCATCATGACCGACCCGGGTCTTGCCGACCGCACCTATGTCGAGCCCATCACCGCCGAGTTTATCGAGCGCGTAATCAAGAAAGAGCGCCCGGACGCGCTGCTGCCCACGCTGGGCGGCCAGACCGGTCTGAACGCCGCCGTCGAGCTGGCGAAAGACGGCACGCTCGACAAGTACGGTGTCGAGATGATCGGCTGCGACCTGGCCGCTATCGAGCGCGGCGAGGACCGCAAGCTCTTTAACGAGGCCATGGCCGAGATTGGCCTGGAGGTCGCGCGCTCGGGCTATGCCTACAGCGTGGCTGATGCCGAGGCTATCGCCGAGCGCGTGGGCTATCCCTGCGTACTGCGCCCGAGCTTTACCCTCGGCGGCGCCGGCGGCGGCATCGCTCACACCCACGAGGAGCTCGTCTCCATCGTGAGCCAGGGCCTGGAGCTCTCGCCCGCCCATGAGGTGCTGGTCGAGGAGTCCATCGAGGGCTGGAAAGAGTACGAGATGGAGGTCATGCGTGACCACGCCGGCAACGGCATCATCGTGTGCTCCATCGAGAATCTCGACCCCATGGGCGTGCACACCGGCGACTCCATCACCGTGGCGCCGGCGCAGACGCTCTCCGATCTTGAGTATCAGCGCATGCGCGTGGCCTCGCTCGCCATTCTGGAGAAGATCGGCGTCGAGACCGGTGGCTCCAACGTGCAGTTTGCCGTGAACCCCAACACCGGTCGCTTGATCGTCATCGAGATGAACCCGCGCGTGAGCCGTTCGTCCGCGCTGGCCTCCAAGGCCACGGGTTTCCCCATCGCTAAGGCCGCCGCGCGCCTGGCTGTGGGCTATACGCTCGACGAGATCGTCAACGACATCACCAAGGCCACACCCGCCTGCTTTGAGCCCACGATTGACTACTGCGTCGTTAAGGTGCCGCGCTTTGCCTTCGAGAAGTTCAAGGGTACCGACCCCACGCTCACCACGCGCATGAAGGCCGTGGGCGAGATTATGGCGATCGGCCGCACCTTTGAGGAGGCCTTCGGCAAGGCCATGCGCTCACTGGAGGACGGTCACCAGGGCATCTGCGCCGGTGGCAAGGAGGGTGCCGACAAGCTGAGCGACGACGAGCTCGCTCAGGCCGTGGCAACCCCGACCGAGCACCGCATCTTCTTTGTGGTCGAGGCCCTGCGCCGCGGCTGGGACATCGCGCGTATCCATGCCATCTGCGGTATCGATCCGTGGTATCTCAACCGCATCAACGATATGGTGCAGGTCCAGGAGAGCATCCGCGGCCTGCGCGTGGAGGACATTGACGCCGACGCGATGCGTCTGCTCAAGCAGTATGGCACGAGTGACGCCGAGATTGCCGCGCTGACCGGCTCGGACGAGCGCTTTGTGCGCGCCTATCGCAAGGGCCTGGGCGTGGTTCCCAGCATGAAGACGGTCGACACCTGCGCTGCGGAGTTCTCGAGCGCCACGGAGTACCACTACAAGACGTACGAGAACATCTACCGCACGAGCCCGGATGCCAAGAAGTGCGTGGCTCCCGACGAGACCACGCCGGCGGACAAGCCCAAGGCGATGATCCTGGGCGCCGGCCCCAACCGCATTGGCCAGGGTATCGAGTTCGATTACTGCTGCGTGCACGCGAGCTACGCGCTGGCGGCCCGCGGCTTCGAGACCATCATGGTCAACTGCAACCCCGAGACCGTCTCGACTGACTACGACACCTCGGACCGCCTGTACTTTGAGCCGCTCACCTACGAGGACGTCATGGATGTCATTGACGTTGAGCGTCCCGACGGCGTCGTGGTGACGCTCGGCGGCCAGACTCCGCTTAAGCTGGCGCGCATGCTCGAGGAGAGCGGCGTGAACATTATGGGCACCAAGCCCGATGCCATCGACTTTGCCGAGGACCGCGAGCGCTTCGCCGCTCTGCTCGACAAGCTAGGCATCATGTATCCGCCGGCGGGCCAGGCCACCTCGTTTGAGGAGGCCGAGGCCGTGGCCGCGCACATCGGCTACCCGCTGCTGGTGCGTCCGAGCTACGTGCTGGGCGGCCGCGGCATGATGATCGCCTACGATGCCGAGCATCTGCGCGATTACATGGCAGAGGCTGCGCGCATTAGCCCCGACTACCCGGTGTATCTGGACCGCTTCCTGGAGGGCGCGATCGAGTCCGACGTCGACGCCCTGTGCGATGGTGAAGAGGTCTACATCGGCGGTATCCTGGAGCATATCGAGGAGGCCGGTATTCACTCTGGCGACTCCGCGACCTGCATCCCGCCGTTTAGCTTTAGCGAGAGCCTGCAGGCGAAGCTCCGCGAGACCACGCGCCGCATCGCGATGGCGCTGGGAGTCCGCGGCCTGGTCAACGTGCAGTACGCCATCAAGGGCGAGACCGTCTACGTGATCGAGGCAAACCCGCGTGCCAGCCGTACCGTGCCGTTTATCTCCAAGGCCACCGGTGTGCCGCTGGCCAAGTGCGCGGCACGTATCATGGCGGGTGATTCCATCGCCAGCCTGGGCCTGCCGAGCGATGAGCGCCAGCTCGATTGGTTCTGCATGAAGGAAGCCGTAATGCCCTGGGGTCGTTTCCCGGGTGCCGACGTTATCCTGGGGCCCGAGATGAAGTCGACGGGCGAGGTCATGGGTATCGCCAAGAGCTATCCCGAGGCATACGCCAAGACGCAGCTGGCGATTGACTACAAGCTGCCCGATCCGAGCTGCGGTAAGGTGTTCATCAGCGTGTGCGACCGCGACAAGCGCCACATCCTTTCGGTCGCCCGCATCCTGCGCTACCTGGGCTTTGATATCTGCTCCACCGAGGGTACGGCGCGCGTGCTGCGCGGAGGCAACGTGACGTGCGAAGTCGTGGAGAAGATCAGCGGCCCGCACGACGGCGAGTGCCCCAACATCGGCGACCTCATCGCCGATGGCAAGATCGCGGTGATCATCAACACGCCGTACGGCCCGGGCTCGCGTGGCGACGGCTACCTGCTGCGTACCGAGGCCGTGCGCCGCGGCGTGACTTGCGTGACCGCGATGTCTGCGGCCAATACGTACGTGAGTGCCATCGAGGCCGTGCGCGAGGACCAGCAGGGTCACGGCAGCGCCAACGACATGGGCATGGACGTCATCGCCCTGCAGGACCTGCCGCAGCACACGGTGTAGTGTGACCTGGTCGGCCGGGGCGGGAGGGGTCGAGTTTCCCCCTTTCGCTCCGGCTGCAAGCAGAGTCGCTCAGTGGGAAAATCGGCCCCTCCGCCCCGGCCTGCGGTGATTTGGTTGCACCGTGTGCTGCGGAAGGGGCCTTGCGCGATGACTAGGGCTGAATAGAAAATGAGTGTGGGCTCTGTCGTTCGAATGAACGACAGAGCCCACGTTAATATTTCAGCCAACGTACGTCATGGCAATCCCCGGTAGGTCGCAGGGTGGCGGCTGAGCCTTTCCCTCGGGAAACTTCGCGAAGCCCAGTTCCCGAGGGAAAGGCTCAGCCGCCACCACACAGACCGCAGGGACGGGAGAAGCTATACTACTCTCAGTAGTTAAGGGTCGCGGAAACGCCGCGTCACCGCTCTCAACAGGAGGTCTTTGTTTATGGCAGATCAGAAGCCGGTTGTCGGGATCATCATGGGCTCCAAGTCCGATCTGGGCGTTATGGAAGGTTGCACCGCCGAGCTCGAGGCGCTGGGCGTGCCCTATGAGCTCGTGATTGCAAGCGCGCACCGCACGCCGGCGAAGGTCCATGAGTGGGCCTCGACTGCTGCCGACCGCGGTATCAAGGTGATTATCGCTGCTGCCGGCAAGGCTGCTCACCTGGGCGGCGTCGTGGCTGCGTTTACGCCGCTGCCGGTCATCGGCGTGCCTATGAAGACGAGCGATCTGGGTGGTATGGACTCGCTGCTGTCGATGGTGCAGATGCCTTCGGGCGTGCCCGTTGCCTGTGTGGCCATCAACGGTGCCAAGAACGCTGCCATTTACGCCACGCAGATCCTGGGCGCCTGCGACCCCGAGTACCGCAAGGTTATCGAGAAGATGAAGCAGGAGATGGCTGACGCCTAAGCGCTCTGCCAGTCCATTTGCAGCATAAGGAGAGCCATGTCCGACTATCAGGGAAAGCGTTTTTCGGCTTCTCGGATTTCCGATCCAGCCAAGTCGGGAGCAGCCCGCGCGCCGCAGCAGGGTCGGACATCCTCTCCTCAACAGCCGCGCGCGCCGCGCCCCGTGACGCCGGCGAAGCATCGCCGTCAGGATACGCCTGCTGCATATCGCCCTTCGTCATACAGTACGGCCAAGAAGTCACCTCGCTCTTCGGCGCATGCCGCGCCATCGAGCTATACCGAGCCGCCGCGCAAAAAGCGCCGCTCCGTCATTCCCATTCTGCTCATCATCATCGGCATTGGCCTGATCGTTGCTGCGGCCGCCATCTTTATCAACGCGCAGATTGGCTACAAGCAGGCGAGCGAGTCGTATCAAAAAATCGAAAAGCAATATGTGAGCGACAAGGACGCCAGTGGCGTGCCAATTGTCGACTTCAATGCGCTGGCCCAGACAAATCCCGAGGTTGTGGGTTGGATTTACGCGCCCGGCACCAACATCAACTACCCCGTGGTGCAGACCAACAACAACTCCAAGTACCTCAACACGCTGTTCGACGGTACGGCCAATGCCTCGGGAGCCATCTTCCTGGATAGCGACGACACCGCGCCGGGCATGGTGGATCAGCAGACCACGATTTACGGTCATCATATGAACGACGGTTCGATGTTCAACGTGATTTCGGATACGACCGATCAGGCGACGTTCGACAGCATGGAATACGTGTACTACATCACGCGTGATGCGACGTATAAGTTGCGCCCGCTGGCGACCAAGGTGGTCGAGGACACGTATGCCAAGGCGCGCACGCCCAACTTTGAGGGCGATGACGGACTGAAGAATTACCTGTCCGAGATGCTCGACGGTGCCTCGGCCGTGGCGAGCGATGCCACCGATCGTGCCGCTTCGGCAACCAAGATCGTAACGCTTGTGACTTGCCGTTCGCTGTCATTTAGCAATACGCGCGCAGTCATGGTACTCACGCCGGTCGAGGAATAAGTGGTTCGAGAGTAGCTAAAAGAGCCCCGTCCCAAAAAGACTACCCTGGAAATCAAAAGGAGAAATGATGCTTGAAAGCGGCAAATCGATGCCTTCGGTTGATGCTTGGCTGCGCGAAGCCAAGGCCGATGTTTCGGCGGCTGATTGTGGGATGTACCTGACACACAACGGCGTGGTGCGTGCGACGCCCAAGGCCGAGGTGCGTGGGGTCGAGACAGATGGTGTGGCGCCTGGGCATAAGGTGGGCGGCATGGTGTTTGGCTTCGATGCCGAAAAGGTGCAGGCCGCTATCGAGGCAACGCGCGCGATGCCGGGTATCGGCTATGTGCGCGTGTGGCTGGCGAGTGGCGAGCTTACCGTGGGCGACGACATCATGCTCGTACTCATTGGCGGAGACATTCGCCCGCATGTCGTCGATGCGCTGCAGGCGCTCGTCGGTGCCATCAAAAATGAGTGTGTGAGCGAGGTCGAGCGCGAGGCGTAAGGCCGGCAGCAGCACTCGCCAACAAAAAGCCCGCTGGCAGTTCAATCAGTCTGCCAGCGGGCTTTTCTGTGCGTTGAAAAATCTCGGCATTGCGTGGCGCTACACGCGCGTCGCATCCTTGGGGCTCATGGTCATGCTCTGGAAGCGGTTCTCCATGTAATCGTTATCGAAATACTTGCCGTAGAACTGCGCGACGGGAATATCCGGCTCCGTGCCGTTGACGCGCTGGTACCAGTAGTCGAGCGACTGTAGCGTCATGACGCCGTCGACCAGCATAATGACGGTAAAGATGACGGTAGCCGAGTAGCGACTCTTCCACGGAATCATGTTGATGAGCTTGAGCAACCTCGGCAGCAGCAGCTTGATCCAGATGAGGCCACCCAGGCCCCACATGCAGGCAAACGGCGTGCATGTGCGTCCCCCGGTCAATACCGCGATGGGATCGGGCATGCCGAATAGCCTAATGTGTGAATAGCTCCACGACACCACGCCAAATGAGGTCTGCATAAACCAGCCTACAAACACCTCGAAAGCGCCGCCGATCAGGGCACTTACCAGGAAAATGATCAGAGGATTCTTTTTATAGAAGCGGTTGAGCGCCATGGTCATGAGCACCGCGCCAAATCCGTAGATGGGGCTAAAGGGGCCAAATAGCATACCGGCACGGTCCTGATAGACGCCGGGATCGACGACGACCATATGCCAGACTTCCTCGAGAATGAGACCTAACACGCTGCAGACGAAGAATACCCAGAACAGGTTGAAGTAGTTGAGCTTGATGTAGCCCTCGCCGGTTTCGTCGCGGCCGAGCATGCCCTCGGCGGCGGCGTCGCGGTCGAGCATCTCCTGCAGGCGGCGCTGCAGTTCGCGCTCCTGGCGAAGCGTAGGATCGACGGTGGCTGAAAGCGCGATGAGGATACCGAGCTGAATAGCGGGACGAAGCAAGAAGAGCCCGATACCTTGGAGCATCACGTCGACCAAAAGCTCGACGACGGTGAATGCAATAAGGATATAGGACAGGCGGGCGGCGTTGCGGCGCTGGTTTCTGATAAGGTCCAGGCCAAAGATGATCAGGATGACGGCACTTGCCGCAGAGAGCATGATGCCGGCGACGATGAGTCCAACCGCGACGAGCGTGTTGTCGCCGAGCTTGGCGGCGGCGTTGCCGTTAATGAGCGCGGTGATGACCTGCCACATAAAGGCGGCGACCGACGGGAGTGTGCCCACGCCGGACAGGATGCACAGGACGGCGTACACCTTAATGATGAGGGGAATCTTCTTGACCTCCGTGGCGCTGGGGACGCTGGGGTCGAGTTCGTTTCGATCCATACAGAACCTTTCTCGCTTTGTCCTAGGTTACAAGGATACGCCGCCAACCTGCCAAAAGACAGGACGAACGTCCCAATTGCAACAATGCAACCCTCAACGGTGGACGCGGCGGCCACCTGGGGGCGTGGGCGCTTGCACTGGACAGACCAATAAAATGTTTGGCCGCAAAACGGATTATTAGCTCGGTGGGCTTTTAAAAAGCGCTGCTCATGCGCGGGGGAGCGCGTCGCGCCGTGCGTATAATAAGGCGGGTAACGCCAAAATACGAGGCTCTGAGGGGATGCCATGTCTCAAGAAACCATCCGCGCGGCCGAGCGTGCCGCGGGACAGGTGAACGCCATGTCGACGTATGATCCGGACTCTGACCAGCTGCATGAGGAATGCGGCGTTTTTGGTGTGTGGGCGCCCGATCGCGACGTGGCTCGACTGACGTACTTTGGCCTGCGTGCACTGCAGCACCGCGGCCAGGAATCGGCGGGAATCGCCGTGGGCGACGGCGGCACGGTTATGGTTCGCAAGGACCTGGGCCTGCTCGACCGCGTGTTCTCCAACGCGGACCTGTCGACGCTCTCCGGCCAACTGGCCGTGGGTCATGTGCGTTACGGCACCGCCGGCGCCAAGAGCTGGGAAGCCTCTCAGCCGCACCTCTCTACCATCAATAGCGTCATTATCGCGCTCGCGCACAACGGCACCCTCGTCAACACCGACGAGCTGCGCCGCCAGCTGATCGAGCTGGGCGTGCCGTTCCTCTCCAACTCGGATTCCGAGGTCGCGACTAAACTCATCGGCTACTTTACTCAGCGTACAGGCCATCTGCGCGAGGGCATTCGCAAGACCATGGAGCTCGTGCGCGGCGGCTACGCCATGACGCTCATCAACGAGCAGGCGCTTTACGCATTCCGCGATCCGCACGGCATTCGCCCGCTTGTGCTGGGCAAGCTGGTGGACGAGGGCCTAGACCAGGCCGATGCCGCATCCGTTTCGCAGCTGCCGTCGCAGGACGGCGCCGCGACGGTCGACTCCGCCGTCCGTGTCACGCGCGCCGGCGGCTGGGTCGTTGCTTCCGAGACTTGTGCGCTCGATATTGTGGGCGCCGAGTACGTCCGCGACGTCCGTCCCGGTGAGATTTTGCGCATCAGCGCCGAGGGCCTTGTGTCCGAGCAGGGCGTGCCTGCCGCCGAGGAGCCTGCTAACTGCATCTTTGAGCAGGTCTACTTCGCTCGCCCCGACTCCATCATGAACGGCAAGAGCGTCTACGCCTGCCGTTATGACATGGGTCGTCAGCTGGCACATGAGGAGCCCGTCGAGGCCGACCTGGTCATCGGCGTGCCCGACTCCGGCCTGCCGCCCGCGGAGGGGTATTCGCACGAGAGCGGTATTCCCTTTGGCGAGGGCCTTATCAAGAATCGCTATGTGGGCCGTACGTTTATCGAGCCTACGCAGGAGCTGCGTGCCATGGGCGTGCGTATGAAGCTCAACCCACTGCGCGACAACATCGAGGGCAAGCGCCTGGTCGTCATCGACGACTCCATCGTCCGCGGTACCACCATGGTGCAGCTCGTCAAGATGCTGCGCAACGCCGGCGCCAAGGAGATTCACATCCGCATCAACTCGCCCGAGGTCATCTGGCCGTGCTTCTACGGTATCGATACCGACGTGCAGTCGCAGCTTATCAGCGCCAACAAGACGGTCGACGAGATTTGCGAGTATATCGGCGCCGATTCGCTGGCTTTCCTTTCGGTCGAGGGCCTGCTGAAGGTCATGCCCAAGGGCGGTTACTGCGATGCGTGCTTTACCGGACGCTACCCCGTGGCGATTCCCGAGAGCTTTGGCCGCGACAAGTTCATGGAGGGCTTTAAGCCCCGCAACCTGGACAAGCCGCTGCACTTTGACGACGACGCCGTGGTCGAGAAATACGACGACCGCAGCTGGGAAGAGGAGCACGGCGAGGCCTAAAACCTGCCATGTGGGGACAGGTTTATTTTGGTAGGTTTTACCTGCTGTTTTGTTGATATGACGGCGCGTGCTGTTATGGCGCGCGCCGAAATGAACGCAACTATGAGCACCGTTTGGCGCCCGTGCGGCGCCACGGTAGTGGGAGAGGAAGGCTCAGATGAGCGACAGCAAGCATGTGACGTACGAGGACGCCGGCGTCGATACCGCCGAGGGTGGCCGCGCCGTCGACGCTATTAAGCAGATGGTCAAGGACACCAACCGCCCCGAGGTTATCGGCGGCATCGGTGGCTTTGGTGGCCTGTTCTCGGCCGCCGCGCTTAAGGATATGGAAGACCCGATCCTGATCAGTGGCACCGACGGCGTGGGCACCAAGCTCGTGCTCGCCCAGATCATGGACCGTCACGAGACGGTGGGCCAGGACCTGGTCGCCATGTGCGTCAACGATATTCTGGCTTCGGGTGCCGAGCCGCTGTTCTTCTTGGACTACGTCGCCATCGGCCACATCGAGGCCGAGCACATGGCAAAGATCATCAAGGGCGTGGCCGACGGCTGCAAGCTCGCGGGTTGCGCGCTCGTGGGCGGCGAGATGGCCGAGCACCCGGGTGTCATGGCCCCCGCCGACTACGACCTCGCTGGCTTTACCGTGGGCGTCGTCGACCGTCCCAAGATGCTCGACCCCGCGAACGTTCGCCCCGGCGACGTGATCCTGGGCCTGCCCTCCACTGGCGTGCACTCCAACGGATACTCGCTCGTGCGCAAGGTTATCGGTGTCGACGGCATCAAGCCGGGTACGCCCGAGGCCGCCGCTAAGGCCGAGGAACTGAGCCGTCCGCTCGAGGAGCTCGGCGGTGCTTCGCTGGCCGACGCCCTGCTGGCCCCCACGCGCATTTATGTGAAGCCGATTCTGGAGCTGCTGCGCGGCGGCGCCAACGTGCACGCCATCGCCCACATCACCGGCGGCGGTATAACCGAGAACCTCAACCGCGCGCTCGCCGACGACGTCGACGCCGTGGTCACCCGCAACGGCGCCGAGATGGGCTGGGATGTTCCGCCCGTCATCACCTACGTGTCGCGTCAGGCCGAGCTCGCGCCCAACGAGGCATGCAAGACCTTCAACATGGGCGTCGGCCTGTGCCTGATCGTTGCCCCCGAGGACGAGGCCGCGGTTACCGAGGCCCTGGTCGCGCTGGGCGAGAAGCCGTTCCGCGTGGGCGAGTGCGTCGAGGGTTCCGGTAAGGTCGTGTACTCCGATGAGCGCTAACGAGCAGATGGCTGCTGCCGAGGGCCTGGGCTTTGTGCCCTACACCCGTCCGACCGGCACCGATACGGCCGAGCCGCTCAAGATTGGCGTGCTTATCAGCGGTTCGGGTACCAACCTGCAGGCGCTGATCGACCTGATCGCCGCCGGCAAGCTCAACGCTTCGATTGAGCTTGTGGTGTCGAGCCGTCCTTCGGCCAAGGGTTTGCAGCGTGCCGAGCGTGCGGGCATCCAGACACTCACGCTGTCCAAAGATGTCTATGCCGACCCCATCGCGGCTGACGAGATCATCGCGCATGAGCTGCTCGAACGCGGCTGCGAGTACGTGGTGATGGCCGGTTACATGCGCATGGTGCACACGCCGCTGCTGGCGGCGTTCCCCAACCGCGTGGTCAACCTGCATCCGGCACTGCTGCCGAGCTTTACCGGTGCCCATGCGATCGACGATGCGTTTGCGCGCGGCGTCAAGGTGACCGGCGTGACCGTGCACTTTGCCAACGAGATCTACGACAACGGTCCCATCATCGCCCAGCGTGCGCTGGCTGTTGAGGAGGGCTGGGACGTCGACACGCTCGAGGAGCACATCCACGCGATCGAGCATGTGCTGTATCCCGAGGTCGTGCAAATGCTCGCCGACGGTCGCGTCCACGTGCTGGAGAGCGGCAAGGTCGCAATTGATGCGCCTCGCGGCTAGTGGCGCACAGTACAATTTAGCCGAGTAGTCAGGGTGGTCATTGGCGCCAAGGCGCAAGTGGCCATCCTTTGTTTTAGATAATCACCTGCGACGCTCTTCAATGACTAGTCGTTGAAGAACGTCGCAGGTGACAAGGTGAGAGAGGTGGGCCCATGGCGGATAACGAAGCATTGTTTACGCCTGAGCTGGTGTTTTTTGATTGGGAGTGCGCGACGCCGGGCGAGGTGTTTGCGCGGCTCGAGGGCGAGCTTGCCCCGCGCGGCTACATTGCGCCCGGTTGGCTCGACGCCGTTCGCACACGTGAGGATGCCTATCCCACGGGCCTTGCCATGCCGGCGGCCAACATTGCCATCCCACATACCGATCCGGGATTTGTGGCCAAGCCCTATATCGCGGTGGTAAAGCCCGCCGCACCTGTGACGTTTAACGCGATGGCGGGCATGGGCGCCCCCGTGCCGGCGCAGATCATCATCAATCTGGGTATTGCCGAGCCGGGCGGGCAAGTCGAGGCCCTGCAAGCGCTCATGAATATCTTTATGGATGCCGACGCCGCAGCCGATGTGCTCGGCCAGACCACGTGCCAAGGCATGGTCGACGCCATCCGCCGCCACTTTTAGGGCCGGCACTTGGGGACTGTCCCTAACTGCCGGCAGAAAAGGAACGTCCCTAACTGCCGGGTCTGTCCCCTTTGCACCAAAATGGTGCAGATTAACCTGTCCCCCATGCACCAAGTGT
>UQSC01000009.1 GCA_900543615.1 uncultured Collinsella sp. | reverse complement strand
CCGAGAAGCTCAATACGGCCAAGGTGCTTGGCTGTGCGCTGGGCTTTGCCGGCGTCGCGCTCGTCAACCTCTCGGGCGCAGATGGCACCTTTGGCTTCAGGCTCGATGGCGAGGGCTTTATCCTAGCCTCCACTGTCGCGGGTGCTCTTTCGACCTGCCTGATCGGCATCTTCTCGCGCAAACACGACGGCGTCTTGCTTGCCGGGTGGCAGTTCTTGGTCGGCGGCCTGGTCCTCACCGCCATCGGCTTTTTGATGGGTGGCGCGCTCTCCCCCACGGCGATTGCCCCTGCCATCGCGCTCATCATCTACATGACGCTTATCTCCGCGGTCGCCTACTCGCTGTGGTCGCGCCTGCTTGCCGTCAACCCCGTCAGCCGCGTCTCGGTCTTTGGGTTTATGAACCCGGTCTTTGGCGTACTGCTGAGCGCGCTGCTGCTCGGCGAGGGCGCTGGCACGAGCCCCATTACCGTCATCGTTGCCCTGCTGTTGGTCTGCGGCGGCATAATCATCGTCAACAAACCCAAAAAAGCCTAGCGAGCTCACCTTTTTAGAGAGAGCCTTCACACACTTTAGCTTAATGGAATGCACTGGCTCTCGTTGATTTCGTACCGAGCCGCGGCGGCAGACGCCCGTCTTGCCGCACCGCGCCTGGGCGTTATGGCCGGTGGCCCCCGCAAACGCAAAAAGGGCGCACGACCATCGCAACGGTCGTGCGCCTTTTTTCTAGCGTATCTGGACGCCGGCTTTCTTTTTATCGGCCTTGACGCGGTAGAGCTCCGCATCGGCAGCGCGAAGCAAGTCTTGCCAGGTATCGACACTATCACCGACCCGTGCATAGCCGATGGACATCCGCAACAGATACGGCACCTCGGCATGCGCGAGCTCGTCGTTGATTGTCGCGCACAGATGCATGATATCCTGTTCCGCCGCTGCCTTTTGGAGCACCACGAACTCATCGCCACCATAACGCGCGATAAAGCCACCAGACGCCGAGCAGACTTCTTTGAGCGCAGCGGATATGACCTGAAGAGCATGGTCGCCCTCCACATGTCCATAGCGATCGTTAATCTGCTTAAAGCCGTCAGCGTCCATCATAAGCAGATACACATCTTCGGCCTGATCCACATTTGAAAAGAGCGACAGCATATAGGTCTCAAAACGGTTGCGATTGTTGAGGCCAGTCAACGGGTCGGTCGAGATCAGTTGCTCCTGGCAGATGATATAGAGCAGCAACATGCTAATCATTATGCCGACACAAAGGCCAGGCACCGAGTATACGATCTGAAAGGTACCGCCCACCAGGGCCGGAATGGCGAAAAATGCCAAGGTTCGATAGATAGCCTTCGTCTGCAGGCTCTCGACCCTGCGAGATTGCACAAACGCATGCAGGGACGTATGTATAACGTAACAGTAGCTGACAATGGGCTGGATCATATAGGCAAAGCCGCGACGATACACGCCCTGCGAATCGATATAGAACAAGGCGTGCGTCCAGTAACTGGTAAAAGCCAGCACGACCACCAGAGCCGTAGGCAACGTTACAAGCACCACCCTATAGCGCGAGGTCACAAGGCGAGAGCCCTGCATCGTCTCGGAATAGATAAACCAAATGAGACACGCGATGGCAAAGAGCGAAAACGAAACCGCGTTGGAAATCCAGTTGGCAGCAATACCCAACGTGCCGTCCGCACCATCCGAAAGCGTCCAGATCATATCGAATAATATGTACGCGGCAGAGGTGTAGCCAAGCATGCTAAACAATAGCTGCAGGGTGCTCGAGAACAAGGAGCGACGACTTCGCGCGGCAAGCCCGATAAGAACAATCATGCATAGCAGGAATATCTCAATCTTGAGTGCCTTAACCACTAGACGCCATCCCTTCAATATCCGAATGGTCAGAATCGCCCAATTCGAATCAGGGCAATAAACACCCCTTTACTCCGCAGGGGTAAAGGGAATCATAGCAAAGCGCCCGAACATCACTGCAAAACAGTTTCTGTTCGGGCGCTCGGGCGGCGCGAATTGCACGCCGGAATCAATTATCGGTAACGGCCGTTACTCGCCGTCGATGTCGGTCGCGACGGCCTCCTCGATGGCCTCGACACCGGCAGGCGACAGGTCCTCCTTGCCCTGGCAGAACTTCTTGTCGACCCAGCCGGTCAGAATCGGAGCCATGATTGCCGTGATGATAACGGCAGTGGCGATCTGGGCGTACGCGGTGGGCGCAAGCTCGGCGTAGCGCGGCGCGACCTCGGCGAGAGCAACCGGCGTGGTCATAGCCGTGCCGGCGATGGTGGAACAAGCCACGGCAGCCTTGCCGTTACCACCGCACAGGCGCTCGAACGCAAAGGTGATGGGACCGACGACAAACAGCGTGACAAGGCCCAGCAAGATGCCGGAAATACCACCGGTGATAAAGCTCGACAGGCTCATGGACGCGCCAAGCTGAAATCCGATGACGGCAATCGCAGGGTTGGCACCGGGAACTAGCAGGTTCTTGATAAACGGGAACAGGTTGCCCAGAACCATGCCGATAACGAGCGGCAAAATGGAGCCGATGATAGTACCGACAGGGATGTTGGCAAGGCCCGAAACACCAAGGATGATCATCGTGACGGCGGGGCCGGCCGTAAAGAACAGGATACCGACGGCGCCCTGCTCGGACTCATCGCCGAACTCGCCCATGATGCCCGTATAGAGCGCCATGTTGCAAAACGTAATGCCGCCGATGATAGACACGGAGCTCAGACCCAGGAAGTTATCGTTAAAGAAATATGCCACACCCAGGCCGAGAGCCGCTGCGACGACCAGCTTGGGAATCAGCACGACGATGCCGGTCTTGATGGCGCCCGGCGTGGACTTGAAGCTGATGCCGGCGCCCACAAACAGCAGGATCGCGGCGACGATGGTATTGGAGCCACCGCGGCAGGCAGCCGTAAAGAAGCCGCCGATCTCAAAAACCTGCGGGCAGAAGGTGTTGAGCAAAAGACCGACGATCATCGGATAGATCATGATGTCGCCCGGGATGCGCGGAACCTTGAATTTCTTTTGCTCGTTGGCGGTCGCTTCCTGTGCCATGAAACCCCCATTTCCGCTGACGCGGAACAAAAGCCCACGTCATGCTTTGCTACAGTAAAGTTTGACCATGGTACCAGAAGAAATAGACCAGCTCGGTGAAAAATTCGACAAGTTGGGATGGAACGAGATTCGGCGCCCGCGACGCCACCCCTATATAAGGCTCAAGACAATATAGAGTACGATGCCCGAGACGCAGCACCACAACATCGATTTTGTCTTGACCGCCACGACCACGACGCCGACGGCCGCAATCCAGGGAACCAAGGCAGGCCAGAGTCCCGCGTCGAACACGCCGGGGCTCACCAAGTCGTTGGCGACCAGCGCGGCAAAGGCAGCGGGCGGGATATAGCCCAGGGCCTCGGTAATGCGTGGCGACAGGGTCCGCCCGCGCAAGGCAAACGCCGGCGCGATGCGAAAGAACGCGATAGCAGCCCACGACGACAGCCACAGAATCAAGAACTCGTTAACGGGCATCGCGGGCACCTCTTCCGTCAAATACAGCATCGCACGCCAGCGCAATGGCAATGCCGACCACGACGCTTGCCGGCACGGCAATATTCGTGAGGCCCAAGAACTTGCATACGGCGACGGACACCGCGCCCGAAACCGCCGCGACAACGTTGCCGCGCGACAGCCGCTGCGAAAAGAGCAGGCAGATAAAGAGTGAGGTGCAGACAAAGGCTGCAATGGCGGTGGGAACATCGACAACGGCGCCGACGATGGCGCCCGTCGTACACGAAACGCCCCATGTTGCGATAAGGATCACGTTGAGCACGAAGGACTCACGCGGGCCCCAATCCTCCCCTTCAACCAACTTGGCAAGCGAGATGCCGTATGTCTCCTCGGTAAGTGTCGCGGCAACAGCCAGCGTCTGACGCTTCGAGGCACCCCTCAGGTGCGGTGCGATCGATGCCGAGTAAAGCGCAAAGCGCGAGGAGATGGCGGCGACGCTCGCGATAATCGAAGGTGCCGGTACGCCCGCCAGCCAAAGATTGCAGATCATAAACTGCCCGCTGCCCGTCACAAACGTGCTGCTCAGAGCAAAGACCATCCAGGGTTCCATTCCCGTCTGCCCCATGATCATTCCGCACGGCGCGCCTATTGCAACATAGGTAAGCATCACCGGCCAGACGGTTCTAACGATTTTGAGCACCATACGCTTCTCATCCTGACAAGGTCTCCAAGCCGCATGTAGCGATACGGCAGAATCATCATCCGACAGCAACCGAGTTCACCTACAATTGCCACCGGATCGAAAGACACAACTTTTTAGGAAGTCATTATGACAGCTATCGATCGAGACCGGGCGCGCGCGGCCTTCAAAAGCTACACCGATGCCTACGACGCCACCAACCCACGCATCGCGCTCAAAATCGAGCATACGTACCACGTTGCCGAGGCATGCGATGCCGTGGCGCGCGAGCAGGACTGGTCGTCAGAAGATATTGACCTGGCATGGCTTTGCGGCCTGCTGCACGATATGGGCCGCTTTGAGCAGCTGCGACGCTGGAACACCTTTAAGGACGCCGAGAGCATAAGCCATGCGGTGCTGGGCATCGAGATCCTCTTTGGCGAGAATCCCGCCGATGCACCCGCCACGACAAACATCCGTGACTTTATCGAAACCGGTGCGCATGACGAGCTCATCCGAGCGAGCATCGCCTATCACAGCGACTTTCGCCTGCCGGCACAACTCGACGAGCGTACACGGTGCTTCTGCGATATCGTGCGCGATGGTGACAAGATCGACATTATGCGCACCATCGCCGACAGCACCGTCGACACCATCCTCAAAGTGGATGAGGACGCGTTTCTAGCAAGTCGCTTTTCGGTACCGACGCTTGCCGCCTTTGACGAGCACCGCTGCGTCGCGCGCGATGAACGCAACGAGCCCGCAGACTACCTGGTGGGACTCATCTGCTTTATGTTTGAGCTCGTCTATCCAGCAAGCCGCGCGCTGGCGCGCGAACAGGGCGATATCTACCGCCTGCTCGACGCACCCTTTGGCATTACGCGCCCCTTCACCAATCCCACCACGCAAGCGACCTGGGAGTGCCTAAAGGACGAGATGCGCGACTGGCTGGCGCGCGCCTAGCGCTCAAGCTGGGCCAGCAGCTCCTCGACGACCTCGACGGCGTCCCCAACAACCTTGTACTGGGCAGCACCAAAAATGGGGGCATCCGGGTCCTCGTTGATGGCGATAATGCACTTCGCCCCACCGATGCCGGCAAGATGCTGGATGGCGCCCGAAACACCGATACTCACGAGAAGCTTGGGCGAAACCGATACGCCCGTCTGGCCAATCTGATGGCGATACTCCAACCAGCCGGCCTCCACGACAGGTCGCGTGCAACCAAGCTCGGCTCCCAGAGCCTCGGCGATCCTTCGCATCAGGGGCAGATTCTTCTTGGAGCCAATGCCGCGGCCCACCACGACCAAGCGCTCGGCATCGGCGATCGAGGCCTGCTGCCTCCACTCCTCGGCGGGAATCGAGATCTCGACACGAGCCCTAGCATCATCCGCAAGCGATATCTGGGTGATCGTGTCGGAGCGTTCGTAGTCGAAGTCGGGCGCCTTAAAGATGCCGGGACGAACCGTTGCCATCTGGGGACGATGATTGGGGCAGACGATGGTGGCCATCAGGTTGCCGCCAAACGCCGGACGCGTCTGTTGCAGCAGTCCCGTCTCCGTATCCATCGAAAGCACGGTGCAGTCGGCCGTAAGACCCGTCTGCAAACGCACGGCAACGCCGGGTGCCAGTTCGCGGCCAAAAGCGGTCGCACCGTATAGGATGGCCTCGGGTTTGCGTTCGGCTACCAAATCGCAGATCAAGCGGGCGTAGACCTCCGCATCGTTTTGGCGCAGGCGCTCGTCGCGACAGGCCAGGACTTCGTCGGCGCCCGCGCAAACCAGATGCTCCAGGTCCCCAAGCGAGCCCTCGGGGCTCATGCCGATCAGTGCCACCAGACGGCAGCCGCGAGCATCGGCAAGCTCGCGCCCCTTGCCCATGAGCTCGTAGGCCACGGGAGCCACGGCATCGTGCTCGTCAGTCTGCACGAAGACCCAAATGTCTCGATATGCATCAAGGTCCACCGTACCAGCAGCCTCGTCACGCTCGATCGAGATAGCGTTGACGGGGCAGGCGTCGACGCACCCACCGCATAGGATGCAGCCGTCGGTTACGCGGGCGCATCGGCTGGGTCGCTCGCCTTCCACTACGATGCCACCCGAGGCACAGGCGCGAACGCAGCGACCGCAGCCGATACAGGCTTCGCTATCGATAATCAGTCCGCTCATCTATGCCATCCCCTCGATAATCTTGGCAAGCTTTGCCGCCTGCTCGGACGCCGTCCCTTCAACGGTCTCGCACGTTTGGTCACGGTCGGGCACAAACGAGCGCACGACCTGTGTCGGCGACCCGGCAAGGCCGCAACGCGCGGGGTCGGCGTTCACGTCGGCGGCACTGACCACGCGCACGTCCGCCTCCTCTGCCGCGCGAATACCGGCAATACTCGGCATACGCAACTGGCCAATCTCCTTGGCAGTCGTCATCGCGCACGGCATCTCAAGGTACACCGTCTCCTCGCCGGCATCGCATCCGTGAACGAGCGCCAGCGAGCCACAGGTTGTAAAGCCCGCGCTCTGCACGCAGCTCACGTCGGTCACGCAGGGAATATCAAAGGCACCGGCAAGCTCGGGACCAATCTGGGCCGTATCGCCATCCACCGCCATCTTGCCGCAGATGAGCAGGTCGAAGTCCTCGTCGAGCGCCTCGATGCCGCACTTGAGGGCATAGGTGGTGGCTAGGGTATCGGCACCTGCAAAGGCGCGATCGGTCAGCAGCAGCGCATCGTCGGCGCCTCGAGCGATGCAGTCGCGCAGCAGCGACTCGGTCGCGGGGATGCCCATCGACACCACCGTCACGCGCACATCCATGCCAAAGCCGATAAAGTCGTCCTTCAGCGCCAGCGCGCATTCCAAAGCGCTCGCATCAAAGGGATTAATGACCGCCTGCTTGCCATCGCGCACGATGGTATTGGTCTTGGGGTCCATCTTGACCTCGGTGCTGCCCGGCACGGCCTTGACGCACACCACCATATGGAAATCGCTCATCTTCACGCGCCCCCTTTCTGGACGAGCTCATCCAAGAGCTTCTCCGAAAACAGGTTACCGCGACCCAGCTGCCCGTCGGGATCGAGCTGGAGCTTGAGCCGCGCCGACTCGACCATGGCCTCGTGACCGTACATCGTCTCCAAGAAGCCCGCCTTGATCTTGCCGACGCCATGCTCGGCAGAAACGGCACCGCCCATGGCCGTGACCTCAGAAGCCCACTGGGCAAAGAGTTCTCCGCCGCGGCGATAATCCTGCGCATCGCGCGGCAGAATGTTCACATGCAGATGGTTGTTACCGATGTGCCCCCAGGCGGCAGATTCAAGCCCACTTTCGGCCAACGTGCGGCGATAAAGGCCGATGACATCGCCCAAGTGTGCGTTGGGCACCGACATGTCCGAGCCCAGCTTGGTGATGGTGGGATCCATGCGGCGGCGCTCGTCGATAAGCATGTTGACGCTCTCGGGCACCGCGTGGCGGAAGAACCGCTGGCACTCGCGATCGACCTCGGTGCGCGCGACCCATGTCGCATCGTCGCTGCCGCCCGCAAGTTCTAGTACCCACCCCAAGTGATACAGCTCCTCAGTCGCCTGAACTTCGTCGTCGCAGTCGAGCTCCACGTAGACACAGACCTTGGCCTCTTTGTCGAGCGCCGGCAGCGAGGCGAACGCGGTCGACTGCTCACGCTGACGACGCAGGATATCCAGGGCGCCCGCATCGAAATATTCGATGGCAGCCGCGTGGGACAGGACGGGACGCACAGAATCGGTGAAGGACACGGCCTTGTCTTCGCTGTCAAAGAAACAGCTCACGCCCCAAACGACCGCAGGCGCCGCCTGCAGGGCAATCTCGAGCTCGGTGATGACGCCGAGCGTGCCGCAAGCACCGATAAAGAGGTCGATGGCGTCCATTTCGTCCGCAACGAAATAGCCTGAGGCATTTTTTGTCTTGGGCATGGTATAGCCGGGAAGATCGAGCTCGAGCGTACGGCCCGCTGCCGTCACGAGCGACAGGTGGCGGCCCTGGGCAAAAGCCTCGCCGCGCTGAAGCTCAAGCAAATCGCCATCAGCCAGTGCGACGTGGAGTCCCGTGATATGTGGGCGCATGGGACCGTAGGCGTAGCTGCGGGCACCAGAGGCGTTACATGCCGCCATGCCGCCCAGACAGGCAGACGTCTCGGTGGGATCGGTGGGAAAGAACTGCTCGGGGGCCTCTTGGAACTCCTCGTAGGCCTCAAGCGATGCCTGGTCCCAACCAGCGGTCGGCAGTACCTTCTTGCTCAGCTGCTTACGCAGCTCCGAGAGCACAACGCCCGGCTCCACGCGCAGCAGAAATTGGCCTTGTTCATCGCGGCGAAGGCCCAAGTAGCGATTCATACGGGAAGTATTGAGGATATGCCCGCCGTGGGGCACGGCACCGGCGGCAAGGCCGGTTCGGGCGCCCTGAACCGTTACCGGAACACGCTCGGCATGGAGCTTTTCCAAAATGGCACGGACCTCGTTTTCCGTTGTCGGAAACGAGATGCTCGAGGCCTCGCCCGATGCGCGAGACTCATCGCGACCATACTCTTCGAACTCGTCGGTGAAGGGTTTAATGGTTGCAGACACGCGAACTCCCCCTTTAGCTAACTACAGTGTTTGCAGGGAGATGTTACCGCATCGTTTCGTCGACGTGTTCGAGACCGTCTCCATAATTGGCGTTTTTTACGTTCGTGTAATTCGGTGAGCGGCTGGATTTCCTCGACAGACGATGCTTTTGACACATATCTCCCTGCCGTCGCCGATCGCTCGATTGTCGCTCGAAAAAAGTTGAAGTATTTTTTGCCGCCTTTTATCTGCGAAGACGCCAATCCGTCAAGCATTTGGTCAGAAATTGGTCAAGTAGCGGCTGATACGGTCGGCGTCGACAGCCAAAACCAATAGAAGTTTTGGCCCAGAAGCAGGGAGGTTCCCATGGCATATTACTGGCCCCAGTACGGCATCGCCATCGAAGTCGACGACGATCCCCATCTCCTGCCTTTCGACGAAGAGGCATTCCCCGATACGACGGTCTACCACGTTACCACCGATGTGATCTGCGACCCCGAGTCGTTCTCGGCGCTCGCCCACCACATCGCGCATATCCACGACATCGAGCTCCCTCCCGACTTCGAAGAACTCGTCTACTCGCGCCGCCTGATGCTTCACATGCTCTTTGGAGCGGACCCGTCCACCTTTGCGCGCGTCTATACTGCCAAGGATGCCGCGTGAGCGCGAGGAAGCCGCCCCACTTTGCAGGCCTGGGGCATCGCAAGAAGCTCATCGTTGCCTGCCTGGCCATCGTCTGCGCCCTTGTCGCCGTAGGACTATACACTTGGCAGTCGCGGCCCGTACCCGAGGCGGGCGCTTCGGTTACGACGGCCGAGGGCAAAACGCGCCAGGAAATCCAGGATGAGCTCGACGCCATCGTCCGCGACAACATGATGACGATTTCGGTCGCGCCGGTCGCTCAGCTGCAGGAGGACGGCAAGCTGCGCGTCAACGTGCAAAACGTCCAAGACAATAAATTTCCCCAGCGATTCCGCGTCATCCAAAACGACGAGACCATGTACGAATCCGGTGTGGTCGAGACCGGCAAGACAATCGAGACGTGCCCCGCCGGCGGCATCAAAGAAGGCGAGGCGTACATCGAGATCCAGGCACTCGATGCCAAGACCCTCGACAGCCACGGCAATCCGACACGTGTCAAGGTACGAGTTGAGCAAGCCGAGAACTAGCTTTCCGGCCGACGCAGCACCGCACGCAATTCACCAGCATTCGTCCAATCATCGCGGGGACGGCCCGCGGCGAATAGAAAGGAACGACCATGGACATCACCAGGAACATGAACGGAGCCAGAGCGCTCGTCGTGGGCGCAGGGCTCGCGCTCGCACTCGCAATGGGCGCCGCCCCGACGCCAGCTATGGCGGCCGGGCGCGTTGGAACCACGAAGGTAATGGTCAGGACCGAGATCGACAACGTTGAGTTCAAAGTTCCGACGGTTATTCCCTTCGTCGCCAAGGCCGACGGCACGCTTCAGGGCCCCTCAGAAGACGCGACCACCATCGACAATCATTCGGCCTACGGCATCCATGTCACCAACATGAAGATCGACGCCATGAACACCTGGACCATTGCCGCCGACGCCAAGGCCGGAACCGCGCAGAACTCCATCGACTTTAAGGTCGGCCCCGACGGCGCACTCCAGAACGCCAGCGCCGCCGCGCAAGGGACGGGCCTCGATCTTTCCAAGAATGCAGCCTTCGACATGGGCTACCAGGGCATTGCCGGCGGCGCGGACAAAATCAAGCTCAAGACAAGCGGAAACGTCGCCCGCGTCACGCGCGACATCTTCCGCGTAACCGGCGAAGGCGATCAGGTTGCAACGATCACCTGGACGGTCGAGCCCGGTGCGCACACGGCATAAGGCCGTCGCCCTGGCCGCCGCCGTCAGCATCCTAGCGTTTGGGCCAGCCATGGCCTTTGCCCAGCAAGAACAGGCGCAGGCCGCCACACAAGTGACGGTCGACCTCTCGGAGCTCGACCGCGGCGACCGCGAGGAACCGTTGGCGCAGACAGGCGACAGACGATGGCTCTTGGCAGCAGGCGCCACAGCAGCAGGCGCGGGAACCGCCGGCCTCGGTCTGCACATCAAACGCAGCCAGAAACAAAACACGGACAGGCCGCACTAAATTAGCTAAGGAGACCCCATGGCATCGAAGAACCTTTTGCCCGTCGTCGCACTCTGCGGCGCGCTCGCAACCGGAACGCCTGTCGCCGCTTGGGCGACTCCCGTCATGGCAGACTCCTTACCAGTAGCCCTAAGTTCCGCACCAAATCCGTCGAGCGCCATTGCGTGCGAGCGTTTTTCGATCTCACAGGCCGTGATCTCAACCTCGGGATGCCTTCGTCGTAATACGGACGGCTCGATAGTCGTGGATATCAAGCGTTCGAACAAGGCAAACGGCTCCCAGGCGGGGTGCGCCGTCTGCACGTGGCGCTCGGTTGTGCTCGATGCAGATGGCGATCCATGCAATTTAGAGCTGCGCATCGACATCGCTTCGGTCGATGACTCGGCGAACGGAGCGAAGGTCGCCTTCGACGGTGCGTTTTTCGAGAAAGGAGGCGGTATATGTCTGGGCTGCGCCGCCGCGAATGCAGACGATGCGCAGCCCACCCTCTCATTCACGGCATCGCTGCGGCTGACCAAGGCGGGCACCGATGCCATCGCGGCGGGAGAAGCGTCCCTGCTGTTCTACGCCGTCAGCGCCAAAGACACAGACGCTCATTTCGAGAAACCAGCCGGATCACTCAGCCTTACACGAGGGATAGAGGCAGGCCCTATTGAAATCGATGCCCACGCGCAAAGCAGGCAACGAATTCTTGCCGACCCGGCGCTTCTCGAAATGGAGTGGAACGGATCCGGAGCCATCGGAATTCTCCCCTCCGCGCTTGACGCCAAGACGCTCCCCCCAAACGACGAACCCATCAACGCAACCATACAAGAAGAGAGCGCGGATAAAGAAGCAGGTGCGGGCGACACGCCGTCGCCGACAAACAGCGTCCCAGCTTCTTTCGAAGCACCGAATGAGCCCGCTACCGATCCAAACGATCCCGAGCTCGCGGACAGCCTGGGGCTTGCTGATCCTCAAGAGATCGATGAAGGTAACTGCTGCGTGCTTGCCGCGCTCGACCACACAGAGGTCATCGACGCTGCGAACATCGAAGTTGCCGCCGCCAATCAGCCCGTCCGCAAGTCGGCTATCATCGCATTTCCTGAATCCATCGAAGTCGTCTTTTTGCCATCGGGCGAGGTCGTGGCCCCAACACTGCTCACCTTGTTGGGCGCCAAGAATACTCGAAACGAAATTAAAAAGGTCACAGTTGTCGACCCTGCAACCACCGCCAAGCTGCGTCTATACGCCGTTGCCGCAAACGGAAGCAAGACCCTGGAATTCGATGGCGACACACTTCTAACCTGGCGACGTCTGGACATTATGCAAGACGTCTCGTACCAGATCGAGCTCGAAGGGTTTGATCGTGCCCGCGATGCCAATATCATCGCCGCGGCTATTGAATCCCCGCAGCGGCTTATGACACTGCGCTTTGAATACTATCCCTATGTCCCGACAACCACCTGAGGCTTAAATGCTGCGCATCATTCCTAATACCACTTATATAACGTATTAGATGGGTTGCGATGTGCCTCGCATTTCGTTCTGCTACGATTGCCACGTTGGCATCAATACAGGAGGGCTCATGCCGGGCTTGGGAACAATCATCAACGTTGTGCTTTTAGTTGCGGGCGGTCTTTTGGGATTAGCGGGCGGCCGCTTCATTACACCGCGCATCCAAGACACGCTCATGAAAGCATCGGGGCTGTGCGTCCTGTTTATCGGCCTTGGCGGCACCATGCAAAAGATGCTCCTTATCGATGGGAAGGCGCTAGCGACCACCGGCACCACCATGCTCATCGTCTCATTTGCGCTCGGTTCGCTCATCGGCGAGGCCGTCAACTTGGAAGCCGCCATCGAGAACCTTGGCGAATGGCTCAAGCGCAAGACTGGCAGTGAGGGCGATAACGAGTTCACCAACGCTTTTGTCTCGACTTCACTCACCGTGTGTATCGGCGCCATGGCAATTGTGGGATCGATCCAGGACGGCCTGCTCGGCGACTGGTCAACGCTTGCCCTCAAGGGCGCACTGGACTGCATCATCGTCTGCACCATGACGGCGTCGCTCGGACGCGGCTGCATCTTCTCGGCCCTGCCCGTAGCCGTGTTCCAGGGGACGATCACGTTGTTTGCCGGCGCGCTCTCCCCCATCATGACTGCGGCAGCCCTCGACAGCCTTTCGCTCGTAGGCTCCATGCTCATCTTCTGCGTCGGCGTCAACCTCATCCGTCCTCAGACCTTCCGCACGGCCAATATGCTCCCCTCCGTCGTCATCGCCGTCATCTACGCCCTCCTGTTCTAAATCTATCTACGCAGCAGTATCTCGAACACCTGTTTGATGCTGTGCTATGATATGAGGTCACCGAAGCTGCGTTAGGAGAGGAGAAGCGGTGGCCGACCAGGACATCAAGATGCTCATCGAGCGCATTATGGCCGAGGCCCGGACCCATCAGTCCGCCCGCTTCTCAAACGAAATCTACGCAGACGAGCCGATTCTCAAAACCGGCCGACAGATGCAGAATTTCCTCCCCGACCAATACCGTAAAATGCGCGAGATATCGCGCTGGCAGGATGACCCCAAAGGCGGCGCAGGTCGCTGGCTTTCGGAAGCCGAGCTTTTCTACCGCCAGGGCCTGCTGATGGCCGACTTTGAGGACGACTGTCCCTACAACGGCACCTTTAAGTCGTACTTTCCCACCTACAATGCCATGAGCGACCGGCAGTTGCGCGGCTACTTTACCTGGCGTGCCCAAGTGCGCCGCGGAACCGTCGAGGAAACGTCTACGTCCTTTGCCTTTCTGTATCTCTATGAGCTGATCTGCGGCATTGGCGTAGATGACCCGCTCGACGGTTTTAACAAGATCAAGGCCTTTTGGGATGTCTATCGCGCCTTCGAGCCCGGCATTGATCGGTTTGCACGCGTGTGGTTGCAGGATTACGCCGTATTCCATGGGCTCGACCCCAAGCTGCTTCGTGACTCTAAAACCGTCATGTTCGATAACGCCCTTATCGAGCTGCGACGCGCGGCGCGAGACCTTGTACCAGCACCGGCACCGTCCGGCCAGACCCCTAAGCGTCGCAAAACCTCCGAGCCCACGCTCCCCCTTCCGCCCGATGAGGTGCGCGAGGAGCGACTCATGGCCGCCATCAACGCCCTCTCCACGTACAACCTAAGTAACTCGCGGCTCGACCGCAGCCACCACCGCGATCTGCGCCACGTGGCATGCGCCGTGTATGTCCACATGGCGCGCTACTATGACACGCACCGAAAGACCGGCATCGTAGCGAGCTTGTTTGGGGAGGAGACGGCCATGCCCTACACCATGTTTGCCTCGGCCGTATTCTTTGCGCCCGAGCGCCACGAGGACTGCGAATACCGCCTGGATCCCATCCATATCTACCGTTGCCAAAACGGCTTTTGGGAATGTATGCGTATCCATGGTAGTAGGCAAAAGAGCAGCAAGCTCGGTGAAATGATGCGCGCCTGCGACCAACGCCTGCGCCTGGCGCTGGACCCCGCCCATCCCCTTAAGGAAGAAAAGGTCCCCAAATATCTGGCCAAGATTATCGATGACGAGATTGTGGCATGGCTTTCGTGGGACGCCGCACACCAGCCCGTCAAGATCGATATCGATCTGAGTCAGCTGGGGCACATTCGGAACGCCGCTGCGCAAACGCGCGAAGCGCTTTTGATCGATGAGGAACGCGAGGACGGCGCGTCCGCAGAAGCCGAGGCAGCGGACTCAGGGCAACCGGAAGCCGGGCCCGTAGCCGACGCGATTGTCGAGGCGGTCGTGGCACCCATTCGGCAGGACTTGACCGACGAGCCGACCATATCCACCGAACAGTTTGGTGTCGTGGCACCGCTTCTCGCGCCAACGTCAGCGTTCGCAGCCGCAGTGCCCGCTGACGCCACGAACGAACTCGCGCCCGCCGCAGACGCCTATCTCCGCGCGCTGCTCGAGCACAACGCAGTACAGGCGGAATCGGCGGTAGTGCAATCGGGGCAGAGCGAGGACATGCTCGTCGATACCATCAACGAGACGCTCTTTGACCTGGTGGGCGACACCGTAATTGAATTTAGCGCGGCAGGGCCGCAGATTATTGAGGACTACGAAGCAGACGTGAGAGGATACCTAGACCATGAGTGATACCGCATCCGCAGCACCCCGCGTGCCCAAGCGCGTCGCCGCCGTTATCCTAAACTCGCTCAAGGGCGGCGTGGTCCCGCGCATCGGCCTTCCCTATATCACCGTGGGACGCGAGGTCGAGATTCGCGCCCTGCTCACCGATCTGAGTCTCATCTCCGACGGTGGCGCGAGCTTCCGTTTTTTAGTCGGTCGTTACGGCGCCGGCAAGAGCTTTTTGCTCCAGACCATCCGCACGCACGCCATGGGCGAGGGATTCGTCGTCGCCGATGCCGACCTATCCCCTGAGCGCCGCCTGCAGGGCGGCCAGGGACAGGGCCTTGCCACCTACCGTGAGCTCATCCGCAACATATCGACTAAAACGCGCCCCGAGGGCGGTGCGCTCAACCTTATCCTGGATCGCTGGGTCGCCTCGTGTGCCGATGCCGATGAGTCTGCCGTCAATGCCCAACTGGCCCCGCTCGAGGAAATGGTCCACGGCTTCGACTTCGCCCGTATGCTCCGCCGCTACCGCGCGGCCGTATCCGAGGGCGACGAAGAAGCTATGAGCCGCGTGACCAAATGGATTCGTGGCGAGTACCGCACCAAGAGTGAGGCACGCGCCGAGCTGGGCTCCTCGACCATCATCAGCGATGACGACTGGTACGACTACGTTAAGCTCATTGCGCGCTTTTTGGTCTGCAGCGGCTACAAGGGCATGCTGGTGCTCATCGACGAACTCGTGAATCTGTATAAGATTCCCAACGCCATCACACGCCAATACAACTACGAGAAGATCCTGACCATGTACAACGACACGCTCCAGGGCAAGGCGCAGTACCTGGGCATGATCATGGGCGGCACGCCAACCTCCATCGAAGACCGCCGCCGTGGCGTGTTCTCCTACGAGGCCCTGCGTAGCCGACTCGCTCAAGGCCGCTTTGCACGCGAGGATCTTAAGGACATGCTCGCGCCCATCATCCGCCTGCAGCCACTCACCTATGAGGAGTTGCTGGTGCTCATCGAAAAGCTCATGCAGATCCATGCCGGCTACTTTGGCTGGACGCCCACGCTTACCGAGAACGACTTGGTGGACTTTCTCAAGATTGAGTTTGGCCGCGTGGGGGCCGACACACATCTGACGCCGCGTGAAGTCATTCGTGACTTTATCGAGCTGCTCGACATCCTATGCCAAAACCCCGACGCCAACGTGGCCGAGCTGCTGCAAAGCGTCGGTGGCGACGCGCTGGCGCCGGCAGCAGCAACAGGCGACACCGGTACCGAAAGCGGCGACCGCAACTTCGCCGAGTTCACCATCTAACCTACCAAAAAGGGACGGGTTTATTTTGGCAGGTTTTATCTGGGCAAACGTTGAAGTAGTAATGCAGCAAACCATTGCCAGCCACGTTAAGAGGTTCGTATTTGAGAGGAGGCCCCGTGAACGCCTTTGACCGCTACGCCCCGTTTATCCAAGACTTCATCTACTCCCACGATTGGGAGAGCTTGCGCTCTATCCAGGTTGCGGCGGCAGATGCCATCTTTAACACGCAGGACAATGTGCTCCTGACGGCATCCACGGCTTCCGGCAAAACCGAGGCAGCCTTTTTTCCCATCCTGACCGAGTTTTGGGAGAACCCGCCCGCAAGCGTGGGCGCCCTCTACATTGGCCCCCTCAAGGCGCTCATCAATGACCAATTCGTCCGCCTCAACGACCTGTGCGAAGAAGCCAATATCCCTGTCTGGCACTGGCATGGCGATGTCTCGCAGTCGCACAAGGCTAAGCTCATCAAAAAACCGAGCGGCATCTTGCAGATTACGCCCGAGTCACTCGAAGCGCTCTTAATCCATAAGCACATGGCGATCCCGCGCATGTTTTGCGACCTGCGCTATGTGGTCATCGACGAGGTCCATTCGCTCATGCGCGGCGACCGTGGCGGGCAGACGCTCTGCCTTATCGAGCGACTCTCGCGCATGGCAGGCGTGCAGCCCCGCCGCATTGGCCTTTCGGCCACCATCGGCGACCCCGAGCGCACGGGTGCCTTTCTCTCACAGGGAACGGGACGCGACTGCGTTATCCCCCGTTTTGAGGAACCGCGTCGCGTGTGGCGTATCTCCATGGAGCACTTCTACAACTCGGGTCCCCAGGCACAGCAGCGAGGATTCGAGAGCATGGGTCCTCAAGAGGCCGAAGTGCTTGCGTGCGAGCGCATTGAGGCAGTGGCACCCGCGGCGCTGCCCGCATCCGGACAAGACATGCGCCACAGCGGACAGCTTACACAGGCGGAACGTCGTCAACGTCGCGAGCAGGCGCGGGGCAAGGACGCTCCCAAAGACCGTCGCACTTCCTCGGCCCCCGAGGGCGAAGTCGACATCCCACGAGCGACCGAGCAGGCGCTTCTCAACCCCACCGACACGGCGCCCGACAACGCCGACCCCGGTATGGGCTATATCTTTGAGCATACGCGCGGCCGCAAGTGCCTGGTCTTTGCCAACTCGCGCGAGGAGGCAGAGGCCGTGTGCTCCATGCTGCGCAGCTACTGCGAAAGTCGACACGAGCCCGACCGCTTTCTCATCCATCACGGCAATCTTTCGGCATCGCTGCGCGAGACGGCCGAGGAGCTCATGCGCGACGAGGAGCAGACGCAGACAACCGTCACCACCTCTACGTTGGAGCTCGGTATCGATATCGGCCGCCTGGAGCGCGCCTTCCAGATTGACGCGCCGTTTACCGTCAGCTCCTTTTTGCAGCGCATGGGGCGCACAGGCCGTCGCGACCTTCCGCCCGAGATGTGGTTTGTCATGCGCGAGGAAGAACCCGAGCCGCGCACGATGATGCCCGAAACCATTCCCTGGAAGCTCCTGCAGGGTATCGCGCTCGTACAACTCTATCGCGAGGAAAAGTGGGTCGAGCCGCCCGAGCTCGATCGACTCCCCTACAGTCTGCTCTATCACCAGACTATGTCGACCCTCGCCAGCACCGGCGAGCTCACGCCGGCCGAACTTGCCCAGCGCGTGCTCACGCTCAGCTATTTCCACCGTGTCTCGGCAGACGATTACCGTGTGCTGCTGCGTCACCTCATTAAGATCGACCATATCCAGGTCACCGAAGGTGGCGGGCTCATCGTGGGTCTCGCGGGCGAGCGCATCATTAACAACTTTAAGTTCTACGCCGTGTTCCAGGAAAACGAGGAGTTCACCGTTCGCAGCGAGTCGGCCGAGCTGGGCACAATCGTCAATCCGCCACCGCCCGGTGAGCGCATCGCCATCGCAGGCCATTGCTGGATTGTCGAGGAAGTGGATTGGAAGCGTCATACCGTCTTTGCCACGCAGGTCAAGGGCCGTGTGCCGGCCTACTTTGGCGACTGTCCCGGTGACATCAACACGCACGTACTCGAGCGCATGCGCAAGGCGCTCAACGAGCACGCAACATATCCGTACCTCATGGGTAACGCACGGGCCCGCTTAGTGCAGGCTCGTCATACGGCCAAGCTTTCGGGCGCGGGAACTAAGCCGCTCATCAACCTGGGTGGCGACACCTGGGTGCTCTTCCCCTGGCTGGGCAGCTACGCCTTTTTGGCACTCGAGCGCATGCTCAAGATTAAATGTGCCGCGGAGCTGGGCCTTCGCGGACTCGACCCGTCGCGCCCGTACTTTATGCAATTTAAGATGAAGGCCGACGAAGAGATGTTCTTTGAAGTGCTCGCCGCCGAGGCCGTGAAGGACTTCGATCCCATCGAGCTCGTCTATCCCGGCGAGGTGCCTTACTTTGATCGTTACGACGAGTACGTTCCCGAGGAGCTCGTGCGCAAAGGCTTCGCCGAAGGCGTGCTCGACATCGAGGGCATGAAACAGCGCGTCCTCAGCTGGCGCGACCACGCCTAAGGCCAGTCCTTTTTGGGACGGGGAGACTTACTTGTCGTGAAGGATGGTGCCGAGGAAGTCGGTGTCGAAGGGCACAGCTTCGGCAAAGGCGTAGTCGCCGTCGCTGGCGATGAGCAGATAATTCTCCTCGCCGCCGAACTCTGCATCGCCACAGGGGACCACCCAAGCATGGTCGAACACCTCAAGCGCCGTGGCGGCACAGTCGCGCAGGAACGTCACATCGCTCCCCTCGTTTGCGCTCACGATATTGGCCACGTAGATACCCCCGGGGTTCAGGCTGCCCCGCACCAGGCGCAGCGCCTCAACGGTCGCCAGCCCGCGCACGGGCTCGGCACCGCCAAAGCAATCGCTCACGACCACGTCGTAGCGACGATGGCCCACGCTCGTCACACCCAAATACGAGCGAGCCTCAGCGGTTATCACCCGCAGGCGATCGCCCGCCGCGCGCTCCAGCTCGTCTAGGTAGAACCAGCGGCGCGCCAGGCGCGTAACCTCGGCATCGTACTCAATGACGTCCATGCGCAAGCTCTCGTGCGACATCAGCGCGAACTTGGGATAGGCAAACCCGCCGCCACCCAGCACAAGCATGCGGTCGATGCCGTGACCATAAGCATCGCGCATCGCATCCTCGGACTCAAACACGTCGTCAAACGCACGATAGTACGCAAAGACGGGCTCCGCCCAACGCTCACCAACGTAGCTTGCGCTTTGGTAGACGCCGCCTTGCACCAACACGCGAATCTCATCGCCGTCCCCATCGTGCACGCGCTTCACACGCGCCAACCCATTGCGGGTTCGCGCAACCTGCAGACAGGCAGCACGAACAGCGACGGCGGCCGCACCAAGTGCCGCGGCTCCCAGGGCAACGCCGGCAACGACGCCAGCAGAAACACTCGGCTTGTTCATCTAGAGCTCCTTTTGCAGATAAAGGCCATGGTCATAAAATCCAAGATGGCGATAGTACTCGCGTGTGCCAATCGCGCTAATCACGTTGATACGCGCATAACCCGCATCCCGGGCAATCTCGCACGCACGCTCTACGAGCAGACGCCCCAACCCATGGTGCTGGGCCGCCTGGCCTTGATACCCCACGCGCGCCGCCATGCCATACACGTGTACCTCGCGAATCATCGCCTCATCCGGCATCGTCAGCAACTCGTCCGCATGCGCGGCAACAAACGAATGGTCGGGCAGCGACAACCGCAAAAAGCCCGCGATCTTGCCCTGCGGCGTCACCCACTGCAAAAAGCGCTCGTGCGTCACCGGCGTCTCGTACGCCACCTCCTCATCAAGAGATAGCTCATCCAAGTCGGCACCCGCCGTGCTGATCTCGCGATAGCGAATCTCGCGCACCGTCGCACCGTCACCCCGAGCGGCCAAGCGGTTTTCGACGAGCTGACGCAGGTTGGGTTTCTTGTTGCCCACCATGATGTCGTCGGAACTAAAGTCACGGATCATGCGACTGATGCGGCAGAACGCCGGCGTCACCACGATGTCGTCGGCCAACACATCGAGCAGTTCTTCCTCGGTATAGGGGCGCCACTCGCCGCGCTCGTAGCAGCCCACCAAACGCGAGCCCTCGATGAGCGCACACGGGTAGACCTTGACCTCGTCGGGCATAAAGGCCCCCTCGGTCATAAAGCGCTCGTAGTCACGCTTGTCCCCCTCGGGCGTAGCACCCAACAAATTGAGCATAAAGTGCGCGTGGATCTTAAAGCCAAACAGGCGCGCAAGCGAAAACGCCCGCTCGATCTGCGCCACCGAAATGCGACGCTCGTTGATATCGAGCAGGTGCTGGTCGAGGCTCTGGATACCCATCTGGATCTTGGTGCAGCCCAGGCGGCGGATGAGCGTAAGTGCCTGCGGCGTTACGGCATCGGGACGCGTCTCGATAACGAGTCCCACCACGCGATGCTTTGCCGTCTCGTTGATGCGCTGCTGACGCTCAAGCTCCTCCATCGTTGCCGTTTGCCACTCGGCAACCTCGCCCCACGGCGTACCAGGGCCGTACAGACAACGCACCGCGCGGTTATAGCCGCCCACGGCAGCATCCACACGACCCTGCTCGTCGGCAACGCCGGCAGCAAGCTCAGCCTCGTCAGTCGCAATGCCGGCAGCCCGATAGCGCTCGCGGCGCTCCGCTACCACCGGCGACAGGGCATCGGCAGGCGCATCGTCGAGCAGACGCCCCGCCTCGGCACGGCTGATGCCCGGACGCGCCAACATGGGGTTAGCCGCCACACCAGCCACGGCATCGTCATTGAGCGCGCGGAAGAGCTCCGACATAAACCACGCCTGATACCCTTGCGGATAGTCGCTCCAGGTACCGCCGAGCACAATGAGCTCAATCTTATCGGTCGCATGCCCCATCTGCGAAAGCGCCGTCAAACGGGCACTCACTTGCAGATACGGGTCGAAGCAGTTTTGCTCCGCACGGGCACACGCCGGCTCGGCATGCAGATAGCTTTTAGGCATGCGCAGATCGTTGGGGCAAAACAGGCAATCGCCCGAGCACGGCCAGGGCTTGGTGATAACGGTAATGGTCGCCACGCCCGAAGCCGTGCGACGAGGCTTCATGCGCAGGACCTGCAGCAGTTGACGTTCCAGATCGGAATCGACATTCCACGCAGCCCACCGAGCCGGCTCCTCGCGTTTAACCCGCTGGCAGAATGGCAGCAGGCGGCGCTTGGCCAGGTCACGTTTGTCGGCGCCCTCACGGCGCGCCTCGGCATGTATCAGTTTGACGAGCGCCTTGTCGTCCACGGTCTCGCCGCGACGCAGGGCCTCGAGTATGTTCAAGATAATCTGTTCCATGTCCCCATTGTAAAGGTAAAGGCGCCGGAGCCCGTCACGGCTCCGGCGCCTTCATCAAACAGCGCGTCTATATCTTCGCCTAGGCTTTCGTCTGCCTCACTACTCCGAATCAAACGACATGTCGCCCGAACCGACCTCAAAACGATACGTAGCAGACTTATCGCCGTTATCGAATTCAAGATTCAAAATGGTCTCGCCGTCGTAGTCAAGCGGAAGGAAATCGCTCTCAAAGTCGCCGCTGCCCAAGGTGAGGCTCGCCTTAAAGCCCGTCGAGTTCGGAACCGTCATCTCCACATCGCCCGAGCCCACACTCACGTCCATCGATTTCGCGGGGGCCTGGTAAAGCTCGAACGTCACATCGCCCGAACCGACCTCGGCATTCAGAGTGTCGGTCACGGTGCCCGCGAACGCGACGTCTCCCGAGTCCAACGTCAAATCAAAGTCGTGGCACGCAATGTCCGCGACCGTCAGGTCTCCCAACCCCACGTTTGCCGTAATGCCCATCATGTTATCGGCAAGCTCACGCGGCAGTTCAATGGTGACCTTACGGTCATGGGCGCGCTCGTCATCGCAGTCGAACTGGCTAATCTTGAGTGTAGAGCCCTCGATCTTAACCAGATTCTGAGTGGCGGCATCGGAAGCAGACGCCCCCTTTGCAACGCGCCCGCTTTCGATGACACGTACCGGTCCGCCAGAGACACGTTTAATCTCGACCGTCCCCGACGTCACATCCAAGTCGAGCGATTGGAACGCGTCTTCGTCAAAAGTCGTGCTCGAAAGTTGCTGAGGCCGAGCGGAATATTTACCGCCATCGTTCATAAAATCGTCGTCGTCAACCACATCGTCCATACCGGACAAGCCGGATACAACATCGTCGAGATCCCACGGGCCATCAAAATGAATCAAAGTCCGCGAAGTGCCAAAGACGAGCCCGATGATGAGCACAAACGCTCCGATGCCAACGCCCAAGCGTACCTTGGATTCATGCGAAAGCTTCATCATTCATCACCCTCTTTGGCGATCGGCTCAGCGGTGGTCGCGGTAGCCACGTCAGTATCAACTGAAGCGGAAGTATTCTGAGCCCTAGCCGCCACCGGCGCCGGACCAACCTGAATATCTCCACGCGCCCAATCACCATCGAGCGCACGCGCCACCCAGTGATAGATGGGAATCGTGAAGAAGATCAGCGCGGCAAAGGGTCCGGCACCAAACAGGAACATCAGCAAAAAGAACAGCAGCCAGCACACAGCCCAATACGGGAACGACTGGAATGGCCCCTTCACCGGAGTCGGATTAAGCGCACCAGTGTTCGTCGCCTGTGCCGTAGCGGCATTGGCGGCCTGCGCACTCCAGCTTGCCGCTTGCGCCGCCTTGGCGGCGGCATCACTCGCCTGCGTTGCCGCCTCGGTAGCACGTGCCGCCGCCTCATGGGTACGGGCGCGCTCCGCCGCCTCAGCCTCGCGCTGACGGGCGCGGTCCTCGTTCTCAAACTCGATATCGTCCTCAATCTCGTCGCTCGGATTGAGCAGCTCGTCCAGGCTCACACCATAGAGTTTGGCGAGCGAGATCAGGTTCTCGGTATCGGGCGAGCTCTCCGCGCGCTCCCATTTACTGACCGCCTGGCGCGACAGCCCCAGCTTTCGTGCCAGCCCTTCTTGGCTAAAGCCTTTGCTGCGGCGAAGGTCGGCGAGCCGCTGCGCAGTTTCTACATTCATGGTTCCTCCTATGTAATGCCAGCCGTGCCGCCGGACCGTTTTTGTTCTTAAGGCGCCTTGCACAGTTAAAAATCTATCCGCCACCGCCAAAAGCATGCCACCTATTCTAGTGAGATTTTTGACAACCGGCGGTTGCGGGTGCATATGAGCTGCGGAAATGTGTCCAAACAAAGCAATGACCCGTAGCTTGGTTGTCCCCGTTGCGGCGTTAACGGTAGTATGGTCGTACTGTTTATTCCGCACCGCCAACGGAGGGAGTTCCGCGCCGTGAACCGCGATTTCGCCTCATCGCTCATCCAGCTCAACAACACGTTCTATCGCGAACACTCCGCCTCCTTCTCCGATACGCGCCAGGCCCCGTGGCCCGGCTGGGTGCGCACCATGGACATCGCGCTCGAACAGCTCGACGTCGCCACGATCGAGCATCCCGTCCGCGTCTTCGATCTTGCCTGCGGCAATATGCGATTCGAGAACTTTGCTGCCGGCGGCGCACTTGCCGCCAAGGGCGTCGACGGAGCAAACCCCTCGGCAGATGCCAGCTGCCCGTTTGAGTTCTATGGCGTCGACTCGTGCCAGGATTTGGCTATCGATGCGCGCGGTCACGCCCTGCGCATTCCCAACCTGCACTTCCAGGAACTCGACGTGCTCGACGCCCTTATGAAGCTCAACCCCGCCGAGACACCCGACGTGCTTTTCGACGCCCCGCTCGCCGACATCTCGGTCTGCTTTGGCTTTATGCACCATGTGCCGTCGTGCGAGTACCGTGTACGCGTGCTCGACGCTCTGGTGCGCCAGACGCGCCCGGGCGGCATCATCGCCATCAGCTTTTGGGAGTTTATGAACGACGAGCGCATGGCGCGCAAGGCTGTTCGCGCCGAAGCCCGCGCCGAGCTCACCCCGCCGTTTGAGGGTTACGATTCCGCCCAGTTTGAAGCCGGCGACCACCTCATTGGCTGGCAAAACGACCGCCACGCCTACCGCTATTGCCATCACTTTGACGATCAGCAGATCACCGACCTGGTGCGCGGCGTCCGTACGTTCTACAAGAGCGGCGAGGTTCCCGTGCGCGAGCTTGAGCGCTTCCATGCCGACGGTCGCAGCGGCGAGCTCAACCGCTATGTGATCCTCAAGCGCCTGTAGGCATCGACAACTCGTCGCCGAGCCGCACCACATCTTTCGGGCAAACTATGCCCACCCCTTTTCAACCCATTGACGGAACGTGCAGCTATGCGTTCCACACTTATGACCAAGGAGCCTCATGGGAGCCGTCCACGTTCGCACGCCTAAGAACTTTGTGCTCGAAAAGCGCCTGGAGCGCTACGCCGATGCGATCGAGACGAACCCCGAGGCCTATGCCGGAGATTGGCGCGAGGCCTGTGCGCCCGCAGGCGGCAAGCCCTTCGAGCACCTTCACCTGGATCTTGGCTGCGGCAAGGGAACGTACCTTGTAGAGCGTGCGGTCCGCGAGCCAAACACGCTCTTTATCGGCATGGATCAGGAGCCCATCTGCATCGCCTATGCCGCACAGAAAATCTGCGCGCAGGTGCTGTCCAATGCACTCGTCCTGCCCCGAGGCGCCGCATCGCTGCCGCAGCTGTTTGCCGCAGGCGAGCTCGATGCCATCACCATCAACTTTCCCACGCCGCAGCCCAAGGCCAAGTACGCCAAAAAACGACTCGTCCATGTCGACCATCTGATGCTCTACCGCCCGCTCTTTGCAGCCGGCGCCACCGTCACGCTGCGAACCGACAGCAAGCCATTGCGCGACTATGCCCTGGGGCAGTTTGCCGCGGCCGGCTACGACACACTTTGGGTAAGTGACGACGTTCGCCGCGACCATCCCGAGCATCCCGAGACCGAGTACGAGTGCCGCACGCGCGAGATGGGTGCCGCCGTCTATGGCATTTGTGCCACACCCGGCGCGCAGCCAACCGACGAACAGCTCGCGGCGGGCCGCGCGCAGGAGCAAAGCCTTGCCTGCTACCTGCCCGACAACCTCGATGAGCTCACCTATATACCTCTGGGCATGGAAGAGGCCGTCGAGAACTTTAGAAACCGCGCCCGCAAAGGCAAGAAGCGCCTGCCGCAAGAGTCCTAGGGGCTTCTGATGGTCGCGGCGTCAGTAAACAAGCGCAAATAGGCACCAGCGAACGGCCCTCAAGCCTAAGTGAGTAGACTTTTTTGCAATAGCCAAGCACATCCCGCATAGCGAAAACTAAAACCGCAGGTAGAACCCTTGCGCAAAAGCTATGTGCTCGCGACATTGCAAAAAGTCTACTCACTTAGCTAGCGACTACACTAAACGGCTGGGCAGAACGCCCATTTCCTGCATTTTCTCGCGCGCTGGCGCCCCGCGCCGACGCTACGCCATAATAGTTGGCGGACAATCGCGAGAGAAAGCAAACACATGGCACAGACCACGACAGATACCGCCGCCAGCACCGTCTCCGGCGCCGGCGCCGCCAGCTCATTCTCGGGCGGCACGGGAACCGAAGCCGAGTTTGGCTCGCTCGGCGCGCTCTCCCCCACCTGGTGGGAGCCCGAGGACGGCAGCGAGCCCGAACCGTGGCTCACGCCCGATCAAGCCTTCGAACGCTTCTTTGAATGGACGAGCGATCGCGGCATTGAACTGTGGGATCACCAAGAAGAGGCCCTCATGGATCTAGCCGCCGGTGACCATGTCATTTTGGGAACACCGACCGGATCGGGTAAATCGCTCGTCGCGCTAGGCATGCTCTTTATGGGCATGGCACAGGGCAAGCGCTGCTACTATACGGCTCCTATCAAGGCTCTGGTCAGCGAAAAGTTCTTCGATCTGGTACAGGTGCTCGGCCGCGATAACGTTGGCATGATCACCGGCGATACGCACATCAACACCAAGGCGCCCGTCATCTGCTGCACGGCCGAAATCCTTGCCAACGATGCGCTGCGCGAGGGCGAGGACGCCGATGTGGGCTGCGTGGCCATGGACGAGTTCCACTACTTTGCCGACCCCGACCGTGGTTGGGCCTGGCAGGTGCCGCTGCTCACCCTGCCCCACACGCAGTTTATGCTCATGAGCGCCACGCTTGGCGATGTCACTGCAATCGCCGCCTCTCTCGAAGAGCACACCGGCGCTGCTTGCGACCTGGTTGTCGACGCCCCGCGCCCCGTGCCCCTGAGCTATGACTACGTGACGACCTCGCTCGAGGGCACCGTCGAGCTCGCCATGCGCCGCGGAGAGGCCCCACTCTACATCGTTCACTTTAGTCAGGACGCCGCGCTTGCCACGGCACAGTCGCTTGCCAACTTTGGCATCGCTAGCAAGGAGCAGCGCGAGGCCATCAAAGAAGCAGCAAAGGGAACGAGCTTCTCGACGGCCTTTGGTAAGATTCTCAAACGCCTGCTTGGATGCGGCGTCGGCGTGCACCATGCTGGCATGTTGCCGCGCTATCGCCTGCTGGTCGAGCGCTTGGCGCAGCAGGGCCTGCTGCCCGTCATCTGCGGTACCGATACGCTCGGCGTCGGCATCAACGTGCCCATCCACACCGTGGTGCTCACCGCGCTCACCAAGTTCGACGGCTACAAGATGCGTCGCCTGCGCGCCCGTGAGTTCCATCAGATCGCTGGTCGCGCCGGCCGTTCGGGCTTCGATACCGAGGGCATGGTCATCGCCGAGGCCCCGGAGCACGAGATCGAGAACGCTAAGCTCATGGCCAAGGCGGGCGACGACCCCAAGAAGCTCCGCAAGATTAAAAAGAAGAAGGCCCCCGAGGGCTTTGTCACCTGGAACAAGCAGACCTTTGAGCGCCTGATCGAGACGCAGCCCGAAACGCTCAAGCCGCGCCTGCGCATCACACACTCCATGGTGATTAGCGTGGTCGAGCAGGGCGGCGACGCCCGCGCCCGCGTGCACGACCTCATCGAAACAAGCCTGCAGACCCCTGAGGAAAAGGCAAAGCTCGAGGTTCGTGCCGACGAGATCTTCGCCACGCTCATCGACTCCGGCGTCGTCGTGCGCACCGAGGTGCCGCCCGCACCCGACGCTCCAGCTGACGCCGCGCCGGACATCGACTATGCGCTAACGGTCGACCTGCCCGAGGATTTTGCGCTCGACCAGCCGCTCTCGCCGTTTTTGCTTGCCGCGCTGGAGTTGCTCGATCCCGAGAGCGAGACCTATACCATGGACCTCATCTCGATGGTCGAGGCCACGCTCGAGGACCCCAAGCAGGTATTGCGCGCACAGGAGCGCGCCGCGCGCGACCGCGCGATGGCCGAAATGAAGGCTGACGGCGTCGAATATGAGGAACGCTTGGAGCGCATCCAGGATGTCACCTACGAAAAGCCGCTCGAGGACTTGCTCGATGCCGCCTTTGACAAGTACTGCCAGGAAGTACCCTGGGCCAACGACTACCAGCTCTCGCCCAAGAGCGTCCTGCGCGACATGCTGGAGAGCGCGAGCGACTTTAAGGGCTATATCCAAAAGCTCGGCATCGCCCGCTCCGAAGGCATTTTGCTACGCTACCTGGCAGAGGCCTACCGTTCTCTCGACCGTACCGTGCCCATCGAGAAGCGCGACGAGCGCCTGCGCGATATTATCTCGTGGCTGGGCTTTGTGGTGCGCTCGGTGGACTCGAGCCTGGTGGACGAATGGGAGAACGCCGGCAACCCGGCAGCCCTCGATGCTGCGCCGCCGCAGGGCATCGACGAGGTCGTGGCGGACCGTCGCGGCTGCACGCTGTTGGTGCGCAACGCGCTCTTCCGCCGCGTGACCCTTGCCGCCCGCGAACACGTTCGCGACCTGGGCGAGCTCGACGACGACTGGGGCATGAGCGAAATCCGCTGGCAAAAGGCGCTCGATGCCTACCATGAGCAGCACGAGGAGATCCTCACCGACGGAGATGCCCGCAGTGCCGCAATGTTTTCCATCGATGAGTCCGACGAGAAGACCGATCACGTGTGGCACGTGCATCAGATCTTTGCCGACGAGGATGGCGACCACGACTTTGGCATCATGGGCGATGTCGACCTGGACGCCACGCAAGACGGCGGCGAGGTCATCTTCAAAAACTACCGTGTCGGCTTTATCGAGGACCTGCTCGAAGACTAGCCGAACTTACCGGAACGAAACGGGGCCGCTGGCAATATCGCCAGCGGCCCCACTTTTGCACTATACGCTATGCCTTACTCGGCATCCTCGACCTCATACGAATCCGCCTCGGCTGGCTCATCGTTTGTCTCTGTCGCAGCCCCGCGTGCCTCGTCAAACGCTGCTTTCATGGTCTTGTTGCCCCACGTGAGCTTGCGAATGGTAAGATCGTCGGCCTTCTTGTTGGCTAGGCGCAGATTGTTCTCGGAGGACAGCAACGCCTCCTTGGTTTTCTGCAGATGGCTAATCGTCTTGTCGATCTCATCAATCGCCGTTTGGAACTTTCGGCTCGCGATCTCGTAGTTGCGACCGAAATCATTCTTGAACTTTTCCATCTTGGCTTCGAAGTTCGTGACGTCGATATTCTGCTGTTTGTACTCCGCCAGTTCCTGCTTATAGCGCAGCGAACCCATGGCGGCGTTGCGCAGCAGCGTAATCATGGGAATGAAGAACTGCGGGCGGATCACGTACATCTTCTCATGGCGGTAACTCACGTCGACGATACCCGCGTTATAGAGCTCGCTCTCAGGCTCCAGCAGGGTGCAGAGCACCGCATACTCGCAGCCTTTCTGGCGACGATCGTGATCGAGTTTCTTAAAGAAGTCCTCATTTTTATGCTTGGTCGCGGTCTCGTCGTTCTCGTTTTTCATCTCGAACATAATCGAAATAACCTCGTTGCCGCTCGCGTCGCACTCGCGGAAGATAAAGTCGCCCTTGGTGCCCTCGGACGCATCGTTATCTTTCTCGAAGTACGCGTTAGGAAACGCCGTCATGCGCAGACGGTTAAACTCGGTCTCGCAATGCTGCTCGAGCGACTCGCCCACCATCTTGGTGGACAGGCGGACCTTCATGTCCTTAAGGCGCTCAATCTCTTCATCCTTGTAGCGAATCAGGTCATCGCTCGCGCGCTTGGCCTGCGCGAGCTCGAGCTCATGTGCCGCCTTGGCTTGCTCCTCGCGAGAATCGCGCACCGCCAACTCGCTCGTCAGTTTGGCACGTGCCTCATCGCGCTCTCGCTCCGCCGCGGCGACCGCCTCTGAAAGGTTCATTTTTGCCGTAAGCTCTTGCTCACGCAGTTGGGCACGAAGGCCCTCGGCCTCCTGCTCAGACTGAGCCTTTGCGGCGGAAAACTTCTCTTGCACCTTCGTGCGATAGTCAGCAAGCGCGCGCTCGGCCTCGCTGCGAGCGGCATCGAGCTCACGCTGCGACTCTGCCGCGGCAGCGGCAAGCGCCATCTCCTGGGCCTTGTCCGCCGCGGCAAGCCTGGCCTGCAGCTCGGCAATCTGAGCGTCGCGTGCAGCCAAATCGTTTTGAGCAGCGTTGCGCGCCGCCGACTCGGCAAGCTTTGCTTCGTCATCTTTGCGCCCAAGCTGCGCACGCAGGCTATCAATCTCACGCTGGAGTTCGGCATTCTCTTTTTGAACATCGGCGCGGGCCTCAACCGCCGCGCGCTGGCTTGCACTCTCGCGCTCTGCGGCAGCGCCCTCGAGCTTAGCGCGCAGCTCGGCAAGCTCAGCATCGCGCTTGGCAACCTCTTGCGCCAGTTTCTGATCCGCAGTGTTCTTCTGCTCGACAAGCTGGGCATTGCGCTGAGACTCTGCCTGTTGCAAGGCAGCCGTCGAACGCGAGCGCTCAAGCTCCAGCGCCTGCTCGCCCTCGCGCTGGACTGCCTTCACACGCTCATCCAGGTCGCGCGAAAACTCGGCATCGCGTACTTGCTTGACGATATCCGCATAGCCAGACGCATCGACCTTAAACACTTCGCCGCAATGCGGGCACTTGATCTCGTTCATAGCAGCTCCTCGATGGACGCAAATTTCAACCGCCTACACTCTACCGCGCCGCACGGACAAAAAAGGCGCCGCCGCCATAATGGCAACGGCGCCAGAACCACCACAAAGGTGCCTGTCCCCTTTGTGGTGGTTCTGGCGCCCTATAACCCAAAGAAGCTAAGAAACTGATCGCGGCTTACGGGCTTGTACTCGTTGGCATCGAGACCGACATCGTAGCGAAAGATAGGGCGCTCGCGATCGCGGTTGCGCGCGTTGGTACGGTCTCCTCTGCTGTGAATATGCCCGTGTAGCATGATGGCGCCACGCGCCTTGCCATTCCAGCTAAGCATGGGGTAGTGGCTCAACACCAGACGATGGCCCTTGGCATAGCCAGGAGCAATCTCCAGGTAATCGCGCACGTCTTCCCAAATCCGCGGTGCGTCGGGATCTTCCCAGTCGCCGTCATGGTTGCCACGGATGAGCGTTACGTTTTGGCATTCGATGCGCTCGCGAAGACGCACGGCATCCGCTAGGGGCAAACGATAGGTAAAGTCTCCCAGGATGTAGAGACGGTCATCCGCAGCCACGCACTCATTGATGGCATCAATGACCTTGCGGTTCATCTCCTCGACCGAGCCAAACGGCCGGTCCATGTCGTGCAAGATATTCGTATCGCCCAGGTGCAGGTCGGCGGTAAACCACATCATCGTCTATGCCCTCATTTCACAACGTGTCCAACTCGTGCTAAGTATACAGACGCAGCGATGCGGCGGTTATCCAAAGAACCCGCCGAACAGTCCGCGGCGGCGCTTGTCTTGCTTTTTCGAAGCGTCACCCTGGGTATTCTTATCCTGCCGCTTCTTACGATCCCGCTCCAACTCATCGTCATCGAGTAGCATATCCCACTCAAACGGATCGTCTGTCAGATCGAACTGGCCCTCGTCATCAAACATGGCAGTCCCCTTTACCGACTAGCGAACATCCACCACGTAGAGTCCAACGCGCACCTGATGCCACGGACTGCGCTCGGGAGCAACTTGTTGCACGCGGGCCTCAAATACGTCCTCATGGCCGTAATACATCATCAAGGACAGCGGGCCGACCTCGTTTCCCGGAACATAGCCAAGCTTGGTGTTGCCGAAGTAGATCGCAACCGCCTCGGGATCATGAGGGTTATCGCGCTCGGCACACAGTTTCAGCTTATCGCCAACCTTAAGATCGCCTAGGACCAAAGCGCCGTCGGCATATTGAAATCCCGCGATGTGAAACGACAGAAGAACACGTGAAGGCTCGTACATAGCAACTCCTCTAACGGCCGGATAAACCGGTGTGTAACCTTATTGAGAAGTCTACGGTCCCGTGCGGACACAAATACATCCTGCCTGCGTCCTTCAATCGTTTGCCTCAACGCTTGCGCTACAGAACGCTTGCAGATAAGATAGGAGCACGGATGGCACCCGTTGCCGCGGGTCTTGCCAACTCCGATACACGTTTTCATCGTGAGAAGTGGCCGTCTTCGCTTACGCGGGGGCGGCTATTTCATTCGGCCGATAAATAGGCCGAGTTCGATAGCCGCGATCAACAACGCTAATAACGAAATAACATCGCTTAGGTTCATACCAAATCCCTTCTAAAGGGAGTTGGCCCATCCGTGCTCCATAACAGTAGTCTAACGCAAAATGCAGGTAATAGGAACACTTGTTCGTATTACCTGCGCCCTTTTCTAATGCACAAACATGCGCACGAACTTGTGCTTCCAGCTTGCGTAGGGCGCATACCGAAACGGCACGTCCAGCCAGGTTGCCTTGTTCACGATGCTCTTCTTGTGGCTAAACGCATCGAAGCTCTCGCGGCCATGGT
>UQSC01000008.1 GCA_900543615.1 uncultured Collinsella sp. | reverse complement strand
ATCTACACAAGGCTATTCGTCGGCAGCGTCAGATGTGTATAAGAGACAGATGCTCAACTGCATGGAATGTGGCGTCCCAGTCGGAGTCATATTTGCAACCGAGGTGGGCTATAAGGTGCTCGGCCTTGCGTTTGTTGAGCGGTTCGAGCCCGAAAACGGATGGTTTGTTCTGCACGGTCCTGTTCATAAAGGCGGACCGGACCCTCGTTTTGCGCCCGACATGAGTTATCTGAAGCGCATGCCCGTCGATATTGAGTTTGCCGGACAGGGTGCGACCGACGACGAAAAGGTCCGCTATGCGTTAAGGCGCGAGCGATTGGGGCAACAATGGTTCCGCAAGCAGCTCGTTGCCGCCTATGACGGCCGTTGCGCGGTGTCGGACTGCGGCGTCAGCGAAGCTCTGGAGGCTGCGCATATCGAGAATTACTCGGGACCCAAATCGCAGGTTGCCAGCAACGGCATTCTGCTTCGGCGCGACTTACATGCTTTATTCGATGCTCATCTGATTTCGTTTGAGCCTGTTTGCGGTGAATATCGGCTGTGTGGATCGTACCTGTTGGATAAGACCGACTACGCTTCCTTTGCGGGTACGACGCGAAGGCAGCCGAATGAGCATCAGTGGCGACCCAATACGGTGTTTCTTGAGGCCCATCGCATTGAGTTCGATCGCTCGGAAAAGAAGCGTGAAAAGGCGGGGCTTCTGCCGTATTAGCGTATTTGGCTTTGGCATTCTTTGACGATCGTGTTGTTTGATCGGATCGCGTGGCGATGCAATCTCGCGCGCACTTGCTGGTGCATGCTCTTCCTGGTTTGAATAACGGGAAGGGAGCGAGCGTGAGCTGGCGAGGCGATATTGCGATGGGGAAGTACGGAAAACTGCCGTGCGCCCTTATAGACAACAATATGTTTCCGAGCGTAGAGGTTGATTGCGGGTCGTTTGTCGTCACCTGCCCTTGCTGCGGCTCGCAAATACCGTGTCTCGACATTTGGTTCATCGATGCGCGCGACAGACTCGGCGACGAAGTGAGGAAACGTATGGGCGTTCATATGCCGGTGTATCCGGAGAAATGCCCTGTTTGTGGCCTCGATATCGTGTACGACGCCGGCGACGAGGGATAGGTGATGCGGAGGAGTTGGCTGTGAGTGTCTTTTGCCTCTACAAATAAATCCCCTCACCGAGCTGCTTGTGGAACTTGGCGTGATGGTCGCGTGCCCAGGTAAAGAGCGCCTGGTCAAAGTCGGTGCGCGTGGCCGGGACGCCAAAGACGCCGGCAGCTTCGACGCGCACAAACTCCAGTGCCGGCAGCTTGTTGATGGCAGTGAGGGCAAACGGGGACGAGGGCTCCTCGAACAGATAGCGGCTGCCTTGCAGCGCGTCGCAACTGGTGCACGTGTTGCCGAGCGACGGGGCTTTGGAGGCTCGCGCGCCTACGGGCTTGTAGCCGCAGCGCTTATGAAGGTAGTCGCGGATCTCGCCCGGCACGCAGCCAAGAGCGGGCACGATGGCGAGTGCGTTGGCGTTGGCCGTTTCGATGGCAATGTGCCCGGCTTCGTTGGGCGCGTGCGCGATGACGATGCTCTCGTCGTTATCGGCTCGATAGGGAATGCCGAACGCCGCGACCGAGGTCTCTTTGTGACATTTCCAGCACTCGCGCTTGCCCAGTACTAGATATATATACGGCGCTGAGGGGTCGGATCGGTCAACACCGGGCAGCCACTCGGCAAAGGGCTCGGGGTTGACGCCGCTGGGTACATACCAGATCTTCTTGGTCCGGTCCCATTTGGCGCCCAGCGCCTTGGCTTCTTCTTTGTGCGAAAAGGGGACATCGAGCTCGGTGCGCATGGCGGCTCCTTGGTGCTGCAGGTGCAAGTGGCTCAAGGATACCGCAGGGCGCAGACATCGCGGCGTTTTGCTGAGAAGTTGCGGTGCGGACTGATTGGTTATGCCGATGGATAGATCGGCAAGTAGATGGTCGGCTTTTGGCCAGTTGGGCGGTTGGAGCAGCTTGCGGCGCAGTTTTGTGCCTGGCTATTGTTGATGTTGGGGTATTGAATTTGTTTGGCAGCCATTCGTCAGGTGAATTGATGCTACGTTGCGATGACGGTTGGAACTGCCAGCGGATTTGGCGACATAAAACAAAACAGCCCAGAGGACATAGCCTCTGAGCTGCGAACATTTGGTGGGCGTTAGAAGATTTGAACTTCTGACCTCTTCCGTGTCAGGGAAGCGCTCTCCCCCTGAGCTAAACGCCCGATCAAGGGTGCGCAAGCGCGCAAGGGATAATATAACGGAGCCTGAACTCGGTGGCAAGAACATTTTTAAAAATCGCTTACATTGTGGAATTCGGGGGCCTTGTCATATCCATTTCAAAAGAGCCTGCTGCCGCGATTTGGCTGTCGCGCAATGCAAGGCCATTGCGGTATCGAGCTATGGAAAGACGCCTGCGGAATTGTCCTACCGATAAGCGGACAAGCCTCCAGCTGGTGCCTTCGCCGTGGTAAGGTAAGCCGAATTGTTTCCAGGCTGCTTCGAGGGAGTGGAATGAGCAAAGAGTGTGTCGAGCAGGTCGAAGGCGCAGGGGCTTCGGTGCCGATGACCGATATATCGAACATTGATGTGCCCGAGGGCACCGACGAGCTCAGCCGCAACACCCGTCGCGCATGGCGCGACCGCCTGAACAGCGCTTCGACGCGCAAGATGATCACGGGCGTCTTGGCTACGCTGGTGGGCGGTTCGTTTTGGGGCTTCTCGGGCACCAGCGCGAGCTTTCTGTTCGATGCCTACCACGTCGACACCTTGTGGCTTATGAGCGTGCGTCAGATTCTCGCCGGTCTACTCTTTATGGCCGTGGTTGTTACGCGCGACCGCGAGCGCCTGATTAAGCTATGGACCACACCCGCCGATCGCAAGCAGCTGCTGCTCTTTACCGCCTTTGGTCTGCTGTTCAACCAGTTTTGCTATCTTTCGGCCGTGCGCCTGACGAACGCCGGAACCGCGACGGTGCTCCAGTGCCTGCAGCTCGTTATCATCATGGGCTACACCTGCGCGATCGATCGCCGCATGCCGCGTACTCGCGAAGTCATCGGCATTGGCCTGGCTCTGGGTGGAACCTTTTTAATTGCCACCGGCGGCGACCCCACCAGCCTGAATATCTCGCCGCCTGGCCTGGCAGCAGGTCTTATGTGTGCGGTCAGCGCCGCGTGTATGGCGGTGATTCCCGCCAAGATCCTGCCCGAATACGGCAGCCCCATCGTCACGGGCTCGGCAATGCTCACGGCGGGCGTGGTCTCGTGCGTCTTCGTGCGGCCTTGGGCGCATATGCCGGCGCTCGACGCCGCCGGCGTCGAGGCGCTCGCAGTGTTCGTGGTTATCGGCTCGTTTTTTGCTTACATGCTCTATATGCAGGGCGTTAAGGACATCGGCTCGGTGCGTGCGAGCCTCATCGGAACTGTGGAGCCGGTTTCGGCGACCATCACCAGCGCCGTTATGCTGGGCACGGTGTTTTTGCCGACCGACCTTATCGGCTTTGCCATGATCATCGTGATGATGTTCCTCACGGTGTAGCTGGCGCCGCCGCCAAGACGGAAAAGGTGTTGTGCCGCATTTTCGCCAATTGATGTCCGTGTCTGGAGTTTAGCTGTCGATGCTCAAAATGCCATAAACTAGTAACGTTATGGACTTTTTCATTGCGACTCAATTGCGAGGATTTCTTTATGGCTGGTAATCACTTTAAGGGCAGCGATAGCGGCCGTCCTGCAGTTCCGCCGCGTCCGAACGGGGCTGGTAAGGCCGGCACGCCGGGCGGCGCTGGACAGGGCGGTTCCGGTAAGCGCGTGTCCCCGGGCGAGACGGCGATGTTTACCGCTCTGTACGAGCAGTCTCAAAAGGCAAAAAAGACCGGCCGCGCAAGAGGGAATGTCTTTGCGGGCGGTGCAACCTCCGCGTCGCAGCCGAGCGGGGCTCCTTCGGTACCCGCGAACAACGCAGGTGCTGCCAACGCCGCGAATGCCGCCGGCAACGTTAATGCCGACAAGGCCGCCAACAATACTCCTTCTGCCGGTGGCGCGGGGCTTACGGGTAACCTTGGCACGATTTACACCGGCGCCTCCGAGACTGGCACGTTCGCCCGCCTGGATGATAGCGGTGCCGAGTTTGCGGGCTCGGGTTCCAAGGAAGATTATTACGATTTTGGCTTGAACTACGGTAGCGACGCTTCGTCGAGTTCGACCTCTGACGGTCTGGTCCGTCATCGCCATCGCAAGGGCGAGCGCAAAAAGCGTCACACCGGCGCCATTATTGCCGCTGTAGTCGCGGTGCTTCTCGTTGCGCTTGGCGCAAGCGGCTTTATGCTGCTTAACTCGGCAAAGACCGTAAAGAGCGAAGCGAAGGAGGCTGTCGAGATCGTCGGTGGCCTTAAGGACAAGGTCACGTCGGGCGATTTTTCGACGCTGCCTGACGACGCGAAGAAGATCGATGAGCTCTGCGACAGCATGAAGGCGGAGACTTCGAGCCCGCTGTGGACGGCGGCTTCGTTTATCCCGGTGTATGGCAGTGACATCAACGCAGCCCGCACCATGATTGATGCCCTGTCCGATGTCTCGAGCAACGCGCTGGTTCCCATGGCCGACAACCTTTCGCAGGCCACGCCCGGCAAGCTGTTCCAGGACGGCATGATTAACGTGTCCGCGCTGCAGGCCGTTGCCGATTCGCTTTCCAGCAGCTCGAAGGTGTTCAAGAGCGCCAACGAGAAGGTCCAGGGCATTGGCGATACTCATATCTCCCAGGTGACCGAGCTGGTCGATAAGGCCAAGGACGGCTTTGCCACCCTCAACGGCGCGGTTGACGCGGCGGAGAAGGTCGCCCCCGTCCTTCCCCAGATGCTCGGCGCCAACGGCCAGACGCGCAACTACCTTATGTACGCCATGAACAACGTCGAGATTCGTGCTTGCGGCGGCTTTGGCGGTTCGCAGGGCCTGATTTCGGTCACTGACGGCCAGATGTCGATTGGCGAGTTTGTTCCCCGCATTGGACTCAGCGAGGATGAGGCAGTCGAGAGCGTCGACGAAGAGGATGAGGCGCTGTTCGGCAACCACAGTAACCTGTACAACTCGGGCAATACCTATTCGCCTGATTGGCCCCGCAACTCGCAGCGTGTCGCCGCGCTGTGGAAGTCCCAGTATGGACAGGACGTTGATGGCGTCATCGGTATCGACCCGGTGTTCCTGCAGTATCTGCTGGGCCTGGTCGGTAACGTGTCACTGCCCGACGGAACGGTTGTCGACGGCACCAACGCCGCAAAGGTCCTCATGCACGATGTGTACTGGAACTATCCGGTCGAGGAGTCTGACGGCATCTTTGCATCCGTCGCCAGCGCTGCCTTCGACAAGATCCTTGGCGGTATCGGCGATGTCGATGTTACGAAGCTTGTCAGCGCCGTTGAGCGCGGTGCCGAAGAGGGCCGCCTGATCGCTTGGATGAGAAACGATGATGAGCAGAATGCCATCAAAGAGACGGGCATTGACGCTTCGCTGCCCGATCCGGATGATCCGAGTGCCGATCCCGTTGCCGGCGTTTACTTTAACAACCTGAGCTTCTCCAAGCTCGACTGGTATCTGAACGCCGACACGCAGATTGGCCAGGGCGTGAAGAACGGCGACGGCACGTGCTCCTATCGCATCACCGTTACCCTGACGAACATCATGACGCAGGAGGAGGCCGGCAAGCTGCCCGACTACGTCGCGGCGAGCGCGCCCGATGCCGCGCGCGACGACGAGCGTCTGAATGTCTCACTGTTTGCCCCGACGGGCGGCAACATCAGTGACCTTACGGTTGAGGGCACCCAGTTTGGTCTTGGCGCCGCTACGTGGCATGGAATCCCCTTCTATTCGGGCACCGTTGACCTGCATGCTGGCGAGACGACGACGATCACGTATACGCTGACCACGTCGGCCGAGGCGGGGGACAAGCCGCTTACGCTGCGTCAGACTCCTACATGCCAGGCGGCTCGCGACAGCGCGTCGGCGTAGGGTTTTTCTGGTAGTGCAGATAATCGAGTACCATTTTGGGGCGGACAGGCAATCTGTCCGCCCCTATTTTGTAAGGAGAGCGCATGAAGTACTTTGGCACCGACGGCTTTCGCGGTGAGGCCAACGTTGGGCTGACGGTAGAGCACGCTTATAAGATTGGCCGTTTTGTGGGCTGGTATTACGGCGCCAACCGCGAGCGCAAGGCGCGCGTCATCGTGGGCAAGGACACACGCCGCTCGAGCTATATGTTCGAGGCGGCGCTGGTGAGCGGCCTGGTCGCGAGCGGTGCGGACGCCTATATGCTGCACGTGATCCCCACGCCGGGCGTGGCGCATCAGACCGTGGAGGGCTGCTTCGATTGCGGCATCATGATCAGTGCGAGCCACAACCCGTTTTGCGATAACGGCATTAAGCTCGTCAACAGCGACGGCTTTAAGATGGACGAGGACGTGCTGGAGCTCATCGAGGACTATATCGATGGCAAGAGCGAGGTGCCGCTGGCAACGGGCAATCACATCGGCGCCACGGTGGACTACATGCAGGGCCGCAACCGCTACATTGCTTCGCTCATCGCCAGCGCGAACTTTTCGCTGCAGGGCGTCAAGATCGGTATTGACTGCGCCAACGGCTCGGCTTCCTCGGTGGCCAAGCCGGTGTTTGACGCGCTCGGCGCCGACGTGCGCGTGATCAATGCCGCGCCCGATGGTTTTAACATCAACGTCGACTGTGGCTCCACGCATATGGAGCGCCTGCAGCGCCACGTGGTGGAGCAGGGGCTGGACGTGGGCTTTGCCTACGACGGCGATGCCGACCGCTGCCTGGCCGTGGATGAGCGCGGTCGCGTGGTAGACGGCGACCAGATCCTGTACGTGTGCGGCGTGTATCTGAACAAGCACGGGCGACTCTCGGGCGGTACCGTGGTGCCGACGATCGCCAGCAACTTTGGCCTGGTCAAGTCGCTGGAGCTTGCCGGTCTGAGTGCCGTGACCAGCGGCGTGGGCGACCGTCACGTGTATGCCAAGATGCGCGAGGGCGGCTACAGCCTGGGTGGCGAGCAGACGGGCCATACGATCTTTGGCGATATCGAGCGCACGGGCGACGGCATTATGACCTCGCTGCGCGTGATGGAAGTGATTCGTGCCGAGCGCGAGACGCTCTCGCAGCTCACGGCTCCGTGCAAGCTGCTGCCGCAGGCGCAGGTGGCCGTGCACGTGGCGGACAAGGACGCCGCGCTCGAGAACATGGGCGTGCAGAACGCCATCGCCGAGGCCGAGGCCGCGCTGGCAGGCGAGGGCCGCGTACTGGTGCGCAAGAGCGGAACCGAGTCGGTGATTCGCGTTTTGGCTGAGGCTCCGGACCAATCGGCCGCCGACGCCGCTATGAAGCGCATCGCCAACGCGCTGGAAGCTTTATAGTTACGCGGTTTTACCAAACCGCGTAACTGCTCGACGCTGCAAACGGCCCCAAGCGGCAATTTGACGTTCAATTTCAAGGGCGCGACCAGAAGGTCAGCGCCCTTTCATTTCACGTCACCTTGCTCGCTTGCCCGGCACTTGGGGACGTTCCTATTGTGCCGGCATAAAAGGAATGTCCCCAAGTGCCGGGGCTCTGGCTTAGATGAAAAAAAGGGGCGCCGCGGGTTAGATCCTGCGGCGCCCCTTTGCGTTGGCGTGTTGCCTAAGCTTTACAACTCGTAGAGCGTGGTGAACTTGTCCTGCAGGTAGCTGCAGTAGTAGCGGGCATCGAACGCCATGCCGCAGGCGCCCTTGATGAGCTCCGGCGCGTCCTTGGCGCGGCCCCACTGCCAAATGTGCTCGCCCAGCCAGGCGCGGACGGGTGTCAGGTCGCCGCTCGCGCAGGCGCCGGTAAGGTCGACACCGTCGCGGCACATGGCCGGCACAAACATGGCGTCGTAGGCGCTGCCCAGCGCATAGGTGGGGAAGTAGCCAAACGAGCCGCCGCTCCAGTGCGTATCCTGTAGGCAGCCGTGCGTGTCGTCGGGAACGGGAATGCCCAGGTACTCATCCATGAAGCGGTTCCAAAGCGCGGGGATGTCCTTGGCTGTGGCCTCGCCGGCAAACAGCATGCGCTCGATCTCGTAGCGCACCATAACGTGCAGCGGATAGGTGAGCTCGTCGGCCTCGGTGCGGATCAACGACGGCTGCGCGATGTTCACGGCGCGGTAGAGCGTGTCCTCGTCGACGTCGCCGTAGACCTCGGGTGCGTGGCGGCGCAGCACCTCGAGCAGCGGTCCCATAAAGGCGCGGCTGCGACCCACGGTGTTTTCGAAAAAGCGGCTCTGGCTCTCGTGGATGCCCATGGAGGTGCCACCCTCCAGGCACGTGCGCGCATAGGCGGGGTTCACGCCCAGCTCGTACATGGCGTGTCCCGCCTCGTGGATGATGCTGTAGACGTTGGAGATGCAATCGTCCTCGTAGATGTGCGTCGCGATGCGCGCGTCACCCACGGCAAAGCCCTCGCTAAACGGATGCTCGGTAAAGGCAAGCGTGGTGTCGTCCAGATCCAGACCGACGAGCTTCATAAGGTCGAAGCTCATGGCGCGCTGGGCGGCCTCGGGCACGCGGGCGTGCAAAAAGTCGGCATCAGGCTGCTGGCTGCGCTCGCCGATGGCGTGCACGAGCGGCACGACCGTCGCCTTGACCTCATCGCAAAACGCATCGAAGCTCTTGGCGGAAAGGCCGCGCTCGTACTGGTCGAGCCAAACATCGTATGGGTCGCGCTTGGGGTCCATAAGTTCGGCCTGATGCTTAAGTTGGGCGACGATCCTATCCACATAGGGCTCAAAGCTCGCCCAGTCATTGGCCGTCTTGGCCTTGTGCCACACGGCGTCGGCCTCGCAGGTGAGCTTGGTCCAGGCCTCGGCCTCCTCGGTAGGAATAACGCTTGCCTCGCGCTGGTCGCGGCCGAGCACGCGGATCTCGTCGAGCAGCTGCGGGTCGTCGATTTTGCCGCCGGCGACGGTCTCGCGCGCTAACGAGCGTACGAGCTCAACGGACTTCTCGCTGGTCAGCAGCTTGTGATGCTCACCGGCAAGCGTGCCCATGGCGTCGGCACGGGCGGCAGCACCGTTGGCAGGAGCAATCGTCGCTCCATCGAACTCGGCAATCTTGAGCAGGTACTCACGAGTCCACAGCTTGCCCTCGAGTTTGCGGAACTTTTTGACGGCCTTGTCGACTTTAGCAGCCTTGACGCCCTTGACAGTCTTTGCCACGGCGGCCTTGGCCTTCTTATCGAGTTTCTTTCCCATACCGTATCCTTGATCTCGCAGACCGGACGCCACGGGTGGGCGTGCGGCCAGTTTGCACAGCTACCTGCTTTGTACCCAGTGCGAACAAAACGGAACGCGGCGATATGCTCGCAGAATGTGTTATCCTATAGCCCAATGCGTTGACGGAGAGGGTTTTGCCCGCCGCGTCGCCGGCAAGAGAGGGAAGGTCATGGGCTGCAAGCCTTCCTGCGGTGGCAAGGGCCAAGCGTTCACTCCCGAGCAGCGACCTCAACGGGCACGCGGCCGGCGGCAGCGAGGCCCCAGTAGGGAAGCCGTGAGCCTCGCGATAAGGGGCGAAGAGTGGGCGCGGCGGGCCAGACATCCGCCGGGTCAAACAAGGTGGTACCGCGGAATTCAACCGTCCTTGGGCAATGCACATGCCCGAGGGCGGTTTTTTGTTACCGAACCGGGCCGCGTTTTCGCAACGCCAGGCGGCGGCAGTTGTCCCGGCGAGCGGGGAACGCGAGAGACGAAAGGGAAGACATGAGTCTGATTGATGATCTGGTCAAACTCGAGGAAGAGGCCAAGGAGCTCGTCGCGGGCGCCGACGACGCCGCCAAGCTCGAGGCTGCGCGCGTTGAGCTACTCGGTCGCAAGGGCCGTATCACCGGCCTGATGCGCATGATGGGCAAACTCGCCCCCGAGGATCGCCCCATGATGGGCAAGCGCGCCAACGAGATGCGCCAGCTGATCGAGGGCATGCTCGACGAGCGCACCACCGAGATGAAGGCCGCCGCCCTCAAACACGCACTCGAGCACGAGGCCGTCGACATCACGCTGCCGGGCATTCGTCCGCAGATCGGTCACCAGCACCTGATCAAGCAGATCATCGAGGAGGCCGAGGACATCTTCTGCGGTATCGGCTACACCGTCGAGTCCGGCCCCATGGTCGACACCTCCTACTACAACTTCACCGCGCTCAACGCGCCCATGGATCACCCGAGCCGCTCGGCTCGCGACACGTTCTATGTGGTCGACAACAACCCCGGCAGCGTCGCGCATCCCGAGGCTCACGCTCACGGCGAGTCCGACGTACTGCTGCGCACCCAGACCTCGGGCGTACAGATCCACACCATGGAGTCGCAGAAGCCGCCCATCTACATGATCTGCCCGGGCACCGTCTACCGTCCCGACACGGCCGATGCCTGCCACCTGCCGCAGTTCAACCAGATCGAGGGACTGGTCGTCGACGAGGGTATCACCTTTGGCGATCTTAAGGGCACGCTCGACTACTTTGTTAAGTGCATGTTTGGCGAGGACCGCAAGACGCGCTACCGTCCGCACTTCTTCCCCTTCACCGAGCCTAGCTGCGAGGTGGACGTGAGCTGCCACGTCTGCGGCGGCAAGGGCTGCAACTTCTGCAAGCACAGCGGATGGATCGAGATCCTGGGCTGCGGCATGGTCGACCCCAACGTCCTGATCAACTGCGGCATCGACCCCGAGAAGTACACCGGCTTCGCCTTTGGTATTGGCGCCGAGCGCGTCGCGGCACTGCGCTACGACCTGCCCGACCTCAGAACGCTTATGACTGGCGATATGCGCTTCCTGAACCAATTTTAGGCTTGCCCAGGCACCCCATCTTGGCGTTCAAACCGTCGCTCGCGTACCTTTAGTACGCGTCGCTCCTCTTTCACGCCAACCTGGGGCACCTGGACAACCCTAAGGCGAACGTCTTCATTTGATACCCCTCCCTTTGCGGAGATTAAGAACTAGGAGAGCTACATGCGCGTTTCTTACGACTGGCTCAAGACCATGATCGATATTCCGGAGGATCCCAAGACCCTTTCGGACGAATACATCCGTACCGGCACCGAGGTCGAGGCGATTGACACCGTGGGAGAATCCTTCGACCATGTGGTGACTGCCAAGGTGCTCACCAAGACCCCCCACCCCGATAGCGACCACATGTATGTGTGCTCGGTCGACGTGGGTGACAAGAACCTCGACGCCGACGGCAACCCCGCTCCGCTGCAGATCGTCTGCGGCGCGCAGAACTTCGAGGCCGGCGACCACATCGTCACGGCCATGATCGGCGCCGTGCTTCCCGGCGACGTCAAGATCAAGAAGAGCAAGCTTCGCGGCGTCGTGTCCATGGGCATGAACTGCTCCGCGCGCGAGCTTGGCCTGGGTGGCGACCACTCCGGCATTATGATCCTGCCCGAGGATACGCCCTGCGGCATGCCGTTTGCCGAGTACGTGGGCTCGAGCGACACCGTGCTCGACTGCGAGATCACGCCCAACCGCCCCGACTGCCTGTCCATGATCGGCATGGCTCGCGAGACCGGCGCCATCTTCGACCGCGATTTCCACGTTGAGCTGCCCGCCATCAAGGTCGAGACCGGCCGCGCGACCGACGACGAGCTTTCCGTCGAGATCGCCGACGAGGGCCTGTGCGACCGCTACGTTGCCCGCATCGTGCGCAACGTCAAGGTCGGCCCGTCGCCCGACTGGATGGTCAAGCGCCTTAACGCCCTGGGCGTGCGCCCGCACAACAACATCGTCGACATCACCAACTATGTGATGATGCTCACCGGTCAGCCGCTGCACGCCTTTGACCTCGACACCTTTGCCGCGCGCGATGGCCACCGTCGTGTGGTGGTTCGCGCCGCCCAGCAGGACGAGAAGTTCACGACGCTCGACGGCGAGGAGCGCGTGCTCGACGCCGGCATGGGCCTTATCACCGACGGCGAGCGTCCCGTGGCGCTGGCCGGTGTCATGGGCGGCATGGATTCCGAGATCGAGGACGATACCGTTGACGTGATGGTCGAGAGCGCCTGCTTCAACGCCGGCCGCACCTCGCACACCAGCCGTGACCTATCGCTGATTTCCGACGCCTCCATCCGCTTTGAGCGCCAGGTCGACGAGACCGGCTGCGTGGACGTCGCCAATGTGACGTGCGCGCTCATCGAGGAGATCGCCGGCGGCGAGGTCGCCCCCGGCTATGTGGACGTGTTCCCCGCGCCCAAGACCATCGATAGCATTAAGCTGCGTTTGGCCCGCGTGCACGCCATCTGCGGCGCCGACATCGAGCCCGACTTTATCGAGCGCTCGCTTACCCGCCTGGGCTGCACCGTCGAGCGCGACGGTGAGGACTTTATGGTCACGCCGCCGAGCTTCCGTCCCGACCTGCCGCGCGAGATCGATCTGATCGAGGAGGTCCTGCGCCTATGGGGCATGGGTCGCGTCACGGCGACCATTCCGGCTGCCAAGAACCATATCGGCGGTCTGACGCGCGAGCAGAAGCTTACCCGTAAGGTCGGCGAGATCCTGCGCGCCTGCGGCCTCAACGAGACCACGACTTTTGGCTTTGCTGCCCCGGGCGACCTGGAGAAGATCGGCATGTCCACCGAAGGCCGCGGCTGCCCCGTGGTGCTCATGAACCCGTTGGTCGCCGAGCAGACCGAGATGCGCCGCTCGTTGCTGCCGGGTCTGCTGCAGTCTGTGGCCTACAACGAGGCCCACGGCACGCCCAACGTGCATCTGTACGAGGTCGGCAGCCTATTCCACGGTCGCGAGAACGCCAGCCTGCCCAAGGAGACCAAGTCCGTGGCGGGCGTGCTCTCGGGCCAGTGGAGCGAGCAGTCTTGGAACATGAAGTACCGTAAGCTGCGCTTCTTCTTTGGCAAGGGCATCGTTGAGGAGCTGCTTGCCCAGCTGCGCATCGAGAAGGTTCGCTTCCGTCCCGTCGAGGGCGAGAGCTATGCCTTCCTGCAGCCGGGTCGTGCTGCCGAGGTGCTCTCGGGCGGTACCGTGCTGGGCTGGGTTGGCGAGATCCACCCCGAGGCGCGCGAGGCTATGGGCATTGACGAGGTCGTCGTTGCCTTTGAGCTCGACCTGGACAAGCTGATCAAGGGCGCCCGTAACCAGGAGAACTACCGTGAGTTCTCGCAGTACCCGGCCGTTGAGCACGACCTCGCTATCGTGGTCGACAACACTGTGACCTGCGAGGATCTTGAGCGTCGTATTACGAGTGCCGGCGGCAAACTGCTCGAGGGCGTGCGCCTGTTCGATGTCTACCGCGATCCGGTCCGCATCGGCAAGGGCAAGAAATCCATGGCCTTTGCGCTTACGTATCGCTCCGACGACCACACGCTCACCAGCGAAGAGGTCGAGAAGGCGCACCAGAAGATCGTCACCAAGGTGTGCAAGGGCGTAAACGGCGAGGTCCGCGGCTAGGACTTGCGCTGGGAGCGTAGGGCCTGATGGCGGTTGCTGTGGGCTCTGCGTGACCGCGGTGTTCGGAAAAGGCATCGCTGAGCCTGCATATATGACACACGCATTACATAACGGCGTGCTGCTTTGTCGGCAGCGCGCCGTTTTGCTATGATAGCCCGCGGCGTGTTACGAATCTCGCAATACGTAACACTGGCAAGGTGATTCAAGCGGCGTTGCAATTCTGTGCGCCGACAACCGGGAGGCGTATATGCACATTCCAGATAATTATCTGTCCCCGCAGACCGATGCTGTCATGGCGGTGGCGATGGTGCCCGTTTGGGTCCATTGCATCAAAAAGGTGCGCGCCACGCTCGATCGCGAGCACATGGCTTTCCTGGGCATCTGCGCCGCGTTCTCCTTCTTGCTCATGATGTTCAACGTGCCGCTGCCCGGCGGCACCACTGGTCACGCCGTTGGTGGCGCGCTCATCGCGCTGCTGCTGGGCCCCGAGGCTGCTGCCATTGCAGTCTCGGTTGCACTCGCGCTGCAGGCTCTGCTGTTTGGCGACGGCGGCGTTCTGTCCTTTGGCGCCAACTGCTTTAACATGGCCTTTGTGCTGCCGTTTGTCGCTGCTATCGTGTTCCGTGCGCTCAACAGTCGTCTGCACGACAAGAGCTGGGGCACCTCGGCTTCTGCCATCGTGAGCGGTTGGGTCGGCCTGTGCCTGGCGGCCCTGTGCGCGGCAATCGAGTTCGGTATTCAGCCGATGCTCTTCACCAACGCTTCGGGCGCTCCGCTGTACTGCCCCTTCCCGCTGTCCGTGGCTATTCCGGCCATGTTGGTCCCGCATATGTTGGTTGCCGGCGTGATCGAGGGCGTGGCGACGGCCGCCATCTACGGTTTCATTAAGAAGACGGCGCCGAGCGTTATCGTCGGTCCCGAGGCCGTCGATGGCCAGCTTGCTGCTGAGAGCGCTGCCGCTAAGAAGACCTCGCTGGTCCCCACGCTCATCCTGGTCGCCGTGCTTGTCGTGGCCACGCCGCTGGGCCTGTTGGCCACAGGTGACGCATGGGGCGAGTGGGACGCCGAGGGCGCCGCGACCGCCGTTCAGGAGGCTGGCGACGACAGCCTGCAGGCTTCGGTCGGTCTCGATGCCCCGACCTTTGCCGATGCCCTGCCCACGGGCGATTATCTGCAGGCCTATTCCGAGGAGCAGGGCCTTGGCTTTGCCGGCCAGGCCGCGATGTATATTCTTTCGGGCGTGATTGGCGTGGCGGTGCTCACCATCGCATTCCGCCTGGTCTCGCTGACGGTCAAGGAAAGCGGTGCTCATGGCAATAGCCGAGCTGCCTAGCTGGCTTGCGGTCGAGCAGCGTTACGAGCCCGTGGGGGCTCGGCATCGTGTAATGCAAAAGAATGTCCTGCACCTGGCGAGCCTGCTTGAGCGGGTTCGCCTGGGTGGAGGCGCGCACGAGGGCGGGTCGGTGGTCGACCGCGCCCTTTCTTGCGTTTCGGCGCCGGTGCGCCTGGTGGGGATGTTCGTTTGCGTCCTGTGCGCGTGTCTGACGCAAAGCCCGCTGTACCTCATGTTGATGGCGGCTATCGCGCTGGTGCTGGTCGCGGTGCGCCCCGTACGCGGGCTGCGGGCAACCTTTGTACCGGCGCTTGGCGCTGCGGGGCTCGCGGTGGTCCTGGCGCTGCCTGCCCTGCTGCTGGGCGCTTCCGCTACGGGCGCCATGCTCAAAATTGCGCTCAAGACGTTCATTAACGTGTCGTTCGTGCTGGGCGTTTCGTGGACACTCACCTGGAGCCGCATGTCGGCGGCGCTCAAGACGCTGCATCTGCCCGACGAGGTCATCTTTACGTTTGATATGGCGCTCAAGCATATCGAGGTGCTGGGGCGCACGGCGCACGATCTGACCGAATCGGTCATGCTGCGCAGTGTGGGTCGCGCGCCTGAGGGGTTTTCGCGCATCGACTCGGTCGCGGGTATCATGGGCATGACGTTTATCAAGGCGATGGAATGCAGCCACGCGATGGACGAGGCTATGCTTTGCCGCGGCTTTGCCGGTGCGTATCCGGCGCCCGCGCGCGCCGGGTTTGGCTGGCGCGATGCGGTCTATGCGGCCGGCGTGGCGCTGCTGGCAGTGTTGTGCGCCGTGCTGTAGGCGCTGCTGGTTCTGGCTGGGGAAGGAAATAGGGAAGGGCGACGTTTTGACGATCGATATGAATAGTGCGGCGGGCACGAACGGTGCGGGCGCCGAGGTCGCGCCGCTCATCGAACTGCGCGACGTGGTGTTTTCCTATGCGGGCCATACGGTGGTCGATGGCGTTTCGCTGCAGGTGGACCGTGGGGAGCTCGTTGCCCTGCTAGGTCCCAACGGCTGCGGCAAGACGACGATCATGCGCCTTATCAACGGCCTTGAGCTCGCGGACGCGGGCACGTATCTGTTTGACGGGCATGCGGTCGATGCGGCATATCTCAAGGATTCCGCGGCTGCCCAGCGGTTCCATCAGCGCGTGGGCTTTGTGTTCCAGAATGCCGATGCGCAGCTCTTTTGTGCCACGGTGGGCGAGGAAGTTGCTTTTGGTCCCGCGCAGATGGGGTTGCCGGCAGACGAGCTCGAGCACCGCGTGCGCGATGCCATGGGGCTGTTCCAGGTTGCCGATCTGGTTGATGCCTCGCCCTATCAGCTTTCGGGCGGGCAAAAGAAGCGCGTGGCGCTGGCTGCGGTTGTGTCTATGAACCCCGATATCCTAGTGCTCGACGAGCCTACCAATGGACTCGACGAGGATTCATGCGACATTGTGGTCAACTTCTTGCTGGCCTACGTCGCGGCGGGTAAGACGGTCTTGATGAGCACACATCACCAGGATTTGGTGCGACGCCTGGGTGCCCGTGCAATCTATATCGATCGATATCACCATGTGGTCGAGGCACCTTCGCCGTCGTATGGAACCGAAAGCGGTGCTACGGACTAGTTGCTGCGTAGAGCGTACGTAGCCGCCCGCGCGGCTTTGCCGTGATGGTATAGTTATCCAGGTTTTTATGGGGGTGGCTATGCCAAGCTGGAACATTCATATCGCTCAGACGGAGCGTTTGCTGGAGCGCACCGGTGCGCTTGCCAAGAGCGTGCGCGACCGCAATGCCTTTTTGTTTGGCTGCGTGGTTCCGGATATCTTCGTGGGCTATATGGTCCCTGGCATCGCCGATCCCATCCCGTACCGCATTACGCACTTTGCCAAGCCTGAGCCCATCCCAAAGCCTCGTGAGCATGAGTTCTGGGATACCTATGTGGCACCGTTGCTAAAAAGTTCGCCCACCGGTGCGCCGGCCGCGGCGACCTCGATTATCGAGGAACGCGAGCGACTGAACCGCGTGCACTATCCCCAGCGCTACAAGGATGCCGAGCCGGTTGCCGGTCCCGGCGCCTGTGAGTTCTCGCTTGCATCCGAAGATGCGGCACAGTCGTTGCTCGATTTGACACTGGGTGTCTGGTCGCATTTGGTGGCCGACACGGTATGGAACACGCGTGTGAACCAGTATCTGGAAGCACACGGCGGCAAGCCGTGCGAGGAGTTCCGCATTAAAAAGCAGGGCGACTTTGACTGGTTTGGCAAGACGCTGGGCATTGTTTCCATCCCGCGTGCGACCGATCGCCTGTATACTGCGGCGACGCGTTTTGGGCAGTATCCCATCCATAAAGAATATGTGCTCAAGACCATCGGCGTTATGCACGAGATCGTGCGCGAAAACCCCGGCGAGCCCGACCATCCGCCATACCGCCTGCTGACCGAGGAGTTTTTCGATGCAACGTTTACCGAGGTCATCGAGCTGACCGAGGCGGGATTTGCGGCTCGCGCCGAATCGCCCGATGTGCCTGCACTACCCCTGATCACTAGCTGCTAGCCGGCCGGCTTGGCAGTGAATAGCTCATCCCAATTGACCAACAGCTTCCGTCGCATGGCGTAAACACGGCAAACGAGCTGCACATCTCATAGCATGCCATAAGCAGCTGGTTGCGTGTCATGCCATACAGTAGGCATCGGCGCACAGAAAAAGGGCTCGGAAGGCAAAGCCTTCCGGGCCCTTTGCAATGCAAATCTGCTTGCAAGTACGATTTAGCGCACCTGAGCGACGTAAGCGACGTTGGTCGAGGAGACCTTGTCCTCGAGCTGGACGCTCATGCGGGGATCGCCGGCGGTAGCGACGGTCAGATCGCCGGCCTCGACATAGCCGAGCTCCTTAGCGGTCTCGATCGCCTTGACGATCGTGCCGTTGACGGTGCCCTGGGTAATCTCGGCCTGGTGCGGGATAACGCCCCAGTACATGATCATCTGCTGGACGGCCCACTCGTGGCGGGAGAACGCGCAGATCGGCATGTTGGGACGGAAGTGCGAGATCAGGCGAGCGGTACGACCGGTGGTCGTCGGCACGGTGATGCACTTGGCGCCAACGGTGGTAGCCATGTTCACAGCGGACATACCCACAACGTTGTTGACAACGCGGGTGCCGTGAGCATCGGCCGGAACCTCGAGCGGAGCGTGAGCCGGGAGGTACTTCTCGGTCTCGAGAGCAATGCTGGCCTGCATCTTGACGGCCTCGACCGGGTACTTACCGGCAGCGGACTCGCCAGAGAGCATAACGGCGTCGGTGCCGTCGTAAATGGCGTTAGCAACGTCGGCAACCTCGGCGCGCGTCGGGCGCGGGTTCTGCTGCATGGAGTCGAGCATCTGCGTAGCGGTGATAACGGGCTTGTAGGCCGCGTTGCACTTGGCGATGATCTCCTTCTGGATGTGCGGAACGAGCTCGGGCTTGATCTCGATGCCCAGGTCGCCACGGGCGACCATGATGCCGTCGGAAGCCTCGAGGATCTCGTCGAAGTTCTCGACGCCCAGGGCGCACTCGATCTTCGGGAAGATCGTCACGTGCTCGCCACCGTTCTCGCGGCAAAGCTCGCGGATGCCGCGGACGGACTCGCCGTCACGGATGAAGGAAGCGGCGATGTAGTCGATGTTCTCGGTCAGGCCAAAGAGGATGTCCTGACGATCGCGCTCGGTGATGGCGGGCAGCGAGATGTTGACGTTGGGCATGTTGACGCCCTTGCGCTCGCCGATCAGGCCGTCGTTCTTAACGACGCAGGTCATGTCCTGGCCGTCGACGGACTCGACCTCGAGGGCAACCAGACCGTCATCGATCAGGATAAGGGAGCCCTTCTCGACCTCGGAGGGCAGAGCCAGGTAGTCGAGGGAGATGTGCTCAGCGGTGCCGTGGAAATCCTCGGACGTGGGCTGGGCGGTGACGACGATCTTATCGCCGGTCTTGACGGCAACCTTCTTGCCATCGACCAGAAGGCCGGTGCGGACCTCGGGGCCCTTGGTGTCGAGCAGGATGCCGACGGGCAGACCGAGCTCCTTGGAAATACGACGGACGCGCTCGATGCGACCGTGGTGCTCGTCGTAGGATCCGTGCGAGAAGTTAAAACGGGCGACGTTCATGCCCGCCTTGATCATCTCGCGGATGGTCTCGTCGCTATCGCAGGCGGGACCCATGGTGCATACAATCTTGGTGCGCTTGTACATTCAGACCTCCATCTGACATCGTCTTGCGCTGATAGATAAACCATAAGAAATAAAACTGAGATGATTATAACGAAATGCCGACCGAATACCCCAAAAAATCGACCGTATGCCGAATTAGAAGTTCATTTTTTGCGGTAAAAACGGTATATGCAAAAACTTTACCAACCGTTCTAACCGCTGCTATCTGGGCGATATTACAGTTTGATGATGCACCGAAGAAAAAACGTTTTATCAATGTTGAGCATCACACGGTCTGCATCGTTGCACTCGAGCCGTGTTTCCAATTGGAATGTTTTGGCTAGACGCGCCGCTTTGGGGTACCATAGCTCCACTATCAACTGCCGCTCAGCACGGCAGCCTTGATGAGCCCTTGCCCTTCTCCTGGGAATTATGATCGGGCATCAATCTGCTGAGTGGCCCGAATCCCAGGAGGGGACTCTATATGCAAAAGGAATACCTGTCCGCCGCGGCGGAGGTACTCAGCGACCAAGGTGTCGATGAGAACCTCGGCCTGAGCAACGACGAGGCGTCGTCGCGCCTCGCCAAGACAGGCCCTAACAAGCTCGAGGAAGCCGAGAAGACCCCGTTGTGGAAGCGCTTCTTTGAGCAGATGGCTGACCCCATGGTCATCATGCTGATCGTTGCCGCCGTCATCAGCGCGCTCACGGGCATGGTCAAGGGCGAGGCGGACTTTGCCGATGTCGCCATCATCATGTTCGTCGTTATCGTCAACTCGGTGCTGGGCGTGGTCCAGGAGGCTAAAAGCGAGGAGGCCCTCGAGGCCCTGCAGGAGATGAGCGCGGCGCAGTCCAAGGTGCTGCGCGACGGCAAGCTCGTGCACCTGCCGAGCGCCGAGCTCGTGCCCGGTGACGTGATCATGCTCGAGGCGGGCGACTCCGTCCCGGCCGACTGCCGCGTGCTCGAGAGCGCCACGATGAAGATCGAAGAGGCTGCACTCACCGGCGAGTCCGTGCCTGTCGAGAAGCATGCCAACGTGATTGAGCTCGCCACCGGCACCGATGACGTGCCGCTCGGCGACCGCAAGAACATGTGCTACATGGGCTCCACCGTGGTGTACGGTCGCGGCCGCGCCGTCGTGGTCGGCACCGGCATGAACACCGAGATGGGTAAGATCGCCGGCGCCCTGGCCGAGGCCAAGGAAGAGCTCACGCCGCTGCAGGTGAAGCTCGCCGAGCTCAGCCGCATCCTTACCATTATGGTTATCGTCATCTGCGTCGTGATCTTTGGTGTTGATATCCTCCGCCACGGCGTGGGCAACGTTCTTACCGACCCGACCGCCCTGCTCGATACCTTTATGGTCGCCGTCTCGCTCGCCGTCGCTGCCATCCCCGAGGGTCTGGTCGCCGTCGTGACCATCGTGCTGTCGCTTGGCGTGACCAAGATGGCCAAGCGCCAGGCAATCATCCGCAAGCTCTCTGCCGTCGAGACCCTTGGCTGCACGCAGACCATCTGCTCCGACAAGACCGGTACCCTTACCCAAAACAAGATGACCGTCGTCAAGCACGAGCTCGCCGCACCTAAGGAGAAGTTCCTGGCCGGCATGGCTCTGTGCTCCGATGCCCAGTGGGACGAGGAGCTGGGCGAGGCCGTGGGCGAGCCGACTGAGTGCGCGCTCGTCAACGACGCCGGCAAGGCGGGCCTCACTGGCCTGACTGCCGAGCACCCGCGCGTGGGCGAGGCTCCGTTCGACTCGGGCCGCAAGATGATGTCCGTGGTTGTCGAGACCCTGGACGGCGAGTACGAGCAGTACACCAAGGGCGCGCCCGACGTGGTGATCGGCCTGTGCACCCATATCTACGACGGCGACAGGGTCGTTCCGCTGACCGAGGAGCGTCGCGCCGAGCTCGTGGCCGCCAACAAGGCCATGGCCGACGAGGCCCTGCGCGTGCTGGCGCTGGCAAGCCGCACCTACACCGAGGTCCCGGCCGACTGCAGCCCCGCTGCGCTCGAGCACGACCTGGTCTTCTGCGGCCTGTCCGGCATGATTGACCCGGTCCGCCCCGAGGTCGCCGACGCCATCCGCGAGGCGCACGACGCCGGTATCCGCACCGTCATGATCACGGGCGACCACATCGACACCGCCGTGGCCATCGCCAAGCAGCTGGGCATCGTCACCGATCGCAGCCATGCCATCACCGGTGCCGACCTCGATCGCATGAGCGACGAGGAACTCGACGCGCACATCGAGGACTACGGCGTGTACGCCCGCGTCCAGCCCGAGCACAAGACACGCATCGTCGAGGCTTGGAAGTCGCGCGACCAGATCGTGGCCATGACGGGCGACGGCGTCAACGACGCCCCGTCCATCAAGCGCGCCGACATCGGCGTGGGCATGGGCATTACTGGTACCGACGTCACCAAGAACGTCGCCGACATGGTGCTCGCCGACGACAATTTCGCCACCATCATCGGTGCCTGCGAAGAGGGTCGCCGCATCTACGACAACATCCGCAAGGTCATCCAGTTCCTGCTTTCGGCCAACCTTGCCGAGGTCTTCTCGGTGTTTATCGCCACGCTCATCGGCTTTACCATCTTCCAGCCGGTGCAGCTGCTGTGGGTGAACCTGGTTACCGACTGTTTCCCCGCGCTCGCGCTGGGCATGGAGGATGCCGAGGGCGACATCATGAAGCGCAAGCCGCGCAACGCCAAGGACGGCGTCTTTGCCGGCAATATGGGCCTGGATTGCGTGGTCCAGGGCCTGATCATCACCGTGCTGGTGCTGGCGAGCTTCTTTGTGGGCGTGTACTTTGACATGGGCTACATCCACATCGCCGATATGATCGCCGGCAATGCCGACGAGGAAGGCGTGATGATGGCGTTCATCACGCTCAACATGGTCGAGATTTTCCACTGCTTCAATATGCGCAGCCGTCGTGCGTCGCTGTTCACCATGAAGAAGCAGAACAAGTGGCTGTGGGCTTCCGCCGCGCTGGCACTGGTGCTGACGGTGATCGTGACCGTGCAGCCGACGCTTGCCGAGATGTTCTTTGGCCCTGTGACGCTTGAGCTCAAGGGCGTTCTTGCCGCGCTGGGTCTGGCCTTCCTGATCATCCCGCTGATGGAGATCTACAAGGCGATCATGCGCGCGGTGGAGAAGGAGTAGGTCGAAAGGCCATCCTTCCCACCGGCCCGACCGCCTGCGGGGTTTCTTCTTCGCTGGTCCTCGCGCTTCGCGCTGCGGGATCGCTCAGAAGAAACCCCTCTCGGCGGTCGGGCTTTCGGACAACCTCTCGGGACCGTAAGCTGAGGGAAAGTTTGTGAGCCGATCGAGCGTTTGCTCGACCGGCTCTTTTTGATTTAGGGCTTTGCCCGGCCAGCTCTATTTGATTTAAAATACCTGCTCAGTTGTGATTTATGGTGCTGGGAGGCGCTTGTGGGCAAGGCTAAGGCTAAAGCGAAGAAAAAGACGACGGGGGCGCGGGCTAAGCGCGATCGTCGTCGGAAGCTTGCGACCGAGGCCCCCGCATCTGCCGATGAGCTGCTGGCAAGCGTGCCGGGGCTTGACGCGCTGCAGGACGTTCCGGCGTTTGATGACCTGCCGGTCGATGAAACCCAGCAGACTGCCTTTGATGATTTCTGCGCACATGCTGAGGAGCCCGAGCAGATGCAGCCTGGCGCCGTGGTGCGCTTAGATCGCGGGTTTCCGCTGGTGGCGACGGCCGACGATACCTTTCGTGCCGAGCATGCCGTGGGGTTTGCCAAGTCGCGCGGCGAGGACGAGGTCCTGCTGCCTGCCGTGGGCGACCGTGTGGCGGTGCGCCGCGCTCCCGGGCACGATATGGGCGTGATTGAGTGCGTGCTGCCGCGCCGTACGAGCTTTGAGCGTTGGCGCGGCCGTGCCCGCGGAGAGCGTCAGGTGCTCTGCTCCAACGTGGATTGCGTGCTAATCGTGCAGGCGCTCGGTGCCGGCGAGGTGCTGCTCGACCGCGTGGCGCGCTCGCTGGTGTTGGCGCTCGACTGCGATGCCGAGCCGGTGGTGGTGCTCACCAAAGCTGACCGCTGCGATGCCGAGGAGCTCGAGCGCGATCTGGACCGCGTGCGCCGCCTGGTGGGTCCGGACGTGCGCGTGATCGTGACGTCCTCTGCCGAGGGGCGCGGCCTGGACGAGGTTCGTTCCTGCGTGCCTGCCGGGAGCTGCGCCATGATTCTGGGCGAGTCGGGTGCCGGCAAGTCGACGCTGCTCAATGCGCTGCTGGGCCACGATACGTTGGCGACTGGCGGTGTACGCGAACGCGACGACCAGGGCCGTCACACTACCGTTGCGCGCGTGATGGTGACACTGCCGGGCGACGCCGGCGTGATCGCCGATGCCCCGGGCCTGCGCAGCCTACCGCTCGTGGGTCACGAGCGGGGTCTGGCGCGCGCCTTCCCCGAGATTGTCGAGGCATCGCGCGCGTGCCGATTTGGCGATTGCACGCATACCCATGAGCCGGGTTGTGCCGTTCGCGAGGCCGAGGACGCCGGGCAGATCGACAGCCTGCGTTTGGAAACGTTCCAAAACCTGGCGTCATCCATGCGCGTGAGTGCTCAAATGCTCGATCCCGATGTCCATCTGTAATTGATTTTTCCTATGACAGCCGTCTTCCAACTGTTCGGGAGACGGCTTTTTTGCTGCGAAAAAGCCTCGAAACATGCAGTTTGCTGACGTGCTGACCAAAACCTTGCCACGAGCTTGACGGGCTGGTCAGTTTTTGGTCAGCGATTGGTTTGACATCGAAAACCGAGATCGCGATTGCGCCGCTTTGCACTCTGACCACCCAGACAATGGTGGTACGGGCATTCGCCCGGCACTGCCATGAGAGGAGCGGCCGTGAACAAGAGCAAGCGCATCGCCATCAGTCTGGTCGCGGGCGTGCTCGCTGCGCTGCTCTGCATGGTTTACGGCTCGTCGATCCGCTCGCAAGCCGAACAGGTCCAGGCTGAGACCTTGGCCAAGTACGGTGGCGATCGCGTCGAGGTATGCGTCGCGGCGCGCGATATCGATGTGGGCGAGACCCTCGATGAGACCAATGTCATAACCCAGGAATGGCTGACGAGCCTGTTGCCGCGTGACGCGGCGACCGAGCTGCGCCAGGTGCGCGGCGACGTGACGACTTCGCGTATTCCCAAAAACGCCGTGATCTGCAATGTCTACACCAAGGCCGAGAGTCACAAGCTCGAGGTGCCTAAGGGCAAGGTCGCCGTTTCGGTGGCGGTCGATGCCGAGCACTCGGTCGGCGGTGCTACGGGCGTGGGCAGCTACGTGGATGTATATGTGCAAAAAGACGGCGTAACCGATCGGCTGTGCGGCGCGTACGTGATCGATACCAGTGAGGATTCCGGTGCCACGCGCGAGGGCAAGATCGAATGGGTGACGCTGGCGGCTGACCCCGAAGACGTCAAGGAACTGCTGGGAACCTCGGGCAAGGGAACGGTCAGCTTGACGATTCCCGCCACGGCGCGCGGCAAAAAGAGCGGAGGCGACGAGTGATGAAGGCGATCTGGCTTGCGTGCTGCGCGTGCGGCGATTACGGGCTGTTGCAGCGGGAAGTCGAGGGCCGTGATGCGGGTGCACAGGTGCTTCGCGTGGGTGACCTGGACGGGCTGATTTCCATGGCGCGGGCGTTTCCGTCGCGCCGCGGGGCTGTCATCATCGCGGCGTCTCTGTTTGATACCGAAGATGTGCGCAAGACTGTTGTGCGCCTGACGGCCGAAGGCCGCGTGAGTCGCGTGGTCGTGTTGATAGAAGCACTCGATCCGTCGGATATCGAGGGGCTGTTTCGCGCAGGGGCGACCGAGGTCATCGCTGCGCACAGTATATGCGGCAACGGGCGCGCGGGCGAGGGAGCGGTTGATTCCGATCGGCGCATGACGATTGAGCCCGATGCTTTTGTTGATAGGGAATCCGGGGCGCCTCGCGCTACAAGAGGCCCGCGTGTTGATGATTATGGAAAAGCGGAAGCCGAGCATGGTCGGCGCCCCCGGAACCCCCTTGTATACGATGACGCTGGAGGGCCGGCGCAGCATGCTGGCGACTCCCCGGCTGTAGATATGGGATACGTGCACGGCGTGAATCTGGCGGATGAACTCGACGAAGTTGAGGGCTTTGCCGGGTGCGGCGAGTTGTCGCTGATGCAGTATGAGCAGATTGCGCAGAACGAGCCTGCCTCGCAGACCGAACAAGCCGCCATGCCGGCTTGGACGCAGCGTGTAGTTGCGGCAGGGGAGACGGGGACGCTGTCACCGACGCCCGCCCCGCCGCCTCCGATGCCGCCGGCAGACGCTGCCGCTTCGCCGCATCGAGCTCCGGTCATCTGCGCCATTTCGGGTTCGGGCGGGTGCGGCAAGTCGACGATCGTTGCCACCATGGCACACACATCGTCGCTGTTAGGCTTGCGTGCCGCCGTGCTCGACCTGGACCTGATGTTCGGAAACCTTTACGACTTGTTAGGCGTCGATACTCCGCGCGATATGGCGGCACTTATCGAGCCGTCGGCGGCGGGCGCGCTCACCGAGCCGGATATCGTGGCCGCATCGATGCGCGTGGCGCCGGGCGTTACGCTCTGGGGTCCCGTCACGGCGCCCGAGCAAGCCGAGCTCATGGCACGTCCGGTGGAGCTACTACTTGATGTTCTGCGTCGCGAATCCGACGTGGTCTTTATCGATACCTCGGTCTTTTGGGGCGATGCCGTGGCGGCTGCGGTGGCGGCGAGCGACCGTTGCCTGGTCGTTGGCGATGCGGCGGTGTCGTCCGCGACATCGGCATCGCGCGTCATTGAACTGGCAAGTCGAGTAGGTGTGCCGCGCACGCGCATGAGCGCCGTGTTCAACCGGTTCGGTGTGCGCGGGGCAGACGAGGACGTCGCCATGCGCTTTGAGATTGCCTGCGCGTTGAGCTCCAAGATTCGTATCGCCGATGGCGGGCAGGATCTCGCCGCGCTCATGGCGTTTGGGCGCGCTGACGAGGCAGTGGGGCAGACCAGCGCTTTTGCGACCAGCGTGCGCGAGGCCGCGCGCGAGATGCTCGTGGAGCTGGGCTGCGCCGTCGGTCCCTGGAGCGATATGGTCGCCGACCGTGCAACGCGTACCGAGCGTCCGCGTATCCGCCTTCCCTGGTCGCGCGAGGGTGATCAGCGATGAGCCTGCAAACGAGGATTAAGGCTGCCGGCGCTGCAGCGGCGGCAGCGCCTGTAGATGCGGGGCGTCGCCGTGCGGTGAAACGACGCACCAAGCGCGCCGTGATGGACCGCATGGGTTACGACGAAGTGGCGCGTATCAGCGCCTATATCGACCCGGCACTTGCCCGCTCGGAATTGCGTCCCGCGGTGGAGGCGGCGCTCAATGTTGAGGAGCCGACCGATCTCGCGACGCCCGAGCGCGAGACCATCATCGACGAGATTTTGGATGACGTGGTGGGCTTGGGGCCGTTGCAGCCGCTCATCGAGGACGACACCGTTACCGAAATCATGATCAACGGCTGCCGTTCGGCTTTCTTTGAACGCGGCGGCGTCTTGTATCCCATCGAGCATGCGTTTGAGGATGATGAGCAGATCCGGGTGCTTATCGACCGCATCATCTCGCCACTTGGCCGCCGTATCGACGAGCGCAGCCCCATCGTCAACGCCCGCCTCAAAACGGGCTATCGCGTCAACGCGGTGATTCCGCCTGTGGCGATTGACGGACCGATTCTCACCATCCGAAAGTTCTCGGACCGTATCTGCTCGCTGGACGAGCTTGTGGGGCTGGGGTCGCTGCCGCTTTGGTATGCGCAGCTGCTGTCGTGCGCGGTGTCGCTGCGACAGGACCTGGCGGTTGCGGGAGGCACGGGATCTGGTAAGACCACTCTGCTCAACGCGTTGTCATGCGAGATCTCCACCGGCGAGCGCATCGTGACGATCGAGGACTCTGCCGAGCTCAAGTTTGCGCATCATCCGCACGTGGTGCGCCTAGAGGCGCGCGAGGCTTCAATTGAGGGCGAGGGCGCGGTGACGATCCGCGACCTGGTGACCAATGCCCTGCGCATGCGCCCCGACCGCATCGTGGTGGGCGAGGTTCGCGGTGCCGAGTGCTGCGACATGTTGCAGGCCATGAACACGGGCCACGACGGGTCGCTCACCACGCTTCATGCGGGTTCCGAGCAGGAGACCGTGGTGCGTCTGACGTTGCTTGCACGTTATGGCATCGATCTGCCGAGCGAGCTCATCGAGGAGCAGATTGCCATGGCGCTCGACGGCATCGTGATGTCCGAGCGCCACGCCGATGGCAGGCGTTTCGTCTCCTCGTATTCGGGGGTGCGTCGCGCCGCGTCGGGCGGCGTAGAGCTCGAGCGCTATGTGACTTTCGATGCCGCCGAGCGCACCTGGAAGCTTGACCGCGAGCCGCCGTTTATCGCAGAAGGCCTGCGGTCGGGGACGCTCACACAAGAGGAGGTGGACGAATGGAGGTCGCTGTGCCCCTCGTCGTAGGGGGTTTGGCAGGGTTTTCTGTTGCGACGGCGTGCGGGGCGGAACCTCGTGTGCCGCAGGTGCCGCCGGCGGAGCTGGCGCGTCAGGCGCTCGAGACGGTGGCAGAGAAACTGCCGCGTGAGCTGGTGGAAAACGATCTGCTGAAAAAGATCGCCCGTTCGTGGGCATCGCTGGCTCCGGCGCATCGCCTTGGCCTCGTGATCGAAGATGCTTCGGGGCGCTTGGCGTTTCTGCTGCTATCGAGCGGTGTCTGCAGCGTTTTACTAACGATGGTGTCGTTATCGCCCCTCGGATTTGCCTTGGGACTTGTTGCTCCGATTGCCGTTGGCGCCGCTCGGGATGGCTTTGAGAGCCGGCGCGAGCAACACGATGCGGAAGAGGCCATGCCCGAGGCGTTTACCGCACTATCCATGTCGCTTGCCTCGGGACATTCGCTGGCCCAGGGCATGCGCTTTGTGGGCGCTCATGCGCAAGAACCGGTACATACCGAGTTTTTGCGGGTGGCGGCGGCGATCGATTGCGGCATCTCGGCGACCGATGCGCTCGATGACTTGCTCGTGCGCATCGACGCCCCCGGTCTTTCGCTTGTGACCTTGGCGCTTAAGGTGTCACAGCGCACCGGCGCTCCGCTTGCCGACTTACTGTCCGAGGCGTCGAGCATGGTGGGGGAGCGCATTGAGCTCAAGCGCCGCTTGGATGTCAAGACGTCGCAGGCTCGCATGTCGGCGCATATGGTCGCGGCGATGCCGGCGGGCATGTGCGCGGTGTTGGCGCTGCTTTCGGCAGATTTTCGTCGCGGTCTTGCGACGCCTGCCGGCGCGGGCGCTGTGGTGCTGGGTCTTGCCCTCAACGCCGTTGCCCTGGTGGTTATCAGGCGCATTATGCGGGTGGAGCTATGAGCGCCCCGGTTGCAGTTACGGCTTGCCTGTGCGCCCTGAGTGTATTTGTCGCGACGGGTTTGGATCGGGCGGATGCACGCAAGATCGCAGGGGCCTGCAAGCGCGAGGCGGTGCTGGTCGTCGCCGCGGGTCGCTCGGTGGTCGATGCCCTGACCGCGCGAATGAAGGGCGCGGTTGGAGCGGGCGGCCCGGCGCGAGTGTCGCTCGGCGAAGTGTCCGAGATGATCGATGTTGTGCGCTTGGGTCTTTCGGCCGGTCTTTCGTTTGATGCGGCGCTTGAGATTTTCTGCGCCAACCGCCGATCGGTGCTGGCTCTTCGCCTTGAGCGGGCCTGCATGGCGTGGCAGGTGGGCGTGGGCACGCGTGAGGACGAGTTGTTGGCCGCCGCGCGCGACCTGGACGTGCGAGCGCTCGAGACCTTTGCCATTACGGTGGGGCAGGCACTCGCCCTGGGTGCCCCACTTGCCGAGACGCTGGCCGCTCAAAGTCGCGAGATCCGTGCGGCTCATCGCGCCGCGGTCGAGCGCGAGATTGAGCGTGCGCCCGTCAAGCTGCTGATTCCCACCGGCACGCTCATCTTGCCGGCGTTGCTTCTGTCCATATTGGGCCCGCTGCTGGGAGCAGGCGGGATGATGTAGGGAGGAATACATGAACACGATGGTCGAAGTTGCTGACAAGGCTTGGAACTGGGCTTTTTGCCGGGCGATCCGCGCTCGCCAGCATGCCAAGGAGCTGTTGCGGGAGGAGAGCGCGCAGGGTACCACCGAGTACGCCATTTTGGTGGGCGTGCTTGTGGTGATCGCGATTATTGCCATTGTTGCATTTAAAGGCAAGGTCCAAGATCTATGGAACGCTATCAGCGAGGGCATCAACAGCCTGTAGAGGGCGAGCGCTCCATCGGGGTGCTGCTGGTGTTTGCTTGCCTGACCGTGGCGATAGCGGCGGTGCTTTGGGGGCTTAACGCCGCGCGGCAGCAGCGTCCTGGGGCCGCCTTCGATTCGGGCTCAGATTCGGCGGTGGCGTCTCAAAAAGATGAGATGCGAGATGCGGACGATTCGGATGTTGCTGTCACGGCGCAAACCTTTCTGCGGACGCTCGACAAGCGGTCTGGCACTGCGACGGATTCGCCTGAGGACAACGCGATTGCGGTCCGGCTTGCATGGTCCGAGGACCGACCGATGACCGAGGCAGCGGCGGATATGTTACGCGCCTACCGCGAGGTGCCAACGGCCCAGCTCGCCCTGAGCGGCTATCTCGATATTAAGGGCAACGTATGGGGCGCCATCGTGCGCGATGGGCGCGGCTGGGTCGATATGGTGACGGTTGCCGCGGATGCTGGCGATGCTTCGTGTCGTCTGCGCACCGTGCGTCTGGTCCCGCAAACAATAAGCTCAAAGGAGGGATCGTGAAATGCATGGCGTTCTGCGTGAAGAGGTTGCCCAAGCGACTGTGGAATACGCCATCGTTACAGTGGCGCTGTTATCGATCGTGCTGGCGATTGCGGGGCTTTGGCGTGCTGGCACCGATGGGCGCTTGGCGGCGCTGGTTGAGCGGGCGGCATCCCATGGCGTTGCCTCGACGTCGGTTATCGACGCCGCTGCGGGCGCTAAGGACATCGCGTTGTATTGATATCGCGCGCGAGGACCGGGCGCAGTCTACGGTCGAGGCCGCTTTTTTGCTGCCGACGTTTCTGACGCTCATTCTTCTCGCACTGCAACCGGTGTGTTTGCTCTATACGCGCGCGGTCATGGAGTCTGCCGCCGCCGAGACCGCACGGCTCATGACCACGACGACGGCGGAGGACGACGATCTTAAGGAGTTCACCCGCCGCCGGCTTGCCGCAGTGCCCAACGTTTCGATCTTTCATGCCGGCGGGCCGTTGTCGTGGGATATCGAGCTTGGCCGGGCCGGTGCGGGTGGCGTCTCGTCCGTGTCCGTTTCCGGCGAGGTCAAGCCGTTGCCTGTGATCGGTGCGTTTGCGCAGGTTATGGGTGGTACCGCCGAGGGCGGCTACGTTGAGCTCAAGGTCGATGTCTCGTATCAATCACGTCCCGAATGGCTGGAGGGAGATTATGATTCGTGGATTGCTGCATGGGATTAAGCGTTTCTGGTCTAGACGCGTTTTGACGCGCCGTCCGAGCTGCCATCGCAAGCGAGGCGGCTTTATGGGCCGCGCCGGTATCGACCTGTTTATCGAAGACGGTGCCTACACCACGCTTTCTTCTGCCGTGGTCATCCTAGTGGTGCTCACGTTGTTGTTTTCGTCGACCGCGGCGATATGGAGCATGTCGCGTGCCGGGGATACCCAGGTGGCGGCCGATAGCGGCGCGTTGGCGGGTGCCAACGTGGTGTCGTCCTATCACACGGCTGCCACGGTGGTTGATGCGAGCATCTTGAGTCTGGGGCTAGCGGGGTTTGCCACAATCGGGACGGGCCTGGTTGCCATTCTCATCCCAGGTGCCGAACCAGTTGCCGGCAATATGGTCGACACCGGGATTGAGATCATTAAAACGCGCAATAAGTTTGCCAAAAGCGCATCGGAAGGCTTGCAGAAAATCGAGACGGCTCTGCCGTATCTGATTGCCGCGCGTGCCACGCAGGCGGTATCGGCGCAGGATATCGATAGTGTGGCCTATACCGGTACGGCGCTTGCCGTGCCCAGGACATCCGAGTCGGACTTCGCTGCGCTCAAAGGGTCAGAGATCTCGACCGATACCATTAAAGACACATCAGATGATTTAGAGCGTGCGGCCGAGGAGTTGCGGAAGGCTTCTGAGGACACGGCGAAGGCTAAAGAGCGCGCTTGGCTGGCGGATTGTGGCGGGTCGGACGAGAGTTCGATTGGCAAGTACTCGTGTATGTGGGAGCGTGCGAAAAAACTAGCAGAACTATCTGACAGTCAGAACCGTCATGAAAAGTCGAGCATCACATGGGAGCCGCAAATAGCGCTCGATCGCGCGAAAATCTATTACCGGCAGCGCTTGGCGAATGAAAAACCTCAGGGATCGAGCGTCGAGATGAAGGCGGAGTCGGCGGCGCGCAAGGCGTTTTACACCTATGCGAGTACAGAGGTCAATCGTGCATATGTAACCGAGGACGGAGATGAAGTTACTTCCCATATCCCGCTGTTGCCGCGCAACGCTGACGAGGTGCGAGCGACGGAACTCTATACCGATGCGGCGTGGCCAACCAGCGCCATCGATGGCAAGACGTATCTGCATTACGGAACGAGTTGCCCCAACTATAAGAAGGGGTCGCCAGGCGGGTTAGCCTCGGTTGCTGATTATGACGGACAGGACAGATGCAACAGATGCCATTTTGGCGTTTCGTCGCTCGGTGCCGTTGCAGCGCCTTCGACTTCTATCGAAAACGGCTTTGAGTACCACTTCGATAAGTTCAAAGAGGCCCTGGAAGACTACGTCGAATGCCGCAACAAAGAGCTCGAGCTCGAGCGTCAGACCGAGGATGAGTCCGACCGTGCGGGCAATGCGTTTGACCAGGCCATCAAGGAGCTTTCCGGCGAGCGCCCGCGTATCGCCCCGCCCGGTCGCAACGGCGTGGTTGCCCTTGCGGTTTCGGGTGCCATCTCGAGCCCCGATGAGCTCAACTCTTCGTTTAACACGGCAGTCAGGCTTGGCGATCGCGGTGCTATCTCTGCCGCGGTGCTGGCGCCCGATGAGGCGGCGGCGCAAAACAACGTGCTTTCGCGATTTTTCTCGACATTGAAGGAACGCTCGGGCGGCGTTGCCGGCGTGCTCGACGGCGTCATGGATGTTTGGGGACGGCTGCTCGTAGGATACGGTGATATCCAAGGTTCGGCCGACGAACTTATGGACGAGATGATTAAAGGCCTAGGAGGGGGCAGCGGCGCGTTGGGCTCCATCGCATCTGTCTCTTATACACATCTGACGCTGCCGACGAATAGCCTTGTGTAGAT